>JAEUJP010000826.1 GCA_016793725.1 Myxococcaceae bacterium | reverse complement strand
ACGATGGCGAAAGGCAATCGCTCGAGCAGCGGCAGGTTCAGGTGTGCAACTGAGGGGTGGAGCACGAGGTCCTCTGCACAATCGTCACCCGCCCAGAAAAATCGTCAACCGAATCGTCAACCCCTACCAGAAGCGAACGCTCTGCCCGGGGGGTGCGAGCCACACCGCCTTGAGGTGGCCGACGGCGCCCTCGTCGGCGGCATCGTGGCGCGTCGCCCCGCTGAGCAACAGCAGGTGCGCGAGGGCCGCGGCAGCAGCGGCGGCGGCGACCGCCGGGCTCTTCACCAGCGCCTTCACGAGCAGCGCCGCGGCGGCGAGCAGCAGCAAGAACGGTACTGCGCCGGCCACCGGGTTCGCGATGCCGATGAAGTTGAAGACCGTCGGGGGGAAGTAGCCCTGCTGAAAGAGCGGCATCGCGAGGCCGAACAGCGACGTCGACAGCGAGTCGGGCACGTAGTTCACGAAGACGATGCCGCCGACGGCGAGCACCGACGAGACGGTGAGGCCCACGGCGACGGCGTAGCCGATGCGGCCGTCGAGCGACGTGGCCTGCTCGAGGCGCACGAACGCGAGGCCGACGGGCAGCAGCAAGAACGGCACGAGCGGCGTCATGTGGCGGGGCCCCGTCGTCCACCCCCATGACACGTAGTCGAACGACGACGTGAAGTAGGCGTTCATCAACAGCAGCACCGTGCAGAGCCAGAACAGCGCCCGGTCGGTGGCGCGAACGGCTTTGAGCCCCGGCAGCGCGAACAACAAGAACGGCGACAGCATGAACAGCCCGCGCAGCGGCGAGAAGAACGACAGCACGAAGGCCGTCGGGTCGGGCAGCCGAATGCCGAGAAACCCGCCGACGTGCCAGCCCTGATAGGCGGCGTCGGCGAGGTGTTTGTAGCCGCTCTCGAGCGGGTGCCCGAAGCAGGCCTGGTGGTACGCCATCAGGCCGCCGAGAAACGGCGCCGCCCCGAGCAGCACGAGCCCCGCGGCGGCGGCCAGCTCGCGCCACCGGCCCCACCGCGCGGCCAGCACGTAGACGGCGAGCGCGATGACGGTGAGCGCGGCGGTGTACTCGGCCATCACCGCGGCGCCCGCGAGCGCGCCGGCGATCACCCAGCCGTGGCGCTTCAGCTCGCCGCGCAGCACGCGCCAGGCGGCGTAGAACGCGAAGAAGAGCAGCACCGCGGTCGCCTGGTGGCTGAAGAACGCCTCGGAATAGCTGAACGCGAGGGTGCCGAGCGCGTACGCGACGACGAGCACCTCGGGCAGCACACCTTTGAGGTACGTCTTCAAGAAGCGCAGCAGAAAGACGAGCAGCAATAGCGTCGGCGCGATGGTGAGCACGAGCCGCGAGAAGAAGACCTGCGGCAGCTCGGGCACGGTGCCCGCCACCTTCCACATCACCCAGTACAGGGGGGCCGCGAGGAAGCTCATCAGCGGCGCCTTCGACGGGTAGTAGACGCCGTTCACCACCGACAGGTCGCCGACCGGGCCGTACTGCTGCATGGTCTCGTTGAGCGAGACCTTGCCGTGCTCGGCGATCGCGCGCGCCTGCCACAAGCGGCACAGCTCGTTCGGGCTGCGCAGGTTCGGGTGCCAGGGGAAGATGACGACGTACAGCGCCGCGACGAGGCCGAACCACACGCGCGGGTTGCCGAGCTCCATGGGCAAGCCCCGTAGCCGGATTAGAGTGGCTGCTCAACCGTTACGAAGCCTCAAGCCTTGACCCACCTCGCAGAGGACGTGCTCACCCAGGCCGCCGCCGGCTCGCTCGACGAGGCCGCGCGGGCTGCCGTCGATGCACACCTCGAACGCTGCGAGCCGTGCCGCGCGCTGTTCGAAGAGGTGTCGTCGCTCGTCAACTCGAAGACGATGGCGGCGCCCATCTCGAGCGTGCCGGCGGCGAAGGGCGGCGACACGCGGCCCGACAGCCCGACGGCACACGAAGACCGGCTCGAGTCGCTGCAGAAGGGCATGCCCCTCGGCCGCTACGTGCTGCTCGAGCGCCTCGGTGCGGGCGGCATGGGCGAGGTGTTCGCGGCCTACGACCCGCACCTCGACCGCAAGGTCGCGCTGAAGCTGTTGCGCACCGGCACGGTGAGCGCCGACGAGGGCCGGGCGCGCCTGTTGCGCGAGGCGCAGGCGATGGCGCGGCTGCAGCACCCGAACGTGGTGATGGTGCACGACGTCGGCACCCTGCGTGACCGCGTCTTCGTCGCCATGGAGTTCGTCGAGGGCGAAACCGCCGGCCAGTGGATGCGCACGCCCCACCCGTGGCACGAGACGCTGCGTGTCTTCTTGAGCGCGGGCAGCGGGCTGTCGGCCGCACACCGCGCGGGCATCGTTCACCGCGACTTCAAGCCCGACAACATCATCATCGGCAGAGACGGCCGGCCGCGCGTGCTCGACTTCGGCCTCGCGCGCCAGGCGACGAGCAGCGAGCTCAAGAAAGAGGGCGGGCAAGACATCGTCGCAGACTCGCCGCTCGGCTCGCCGCTCACGCGCGACGGGGCGGTGATGGGCACGCCGGGCTACATGGCGCCCGAGCAGCTCGGCGGGCTGCCGACCGACGCGCGCAGCGACCAGTTCAGCTTCTGCGTCGCGCTGTACGAGGCGCTCTACGGCAAGCGCCCGTTCGGCGGCGCGACGCTCAAGGCGCACGCGACCGAGATGGTGATGAACCAGCTGCCGCCGCCTCCGGCGGGCCACGAGGCCCCCGAGTCGGTGTGGGCGGCGCTGAAGCGGGGTCTGCAGGCCGACCCGAAAGACCGCTACCCCGACATGGAGTCGCTGCTCGCCGCGCTCGAGCCCCGCCGCGCCGTGGTGCGGCGCACGCGCATGGCGTTCGCGCTGGTGGCGCTCGGCGTGGTGGCGGCGCTCGGGGTCGGGTTCTCGGTGTGGTCGACGCAGCGGCTGCGCGTCTGCAGCGGCGCCGAGGCGCGGCTGACGGGCGTGTGGGACGCCGCGTCGAAAGACCGCCTGAAGAAGGCGTTCACGGCCACCGGAGCGCGCTACGCGGCCGATGCGTTCAAGGGGGTCGAGAGCGCGCTCGACGCGTACACGCAGTCGTGGATCTCGGCCGAAAAAGACAGCTGCGAGGCGGTGCGCATTCGCAAGACCGACTCGGAAGAGCTCTACCAGCGCAAGACGTTGTGCCTCGAGACGCGCCTTCGGGCCCTGCGCGCGACGCTCGCGCTGCTCGAGACGGCCGACAAGGTCGTCGTGTCGAACGCCGTCAGCGCGGCCCGCGGCCTCGACCGCATCGACGACTGCCGCGATGCGGTGGCGCTGTCGCAGGGGCGCGCGCGGCCGGCGTCGAGCACGGCGCGTGAAGAGACGCTGCGCAACCGCATCATCGAAGCGAAGGCGCTGCTCGATGCAGGCAAATATGCACGTGGCGTCGAGGTGGCGCGGGCGGCGGTCGGGGGCGGCGGGTCAGAGGCGTCGCTCGCCGAGGCGTACCTGCTGCTCGGGCGGCTCTTGACGCGGGCGGGCGACACGAAGGCGGCCGAGAGCGCGTACTTCGAGGCCGCGGCGCACGCCGAGCAGTCGGGCGACGCGGCGCTCACGGCGCGGGCGTTCAGCCGGCTGTTCGCGGTGACGGGTGCGATTCAAGAGCGGTTCGACGTCGCGCACGCCTGGGAGCGCCTCGCGACGGCGGCGGCGACGCGGGCCGGCAACGACCCCGACATCGAGGCCGAGCTCGCGAGCAACTCGGGCGACGTGGCGCTGTCGGAAGAGCGCCTCGCCGACGCGAAGAACGACTTCGAGCGGGCGCTGGCGATTCGCAAGCGCTACCTGCCCGAGAACCACCCCGACCTGGCGATGAGCTACTCGAACCTCGGCACGGCGTTCGCGAGGCTGCGGCAGTTCGACGAGGCCGAGCGGCAGTACCAGCGCTCGTACGAGCTGCACCTGCAGAACGAAGGGCCCGACCACCCGAACACGGCGTCGTCGATGAACAACCTGGCGGTGGTGTACCGGCAGCAGGGCCGCCTGTCCGAGGCGCTCGACTTTCTGCAGCGGGCGCTGAAGGTGCGCGAGACGAACCTGGGGCCCGACCACCTCGAGGTGGCGAGCACGCGGGTGGTGCTGGCGAACATTCTCGAGCGCATGGGCGACGCCGAGGCGGCGCTGAAGCTGTTTCAGTCGGCGCTGCGCACGCGCGAGAGGGCGCTGGGGCCCGAGCACCTGCAGGTGGCGAGCGTTCACGGCGAGATCGCAGACCTCTATTTCAGCCAGCGGGCGTACCGCGAGGCGCTGCCCGAGGCGCAGCTCGCGCTCGCGATGATCGAGAAGGGCCTCGGCCCGACGCACGCGACGACGTCGAACGCGCGCGAGCGGGTCGGCGCGACGTACGCGCGGCTCGGGCAGTGGCGCGATGCGCAGGCGGCGCTGAAGGCGGCGTACGACGCGCGGCGCGAGAAGGCCGGGCCCGAGTCGGTCGAGGTTGCGCGCTCGCTGAACGCGCTGGGCGACCTCGAGCTCGAGCAGGCCCACTACGAGAAGGCGCTGTCGTACTTCGAGCAGGCGCTGGCGCTGCGCGAGAAGGTGGCCGGGGTGTCGTCGCCGTCGCTCGCGAACGACCTGGTGGCGATCGGGCGGTGCCAGCTGGCGCTGAAGGCGGCCGAGAAGGCGGTGGCTCCGCTCGAGCGGGCCGTGGCGCTTCGCGAGAAGAGCGACGACGCCGAGAACCTCGCGGCGGCGCGGTTTCAGCTGGCGAAGGCCCTGTGGGAAGCAGGCCCCGACGGCCGAGACCGCTCGATTCAACTGGCGGAGGCGGCGCGCACCGTGTTGCGAGGGCCCGACCAGGGTGATGTCGAGAAGTGGCTCGCTTCGCGGTGACCTGGGCTCACGCTGAGGTCACATTTCTGAACAGCCGGGGACGGGGACGGGCCCGGGGACGGTTGCCGAAAAAACGGTCGCCGGGTTCCGGGCTCCGAGAGGCCTGGCCTCAGAACAGCTCGTACCTCGCACCGACCAACACCTTGTCGTTGCGCGTGTAGTAGCCGAGCGGGCTGTAGGGCGACCCCTCTTGAAACTCGGCCGACAGCCACACCTCGAGGCCGTCGACGCCCTTCCACGCGATGCGGGGCGCGAGCGCGAAGCTCTTCTGCACCACCTCGAACGCCGCGCGCAGCGAGACGTCGAGGCGCTTGTCGAAGAGCTCGTAGCCGATGATGCCGGCGAACAGGTGCAGCCACGCGACCCGATCGGCGCCGACGGCCGTCGCCGGCTCGACGAGGAACAACTGCTCCGACGCCTTCACGCCCGGCACCGCCATGCCGAAGTAGTTGATGCCCCACGTCAGCGCCGAGTCGGTCGCCTTCGAGTAGCCGACGACCCACGTCACCGCCGCCTTGTTCACCGGCACGAACGACGCGTCGAAGAACGTCTGCCGCGGCGTGAACGACACGTCGACGTCGAGCTGCCCCTGCCAGATGATGCGCGACAGCTCGAGCGAAAAGATGTGCTGCCGCCAGTACTCGCCCACGTAGAGCTGCTCGCCCGCCTCGATGCGGTTCGACACCGACGCCGCCACCGCCGGGCTCACCGGCCGGCCAAGAGCCCGAGCCCCGAGCAGCGCCTGAAGCTCGGGGTCGACCGTCACCCGCGGCAGCTTCTCGTTCACCCACACCCACGAGGCGCCGACCTTCCAGTCGCCCGTCGTCACCGCCCGCAGCGCCAGGTCGCCCAGAAACGGGGCGGGCCGCTTCGTCTCGAGCACCCGCTCTTGCACGTAGTCTTCGATGCTCGGGTCGATGCGCCGGTTCTCGAGGGTCTGCTCGGCGCCCGGCTGCAGAATCGCCTCGTCTTGCCCGAACACGAAGTAGCGGTGCGGCGTGAAGAACGGCGTGTACGCCGCCATCAAGCTCACGCGGCCGATCTCGCCCAGCGCCCGAATGCCGAACACCGGCAGCACCGCGTTTTCGGGGTCGGTCGTCGCGATGCTCTCGCGCAGGTCTCTGGGGTTCAGCGCATCGGCCGGGGCGAGGCCCGCGTTCGCGCCGAGCGCGATGCGCTGGTTGCCCACCCGCAGGTCGACCTTCGACGTGTAGAGGTCGACGTACGCATCGCCCAACATCGGGTCGAAGAAGCCCTTCGTGCGCTCGAAGTCGCGCTGCGTCGCGCCCCGCACCTGCGCGCGCCCTTCGAGCACCACCCGAATGCGGTCGTTCACCTTCACGTCGACGCCGAGCAGCGCCTTGAGCCGCAGCTCGGCCACGTTTTCGGCCATGTCGACCCGCGGCGGCGAGTCGAAGCGCGTGTCGACCGACGCGAGCCCGTAGACGTTGCCGTAGACCCGGGCGGTCAGACCCGCGGGCGCCGGCGGCTCGAACGACTCGACCGTGCCAGCCTGAGACTCAGTGAATGCCTCGACCGCGGCGGGCTCGAACGCGTCGACCGTCATGACGGTGCCGGCATCGACGGCGTCGCCGCCATCGGCCTGCGCAAGAACGACGGCTGCGAGCACCACGAGCATCGAGGCGCTGACGTCTACTTCGGCTTCAGCTCTTCCACACGAACCACGTGCGCCTTGTCGTCGATGTGCAGGCGGCAGCCGTTGAACGTGACGTCGGTGACGCTGAGGGGCAGGTGGCAGACCGCGCCCGGGAGGTCTCTCGGCCGGCGGCAGGGCTCGTCGTACGCCGCGCCGTCTTCGACCTCTTGCTCGGTGGGCACGGGCGGGTACTCGAAGCGGTACATGCGGCGCGCGTTCTTGGCGACGAGCTCTTTGGGCACCTGGCCGTGCAGGTAGCCGACCCCGAGCAGCACGGGCCCGTCGGCCGCGGGTATGTCTTCGTACTCTTCGTCGCCTTCTGCCGCGACGCCGCGGCGCAGCGCAGAGAGCGCGGCGGCCCGGCCACACAGCGGCCTCGCTCTCAAGATGGGCTCGCCCGTCTCTTCGTCATACTCGGCTTCGTCGCCGTCGGGTTCGACCAGCCCGCCGTCAGGCTCGCAGCGGTAGGTCTCGGAGCATGGGTCGCGCTCGAGCGCGATGGCGACCCACGGGCACGGCACCTTCTGCTGCCCGATGATGACGAGCGCGCCGGCGACCGCATCGGGGTCGCCCATCTCGTCGTAGGCGTGGTCACCCGAGGGCATCGACGAGAGCGTCTGCATGCCGAAGACGCGGCAGGCGAGGTCGGCGGCTGCGGGGTGCTTGCGCCGGTGCAGCTCCTCGAGCAGCGGAGCCACCGCGTACCAGTCGTCGCTCTCGCGCACGCTGCGTTCGGCGGCGTTGGCGAGCAGCGCGGTGAAGTCGGCGGGCTGGAGCTCGGGGTGCTCGGTGAGGTCGGCGAGCAGCTGCACCTGGTCTTCATCGGGGTCGCCGAGCCGCGCGTGCAAGAGCTTCAGCGCGTCGCGCCGTGCTTCGGGGTCTTCGAGGTGGTCGTAGAGGTCTCGCCAGCGATCGACGCCGACGCCGGTGAGCAGCGTGACCAGGCGGCGCTCGCCCCCGTTCGCGAGCGTGTACTCGCGCAGCCGGCGCTGCGCGAGCGCGTCGGTCGTGCCCGCGAAGAGCGTCGCGAGCCGGTCGTCGAGCGGGGGTATCGCCTTCCACACCGGGGGCCACGCGGCGTTCGTGATGCCCACCGAGTGGCCGTCGATGACGTACGCGACCGTCGCCTGCACGCCGTCGCGCGTGTACGCGAGGCGGTGACCGTCGCGCGCGTTGCCCGCCGGGTCGACCTCGAGCCCGTACGTCACGCCCTGCCCCGGCACGATGACCCGCGGGCCGAAGCTCGTGAGCGCCTGGCACGCGCTCAGGTCGTTGCCCAACGGGCTCGCCGCCAGCTCGGGCGACTCGAGCTCGACCCAAGCGCAGGTGGTGGCCTGCGTCTGGAAGATGCACGTCAGCCGCTCGATCAGACCGCCCGCCCCGACGCACGGCACCGACTCGTCGTGCTCTCGCACCACGAGCCGCGCGTGCACCGGCGACTTCACCTCGACCGCGAGAGAGTCGGCCTCGTGAACGCCGCTGCGGCAGGCGAGGGTGAAGAGCGTGACGAGGAAAAAGGAACAGGCGACTTTTCCGACGGGCGCTCGGCTTGCGCTTCGAGCCGAGGGGCGCGTCGGAAAAGTAGCCCGCCCCTTCACGGGCCGCGTTCCAGCGCCCGCTCGGTGAACGCCTCGTCGCCCACGGGCGCGTCGTTCAGGCTCAAGACCACCATCTGCGTCTTGCTGCCGGTCTGGAGGTTTTCCATCACCGACTCGGCCGCGACCGTGCGGTCTTTGAACGACTTGAGCTTCAGCGTGCGGTATCGCTTCAGCGGCTCGTTCTTCTTGTCGAGGTAGTCGACCTTCATCGGCACGAAGTACTGCTTGTCGACCCACATCGTGACGTCGCCGTACGGCGTGTCTTCGCCGCCCTTGCCCTTGATGACGTAGCAGTCGCGACCTTCGACCTTCTCGTCGGCGAGCTTCTTGAAGTCTTCGTCGCGCCCGCCGTTGCTCGCGATGTCCGAGTAGCTGAAGTCGGTGTCCATGAACGCGCGCCCACGCTCTTGCTTCGCCACCTTGCGCACGCGCTTCAGCTTCGGCAGGTACAGCGAGATGTCGTCGGCCTCGCCCTTGTCGCCCTCGACGGTGAGAAACGCGACGCCCGAGACGCCGGCCGGCTGCTCGAAGCGCGTGACGACGCGCGAGCGAGCGTCGATCTTCTTCGACGACGTCGTCAGCACCTGATCTTTCACCTTGCCGTCTTTCGACGTCGTCGAGAGCTTCAGCTGGGCCGTGAGCCCGACGAGGTTCAGCGCGCCCTTCTCACGCGACTTCTGCGAGATGTCTTTCGCGGTCTCTTCTTTCGGGGGAGCTTCTTCGGCGGCAACGACGAGCAGCAGGGCGAGCAGGGTCATCGCCGCCCGGGTTTAGCACCGTCACTCGTGCAGCGTCGCTTTCAGCCGCGACTCGGCGGCCTTGAGCCGCTCGTCGAGCGGTAGAATCGCGCGCGCCGACGTCAGCCGCTCGAGCGCGCGCCGCGGGTTGCCGCGCGCGATCTCGCAGCGCGCGTCGACCTCGAGCGAGTCGGGGTCGTCGGGCGCGTACAGCACCGCCGCCGAGCTCGCCTCACACGCCGCCTCGACGTCGCCCGAAGACAAGAGCGCCAGCGCGAGCTCGCGCCTCAGCTCGACCCGCGACGGGGCGCCCCGCACCGCCACCTTCAGCGCCTCGACCGCACCGACCGGCTCACCCTCACGCCGCAGGGCACCGCCGAGGCGACCGAGCAGCAGCGGCGAGTTGGGAAACAGGAGCGCCGCCGCGCGCGCCTCGCGCAGGCTCTTGCGCTCTTCGAAGCGTATGCCGGCCTGCATCTGCTCGAGCACGTGCGCATAGCGCGGGAACTCGGCGGGGTACTTGAACACCAGCTGATAGACGAGCTCACCGCGCGGCACGAAGAACGCGACCACGTGCGTCGCGCCCCACCGCTCGTTCAAGAGCGCGTGCATCTTCACGGCGTCGCGCTCGCCGATGCGAGACGGCGCCATCGCGTCGACGTGCACCGACACCACCTCGGTGGTGGCCTGCGGCAGCCCCTTCACACCGGCCTCGAAGCGGGCGGCCTGCTCGGCGGCGTCGGCGCCCTCGTGCATCTCGATGGCCTGCGCGGCGAACGACGCGCGCCCCAGCTCGGGGAGCCCATTGTTCCACGCCACGGTGCCGAAGCGGTCAGCGCCGCGGCGCCAGGCGCGCGGCACGGGCACGCTGATGCCGAAGGTGTCGTCGCGCTCGTGGCGCATCGAAGGCAGCTGGTCACCGACGAGCTGCGGCCCGAACGCGAGCAGGCTCGCGATGGTCAGCGTCGGCGCGGCGCGTAGAGCGGGCGCCCACTTCTGGCCCTCGTCAGCGAGCAGCTTGGGCCGCATGAACAGGCCGGTGACGAGGCCGGCGAGCAGCCCACCGATGTGGGCCCAGTTGTCGACGCCCTCGCTGGTGATGCCGATGAGCAACAGGCCGAGCACCGAGGGTATGGCGGCCTCGCTCATGATGGTGCGGTAGCGCGAGGGCAAGATCGACCGGTATTTCAGGCCGAAGACGACGATGGCGCCGAGGCAGCCGTAGACCATGCCCGAGGCGCCGAGAGAGACGGCGTCAGACAGCCACAGCGAGGCGCTCATGGTGGCGACGCCCGAGAAGACGAGCAGCCAGAGGTAGTCGAGCGTGCGGTAGGTGTTCTCGAGGGCGCCGCCGACGTTGAACAGCACGAACATGTTGAGGCCGATGTGCAGCGCGTCGCGGTGGAGGAAGTTGGCGGTGAAGAGGCGCCACAGCTCGCCGAGGTCGGCGACCATGGGGTCGGCCTTGGCGCCGTAGCGGACCATGTCGTCGAGCGAGAGGGGCCCGGCCCGCACGGTGTAGAGGTAGATGGCGAGGTTCAACAGAATGAGGGCCGAGGTGAGCCAGGGGAAGCGAGAGAGGCTGAAGGCGCGGGCGAAGTAGGCGCGCTTCGGCTCGTGGAGCGCCTTGAAGACCTCGAGCTCGCAGGCGGGCACGAAGTGGTCGCCGGTGATTGCGGGGAGCCGCACGAGCGACTGGGGCGAAATCTCACCTCTGCGCACCCGCGCCTCGAACTCGGGGAGGTCGAGGTGCTCGTCGCCGGCGTCGGTGCGGAGCGTGAGCGGCTGGCTCAAGGTCTACGAGTATGGCAGCGGCGAAGACGATGCGCCCGTGAAGGTCAAGCGGTCCATTCGCCCGATGGACATGACGTGGCCGTAAATCGCCGTCATCATTAGTGGATGAGTGCGCGGGTTTTGAGTTTCGTAGTAGAAACCCGGTTCGAACGATGAAGCTGATCATCGAAGACGACGAAGGCCGGAAAACCGTCGTCCCGTTCGTTCGGGATGAGATCACGATCGGGCGGCAGGAGGGAAACACGATTCGCCTGACCGAGCGAAACGTGTCACGCCGGCACGCACGCCTGCTCCGCCAGAACGGTCACATCCTGGTTGAAGACCTGGGCAGCTATAACGGCATCCGCATCAACGGCGACCGCATTCAGGGCCAGGTGCAGGTGAACGAGGGCGACCTCATTCAGATCGGCGACTACGATCTCGCCGTTCAGCGCGAGGCGAGCGAGGCGGCCGCCGCGGCTGCGCCGAACCACAACGACAAGACTCAAGAGGTCGAGGCGATTCATACCCGCAGCAACGGGGTGGGCGCGAACGGCACGGCACGGCACGCGGCGCACGCGAAAGACCCGTCGCCCGATGGCGCGACGATACCGGTGCTCCCGACCATCGACCCGGGCGCGACGATGACGGGCGAAGAGCCCGAAGAGGCCGACCCGAACGACGTGACCCTGCAGCCGCAGCCGGCGCCGTCTGAAGAGGCGCAGGCCACGGCGCGCCGGCAATCGACCGCGATCATCCGCATGGATCAGGTCGAGCAGAACCGGCCTCGGCAGATCGCCGACATCGACGCGACCGACGCGCCGCGCCTGATCATCTTGAACACCGAGCTCGCGGGCCGCGAGTACAGCTGCGTGCGCACCGAGCTCAAGGTGGGCCGCACCGACGAGAACGACATCGCCATCGACCACCGGTCGCTGTCGAGAACGCACTGCAAGATCGTTCGAGAAGACTCGGGCGAGTGGCGCGTCATCGACATGCAGTCGGCGAACGGGCTGATGGTGAACGGCGAGTCGTACGCGCAGTCGGCGCTGCGCCACGGCGACGTGCTCGAGCTCGGCCACGTGAAGATGAAGTTCGTCGGCGCCGGCGAGAAGTACGACGCACGCGACGCCGTCAACGAAGCGGCCGGCGGCGGCAAGACGGGCGTCATGATCGCGGTGGCCGTGGTGGCGCTGTGCGTGATCGCAGGCGGTGGCTTCGCGTACATGAAGTACGGCCGCGGCTCGGGGCAGAAGCTGCCTCCGCCGGTCGTCGACACGAACCCGAAGAACCCGAAGGTCGAGGCGCCGCAGCCCGAAGAGCTGACGCCCGAGCAGCAGCGGGCGCAGATCGAATCGAAGCTCAAAGAGGCGCGCGAGAAGATCGACGGCCTCGACTGGGCGGGCGCGAGTGAAATCTTGAAGACCTGCTACGTCGGCGAGTCGCTGCACCCCGAGGCGCAGCGGCTGCTCGTGGCGCTGAAAGAAGAAGAGGCGCTGCGCGCGGCGCTCGAGAAGGCCGAGCAGCTCATCGAGCAAGACAAGCTGAGCGACGCGAAAGAGGCGCTCGAGTCGGCGCAGCACACCAAGTTTCTGACCAAGCGGTACAACGAGGTGCTCGAGAAGCTCAACAAGGCGACCGAGCGCAAGCTGCTGCAGGCGAAGGCGCCCGAGCAGGTCAAGCCGACGCCGGTGCAGCAGCCTCAGCCGGTGGCCGTGAAGACGCCGCCCCCTCCGCAGCCCGCGGCCAAGACTGGCGCCGACCTCCTCGAAGAGGCCCGCGCGTTCAACAAGAACAAAGAGTTCGTGAAGGGCAAGACGCAGCTCGAGAAGTGCATCAAGCTCGAGCCGAAGAACGCGCAGTGCTGGAAGCTGATGGGCGTCACGCTCGGGCAGCTCGGCGACGGCTCAGGCGGCGCGCGTGCGTACGAGAAGTTCCTCGAGCTCGCTCCCGACGACCCGCAGGCGCCGAAGGTGCGCGCGATTCTCGAGGCGTTTCGCAGCCCGAAGTGACTGCGCAAAAAAGGGGGCAGGCTACTTTTCTGCGCAACCTCGCGCGCGATGGCGCCAGGTCACGAGCGCTCTCAGCGTCTCGAAGGCGTTGCGCAAAAAAGTAGCCTGTCCCCTTTTTTTTGCGCTTCAGCTTCCCTTGAAGGCGGGCTTTCGCTTCTCGATGAGCGCGGTGATGCCTTCTCGCGCGTCGTCGCTGTGAAAGCTCTGGCGGCGCAGGTCGTCGATGCCCTCGAGCTCGCCGCGGAAGATGCGCTTCATGCCGGCGACCGCGAGCGGCGCGGTGAGGCTGAGCTCGGCGACGAACGCGAGCGCGCGCGCCTCGTCGCAGACCTCGTCGGCGAGGCCCATGGCGACCGCCTGCTCGGCCGAGACCCGGCGCGCCGAGAGAAACATCGAGCGCGCCCTGCCCTGCCCGATGACCGACGCGACGCGAGCGATGCCCTTCGGGGCGTAGACGATGCCGAGCTTCGCGGGTGGTATGCAGAACACGGCGGTGCTCGCGGCGACACGAAAGTCGCAGGCGCACGCCAGCTCGAAGCCGGCGCCGAACGCCGAGCCCTCGACGAACGCGACGGTCGGCGCGTCGGCGCGCTGCAGTCGGTCGAAGACCTCACCGATGCGCTCGTCGGGCAGCGGCGCGTCGGGCTTCAGCGCCTCGAGGCTCGACAGGTTCCACCCCGAGCAGAAGTGGCCCGAGGCGCCGCGCAACAACCAGCAGCGCACGCCCTTCGCGTCGCCGAGCGCGCGCTCGAGGTCGTCGAGCGTGGCGGCGTCGAGCGCGTTGCGGCGTGACGGCTCGTCGAGCGTGAGGAGGCGAACGCCGCCCTCGAGTTCATCGACGCGCAGCACGCAGCGTCAGCCGAGAACGACGAGCACGTCGCCTTCGTTGACGGGCTGCGCCTCTTTGCAGCGAATCTCTTTGACGGTGCCGGCGTCGGGGGCCTCGACGGGCATTTCCATCTTCATCGACTCGAGAATGACGAGCACGTCGCCGGCGGCGACGGTCTGCCCGACCTTCACTTCGATCTTCCACACGGTACCGGTGATGTGCGCTGCGACGTCAGCCATGGGTGCTCAGCCTTTCGCGTGTTTTTCGAGGAACTTCGTATCGAGCGCGCCTTCTTTGAAGGCCGCGTCGCGCACGATGCGCAGGTGCAGGGGAATGTTGTGCTTGATGCCCTCGATGGTGAAGCGCGAGAGCGCGTCTTCGGCGCGCGCGATGGCCTGCGCGCGTGAGTCGCCCGAGATGATCAGCTTCGCGATCATCGGGTCGTAGTTCGGCGTCACCACGTCGCCCTGCTCGTAGCCCGAGTCGAGGCGCACCCCGTCGCCCGTCGGCGCCTGGTAGACCTTGAGCGGGCCCGGCGAGGGGAAAAACTTCACCGGGTCTTCGGCGTAGATGCGGAACTCGAGCGCGTGGCCCTTGCGCTGAACTTGAGACTGCTCGAGCGTGAGCGACTCGCCGCTCGCGATGCGCAGCTGCCAGCCGATGAGATCGACGCCCGTCGTGACCTCGGTGACCGGGTGCTCGACCTGCAGTCGCGCGTTCATCTCGATGAAGTAGATCTCACCGTCGCTGTAGAGCAGCTCGACCGTGCCCGCGTTCGCGTAGCCGAACGCATTCGCCGCCTTCAGCGCCGCGTCGAACAGCTTCGCCTTCAGCTCGGGCCGCTGGCCGTCGAGAAACAGCGGGCTGCCCGCCTCTTCGACGACCTTCTGGTGCCGGCGCTGAATGCTGCACTCGCGCTCGAGCACGTGCAGCGTCTTCTTGCCGTCGCCGAGAATCTGCACCTCGATGTGCCGCGGCGCGGGGAAGTAGCGCTCGAGGTACACACCCTCGCGGCCGAACGCCGACTTCGCGCGGTCGCTCGAGGCGCGAAACGCCTTCTCGAGGTCGACGGGCGAATTCGCCACCGTCATGCCGATGCCGCCTCCACCCCCTGCGGCCTTCACGAGCACGGGGTAGCCGATGCGCTCGGCCTCGGCGGCGGCCGTCGCGGCGTCGGCGACCAGGCCCTTCGAGCCCGGGACGATCGGCACGCCGGCGGCAGCGACGAGACGCCGAGCCTCGCTCTTGTCTTTCATGCGGGTCATCGCCTCGGGGGGTGGCCCGATGAACGTGACGCCCTGAGCGGTGACGGCACGGGCGAACTCGGCGTTCTCTGAGACGAAGCCGTAGCCGGGGTGAATGCCCTCGGCGCCCGTCTTCTTCGCGGCGTCGAGCAGCGCCTCGGTGTTGAGGTAGCTCTCTTTGGCGGGCGCGGGCCCGAGGCGAACGGCCTCGTCGGCCTCTTTCACGAACGGGAGCTTCTCGTCGGCGTCGGAGTAGACGGCGACGGTCTTCACGCCCATGCGGCGGGCGACGTGAATGATCCGTCTGGCGATCTCTCCGCGATTGGCGATCAGGATCTTCTTGAACATGGCCGGCCACGCCTCTTAGCGCAGATGACAAGACGAGGGGCGCTCAAGTACGGTGGTCACCGATGGAGCCGACGGTGTTCAGCCTCGAAGACGCACGGCTCCACCGGCGCCTCAAGACCTACCGCGATCGCCTCGACCGCGTGCTCGCCGCGAACCAGCAGGCCATCACCCGCCTCTTCCAGACCGGCTCGCTGTTCACCAAAGAAGGCACGCGCGCCGGGCGAGACCTGCTGCTCGCCCACCAGCACCTCTTGCGCGTCGTGACGCTGCTCGATCGCCTCTCGCACACCGGCGATGTGCCGGCGCCGAAGCAGGCCATCGAAGTCGACGCCATCTTCGGCGAGCTCGATGACCTGCTCGAGAAGACCGGTCAGCTCACCGAAAAGACCGGCGCGCTGTTCCGCAACCGCGTCGAGTAGCCCCGAGCCACCTTCAGCGCAAACGTGAACATGAAGGTGGACGTGAACGTGGACCGTTGACGTTCAGGTTCACGTCACTGCTGCGGCTGGCCCTCGGCCGGCTTCTCTTCTTTCGCCGGTGCCGGCTCTTCTTTCTTCTCTTCGGGGGCCGGCGGGGCCTCTTCGGCGTTGAGCTTTGGCGCGGCGGTCTTGCGGAAGCCGAGCGAAAGCGAGAGCACCTGCGCGGTGCCGCTGTACGTGCCTGGCAGGCCGCCCGCACACTGATCAGCCGCGGCCGTCACGCACGGCGACGTCGCCGGCTGCGACAGCAGCACCACGAACTGAAAGCCCAGGTCGGCGAAGAAGCCGCTCGAGTGCTGGTAGCCGACGCCGGCCGCGACCTTGATGCGCGTCGCGTCGGGCAGGTCGGGCGTGAGCGTAGTCGACGGTGTCGGAGTCGGGTCGTACACGAAGCCGAGCCGCGCCTGCAGCGACCGCGTCACGTCGTACTCGACGCCGATGTGAAAGCTGGCCGTGTCGAACCAGCGCTTCGCGAGCGGCACCGTGAGATCGTCGTTCTCGACGAACTCGATGCGCAGCTCCTTGAACGACTGCCAGTTCACGTAGGTGACGTCGAGGCCGAGCTTCAGCTTGTCGAAGATCTTGAAGCCGAGCCCGAACTGCCCGGTCAGCGGCAGCTGCACCTTGCCGCGAATCGCCTGGTCGTAGATGCGGCTCTGGAACTCTTGTGGCACGCCCGTGAAGTGAGCGGCGCCCGAGAAGTTCAGGTCGGTGTTGCCGCGCACCGCGCCGCCGAACCACATCAGATTTTCGATCACCTCGACCCGAATGCCGCCGTTGAAGCCCACGCCCCACGCGCCGCCCCCGAGCTGCACCGCGCCGACGCTGTCGACGAAGTCGAGCGCCCGCTCGATGGTCAGCGTGCCGCGCACCACGTTCACGCCCGCGCCGAACGAGATTCGCCGGTGCGGCGCGTACGCCAGGTTGACGTTCAGGTTGAACGTCTGCAGCGACGAGCGCAGCGCCTTGAACTGCCCCACCCACCCGTCGGGCCAGTTGCCCGAGGCGCCGTAGCCGGTGAAGAAGCCGACGCCGACGGCGAGCTCCTCCATCAGGCCCGCCCGCACGTACGCGTGCGGCGGCGGCGAGACGCTGAACACCGAGCTCGTCGTGGTGCCATCAGGGCCCGTGAACTTGAGCTGGGGGATGATCAGCGTGTCGCCCGCCATCACCTCGAAGCCCTTGCCCTGCGCCGTCAGGCCCGCCGGGTTGTAGTAGTTCGAGCTCGAGTCTTCGACCAGCGCGCTCACCGCCCCGCCCATGCCCGTCGCGCGCCCGGCCTGCGTGTCGATGCGAAAGCCCGCCCCATGAGCCGAGGCCGCAAAGAGCAGCACCACCACCATCAGCCGCGTCATGGCACCACCCCCGTGCTGATGAACGACGCAGCTCTCGTCTGCGCCTGCACCGTCACCTGCGGGTTCACGAAGTTCAGCAAGAAGCTGTGCCGCTGCGACGCACACAGCTGGTCGCCCGTCGGCATGCACGCCCCCATCATCGGGTCGGGTATCAACGTCGGGTTCACGCGCTCGACGAACGGCTGCTTCGCGCCCGAGGTCGCCGCGCGGGTGAGCTTGTCGGTCGTCGCGTTCGGCACCACGAAGTCGTTCTCGATCGAGTGAATGAACACCTTGCGGTTCAGCGGCACCGCCCGGTTCACTGCCGTCGCCGCGAACACCTGCGGGTCGCCGCGATCGAAGATGGTGCGGAACAGCACCACCAGCTGATCGAACTGCGGCGTGCCGGGCGTGATGCCGATCTGCGCCAGCTGCCCGAGAAAGCCGGTGCGCTGCGGCGCGAACGCCGGCGACGTCAGCAGCACCTGCACCTGGTCGGAGCCCGGCACGTTCAGCATCACGTGCTGCACGTCGGCGCTCGTCGCCGCGAACAGCGTGCCGTTGAAGCCGCCGAGGCTCTGCCCCACGTAGTGAATGACGTTGCCGTCGAGGTCGGGCCCACCCGCCGCGAGAAAGGCGTCGGCCTTCACGACGCGCACCACCTGCGCGAGGTCGATCGCGTAGTGGCGGAAGTTGTCGCGCGCGGCGAACAGGTTGCCGAGGTTCAAGAACGCCCACGCGTTCAGGTTGCGCGCGAACGTCGCTCCCTCACACGTGTTCGCCGCCGTGCAGTAGCCCTGGTTCTGCGCGAGGCAGGTGGCGTCGGTCGTACACGCCGAGGGGGTGATGTTCCCTCCGGGCCGCGCGATGCAGCGGCCAGTGGTCGCCTGGCACTGCGTGTTCACCGGGTCGGGCGCCGCGGTGTTCGAGGGGTTCGCACAGCCGAAGTCGTCGGTCGCCGCCATGTTGCCCGTCGT
>JAEUJP010000809.1 GCA_016793725.1 Myxococcaceae bacterium | reverse complement strand
GTTCACCGACGCGGTCACCCCGATTCTCCAGCACGTGTACCCGTACCTCGGCCGCGACCTGGTCGCCGCCGCCCGCATGCTGTGGACCTTCATGAACGGGTGGATGCTCACCGGCCCGCTCGTGTTCGATCGCGCGCTGCTCGCGACGACGATCTTGAAAGAGATGATGCACGCGACGGCGCGGGTGCACGTGCTGAACCAGAAGATGTTCCAGCTCTTCGACGCGTGGGCCGCACGCTCGAAGCGGCGGAACACGTTCGAGTTCATCGACTACTTCAAGATGCCGTGCGTGAAGCAGATCCGCGGCCGGCACGTGCACCCCTCTGCCGACGGCGCCGATCTGCTCGAGAAGTTCCGCATCGGGGCTGAGCGCATGGAGGAGCTCGCGCAGGCGATCTTCCTGCTCGCCGTCGAAGACGTGCTGCCCGAGCACCTCGAACTGCTCAAGGCGAAGGGGCCCCTGCACACGAACGCGATGAGCCTCGAGCCCGAGCGCTGGGAGAAGGACGGCCTGTTCCGGCGCCTGAGCCGCCCGCCCGAGAACACCGGCATCCGCCACGACCTGCGCGCGTTGTTCGCACTGTAGCCGTCGGGAAGTTACGCGCGCTTCTGCAGCTGGCGGAAGAACGCAGAGACGTCGGGCTCGAGCTCGGGGAGCTCATCATGAGTCGGGAGCCGCTCGCCGGGCCGGTGCCGGCTCTCGCCGCCGCCATGAACGACGATCACCTCGCGCGAGCCGGGCACGACCAGCCATGCCACCCGGACGCCACGCTCGAGGTACCAACGCGCTTTCTCGCGCAAGCGCTCCTCGGGCTCGTCCGCCCCGGCGATCTCCACGACCAGCACCGGCGCGGTTCGCCGGTACTTCCCCGAGTACGCACCGAGCTGATCGCGGCGCCAGACGGCCGCGTCGGCGCCGCGCACTTCGCCGCCGAGGATCATGCCCGCCTCATTTGCACCGACGACGAACTCGGGGTGTCTCGAGACCCACGGCTCGAACTGCCAGAGGGTCGCCGTTGCCACATCGGCCTGCTCGTCACCGCACGGCGGCATGAACAACAACCTCCCTCCGAGGTACTCCCACCGCCCGGGAAACTCAGGCCAGGTCGATGGTTCTTCCGGCTTGAACCCGGGGGGCTGCTCGACCACCAGCGGAAACTGCACCGCTCCTCGCGGAACGGGAACAGGTTCGAAGAACGAGCCGACATCCATACTCGGGGAAGATAGCTGTGGCGGGCGCGGCCTGCCACCGCGGGAGCCAAGGCTCTAGCGCAGTCGCGCTGCCGCCCCGCGCACGGCCAGCGCTGCGCCGGCGAGCAGGGGCACGAGCGCCGCCCACAGCCATGACATCAAGGGGAACTCCCAGGCCGTGAAGGCGGCGCGCTTCGATTCAGGGTCGAACCCCGCCAGCGAGACGTAGACATCACGCGCAAAGCCGGCGACGACCAGCGGGCCGCTCACCGGCTGCTCGCGGCCGCCGTAGAATGTGAGCCTCGCGCCGCCCGCGCCATCGTACACGCGGTCGCCGATGGCCAGCGCGGCGACCACACGACGCCGGTAACCGTCGTCGCGCGTGACGAGCCCGAGGTACCGCACGCGCGCGCGCCCCACGGCGAACGTTTCGCCCGGCAGCACGTCGGCCTCCGCGCGAACGGCGAGGGCCGACGCGCCGGCGATGCCCGTGACGGCTACCAGAACCCCGAGATGGCACAGCCAGGCGCCCGCCGAGCGGGCTGAGCGCGACGCGCCGCGGGCGCCCGATGCGGCGGCGAAGGCGGCCAGCGCGAAGGCGGCGGTCGCGCCCGCCTGCCGCAGCCCCGCCGAGAGACACGCGAGCGCCACCACCGCCCCGGCCGCGGCCGGAGCGCGCAGCGCGCGCAACGCCTCACCGGGGGTGCTCGCCCGCCACGGCAGCGCCGGAGCGATGCCGAGCAAGAGCAGCGCCGCCAAGGCCGCCGGCACCGCGGCGCCGTCGTAGTAGGGGCGCGCCACGGCGACCTGAGCGCCGGTCGCGGCGGCAGTGAGCAGCGGCGTCGCCGTGCCGACGAGCACGAAGAGGCCGAGCCCGCCGAGCACCGCCACGCCGAGCAGCAGCGCCGCACCGCGAGAGAGCCGCCACGGCCAGGCCGGCGCCGGCCAACGCCGCCTCGCCACGAGCACCAGCGCCGCGGCGAGCCCCGCGCCGGGGACCACGAGGAACACCGAGGCGCCCGAGGCGCGGCTGAAGGCGTGCACCGAGTCGATCGCTCCGCTGCGCGTGACGAAGCCGCCGAGCAGCGCGGTCTCGAAGGCGGCGACGGCGAGCGCGACCGCGAGCCGCTCGAGCCTACGCTCGCGCTCGGCGGCGTGAAGCGCGTGAAGGAGCGCGGTCGCGAACAGCCACGGCACGAGCGCGGCGTTCTCGACCGGGTCCCACGCCCAGAAGCCGCCCCAGCCGAGCACCGCGTAGGCCCACCACGCGCCGAGCACGAGCCCCGCGGTGAGCAGGGCCCAGGCCCACAGCGCCGCCCCGCGCATCGCGCGTCTCCAGGGGGCCGCGAGGCGGCCGCGGGCGAGCGCGAGCAGCGCGAGCGCGAACGGCACGACGAGGCCGAGCTGCCCGCCGTAGAGCAGCGGCGGGTGCAGCAGCATGAGCCAGTGATCCTGCAAGAGCGGCGCGACGCCCTGGCCGTCGGCGGGCGCGGGCGAAAGGGTTACGAACGGGCTCGATGGGCCGGCAAGCGGCAGGAGCAGCGTCGCTGCGGTGGCGCCGGCGACGCCGAGCACGGCGCAGCCCGCCTCGGGGGTGAGGCGGCCGAAGGCGAGCAGACCCACCACCCAGGCGGCGAGCACCGCGCAGAAGAAGAGCAGCGAGCCCTCGTAGCCGGCCCACAGCGCTCCGAACGTGACGGCGGGCGGCGCCGACAGGCTGCCGACCTTCGCCACGTAGCGCAGCGACAAGTCGTGGGCGAACAGCGCCCGCCAGAGCACGGACGTGGCGAGCAGCGTGCAGCCGGCGAAGAGGGCCGCCATCACCCTGACGAGCCCGGCGAAGCGAGCGTCGCCGCGCAGCGCGCTCCACAGGCCGAGGGCCGCGGTGAAGCCGGCGGCACCGACGGCGCCGAGCACGAGCACCTGGCCGAGCGCCGAGCTCATCGCTGGCTCCGTCTCGAGCGCACCCAGCGATTATCGGAGCGCGCATGCGGAGCGACGCTTGACCGGGATCAAGCGTCAGGGGCAGCGGTCGACGCCCGCGTCGACCGTCAGGGGGGATCGTGAGCTCGACCGTGCTCGGCGCTGCGGTGCCCATGGTCGTCGTCCGATAGCGGCCCGGTGCCACTCGGGAGCTGTCGCAATGGACCCCGATGGCCACTCCACCGATGTCCGGCGTCGGACAGTCGACGCCCGAGACATCGAGGACGAGTGCGCCAGCGTCGACCGTCACCGCGCAAGATGGCGCGGTCGAATTCGTATGGACGTGTCCTCGCAGCCCCCCATCGGTGAGCGCGCAGAGCTCGTAGGGCATTCGCCCAGAGAACGCACGGCACGGCGTGCCGCAGCCCAAGAGCGACGCAGCAATCCCGGCTCCGACGAAGACCCTCCTCACGCTCGGAGTATCGCGCGCAGGCCGCGGCTGCGCTTGATCGCGATCAACGGCGCGCTGAGCACGTGAGGCACCAGTGGAGCACCGGCGCGCACGCGCACGAAGCGCACGAGTTCACAGGTCGAGTTGATCGCGATCAAGTGAGCGGAACGCGAGCGCGCCAGGTGCCGGTTTCCCGGTGGGGGCGAATCGGTGGCGAGGTGGTTGCAGCGGCACCGCGGCATGACTGCACGCTCCGCCGGCATTCTGTTCGTGCTCGCCGCGCTCCCCGCCCGGGCGGAGACCGCCGACGAGTTGATCCGCAAGTACCTCCAGCAGCGCGGCACCGACGTGCAGATGGCGAAGCACTCGGAGCTCGTCCGCCGCTACGCGATCGATCTCACCGGCGTCATCCCCTCGGCCGCAGACGTCGCCGCGCTCGAGGGCAAGAGCCCGCGCGAGATGTTCGCGTACTTCAAGGCGAAGGGCGCCCTGCCCCACACGCGCGGCGAGCAGCCCTACGTCTGGGTCAACCTGCTGCTCGACGCCGACCACTTCCTGTTCTCGAACTCCACGCAGTTCACGCAGGTCCGCTACATCCGCGAGTTCCGCGACCAGCTGCGCCGCCTGTACGCCGACGGCTACAGCTACCGCGACTTCGCGCGCTGGGCCCTGGAGTCGCAGAACTTCCTCTCGCGCTTCCCCTCGGCCGCCGACCGCGCGAACGCGTCGTTCTTCCTCTTCCTCGGCCGCGACTCGCTGCCCAACGAGGTGCCGTCGGGCAACATGTGGAACGGGTGGGTGCTCAGGAACGCGTCCATCCCGGCGGGCCAGGCGGAGACGAACGCGGACTACCACGTGTACGTGTACCAGCCGTCGGTGTGCGGCACGACCCTGTGCACGGCGCGACTGTGGTCGAAGACCGGCTCCACGCCCGCCGAGATCATCGAGCTGATGCTCGCCTCGCCGATGTTCGCGGAGGCTGCGGTCGACCGGTACTGGCAGCGGCTGGTCGGCCGGCCCTTCCCCAGCAATGACTTCCCTGACGTGCGCCGCGAGCTGGTGCGCGGCTTCATCCAGTCGGGGTGGAACGTGAACTGGCTCATCGAAGAGATCGCCACGTCGGCGGCCTACACCCAGGAGATGATGTTCCGATGAACGCACGCACTCATCTCGCGGCGTTCAGCGCCGCGCTTCTGTCCTGCAGCGGTGGCTCCTCCATGGCGACCCTCGGGTCGAACGGGCCGGTGCCGGCGACCGGGGATGTGCAGCCGGGGCCGGGCAACTTCTCCACCGACCCACGCGACAAGGCGGCGCCGGTCGATCGCACCCTCTCGTTCTACTACGGGCCGATGAAGCTGATGCCCGCCGAGGTCATGCTCTACTCGGTAGCCAGCTTCACCGGGCACGCGTTCGGCACCTTCGACTTCACCGCGCCCGACCCCGCGGCCCGTGCCTTCGCCGACGCCGGCAACACGCAGGGCTCCATGTACCGGCACTGCCCCTTCTTCGGGGGCTGCATGGAGCACCGCATCCCGCTGGGCCGGACCTCGTTCATGGGCACCGGCTGGGTGATCGAGCTCGAGCGCGCAGTGGTGGAGGCCTGCAACGACCGCGCGGTCTTTCAGATGTTCCCGAACAACCGGACGCCCGACGCGGCCACGCTGGCCGTCGACGTGGTCCGCCACCAGTACCTGCGGGCGTTCGGGGAGCAGCCCTCCGATGCCGACCTGCAGCTCTCGATGGCGTACATGCAGAGCCACCTCGCCGCGCCTGAGCTCACCGGCATCTCTGCGCTCGAGAGCGCGGGGCGAGGTCACTGCCGCGCGCTGCTCACCACCAACCGCTTCCTCTTCTACTGATCGCCCCGGAGACGACTCATGCGACCCTCACGCCGCCGCGTCTTGAAGCTCGCCGCCGCGCTTGCGCCTACCCTGCTGCTCCCCCGCCGCGCGTCCGCGGCGCCCAGCGGCCTGGCCGGGAACGCGGGCGGAGCCATCTTCTTCGTCCTCAACGGCGGGGCCCGCACCCAGTGCGTGTTCAACGGGCAGGCCACGACCGGGGTGAACCCGTTCGGGGCCCTGTCGACCGGGCTGAGCGTGCCGATCTCGGCGGTGCAGCAGGGCTCGGGGTTGGACACGCCGGCGCTGAACCGGCACCTGAACCTCATCGCGACCGCGCAGCACCACAACCGCACCGGCAACCACGACACCGGCCGCATCGTCGCCTGCACCGGCTGGGAGCCGGAGGAAGCGAAGGCCGGCGCGCTGACGGTGCTGAACTACGCGTTCGCGACCCGGGCGATCCCCTGCGTCAACATCGGCAACGACACGCCGGCGACCCGCATCGGCGCCGAGATCTCCAGCACCTTCGCGCCAATCAAGATCAACTCGCCGCTCAACGTCGACGACCTCAAGAAGTCGCTGATCGACACCCGCGTCTCGCCCGCGGAGCTCGAGCGGCTCGACACCCTGCGCTTCAAGATGCAGGACCGGTTCCTGCGCGAGACCCGCTACCGCGAGCCGGGCGACGTCCCGTTCTTCCAGCGCAAGGCCGGCGAGGTCGCGCAGCAGTTCAACGCCGCCGCGCTGGACATTCGCGCGAACGCCTCGCTGGGCAAGTACGCCGACGGCACCGACGTCACCAACGCGGGCCTGCGCACCACGTTCGGCGTCACGGCCACCGGCGGTGGCTCGGCGATGGGCGCGCGGGCGATGCTGGCGCTGCGGCTGCGCCAGCTGGGCTGCGCCGGCATCGCGCTCTCGAGCGACAACTGGGACCTGCACTCCGGCGAGATGGACGTGCTGCCCGCCAAGGCCGCCGACGTGGGCAAGGCCATCGCCGGGCTCGTCGATCACATGTCCCGCATCATCGACCCGGTCAGCGGCAAGACCCTGCTGCAGACCACGGTGATCACAGCGATGACCGACTTCAACCGCGGCAACTGGAGCGTCGCCACCGGCTTCAACGGCAACGACGGCTCCGATCACTCGACCAACGAGGACAAGACCTGCTTCCAGTGCCTGCCGATCATCGGCGGCGGCCTGCCCGGCGGCCGCGTGCTCGGCGAGGTGCAGACCAACGGCTCTCCCGCGACCGGGAGCCGGCGCTACGAGACGCGCCAGCTCATCGCCACCGTGCTCGACCTGCTCGGGGTGGCCTCCGAGCTGTTCCTGCCGGACACGGTGATGCCGCTCACCTCGGAGCTGACGGCGTGACGACGCGAGGCCTCGTCGCCCTGCTGCTCGCCGCGTGCATGGGAGACGCGGGCGACGTGGTGTCTGCGCCACGCCCCGCGCTGGCTGGCGGAGCGGGAGGCGGCGACGACGTGCTCGGGACGGACGCCGGCCC
>JAEUJP010000804.1 GCA_016793725.1 Myxococcaceae bacterium | reverse complement strand
GTCGCTCACGAGCAGAAAGCCGTCGGAGTCGCGAATCGAGACGTCTTGCGCGAACGTGGCCTCGGTGATGGCCGGTATCAGCGTGGCGCTCGCGTAGCAGAGCAACCACAGAATGGGGCTGTTGTCGTTGTGCACGCGGCGGGCGCGCAGCTCGATGATGAGGTCGGGCTTCTCGCCCGCGGCCTCGCTGCCCTCGCTGCCGCCGCTCACGAGGCCGCTCTCTTCGTCGGGGATCTCGACGTCGACCTTCGCGCCCTGGTTCGTGTACAGCGCGCTCATGTTGTTGCAGAGGTCTTCAGACTCGCCGTGATCGGCGCCCTCGCCCGACGGTACGCACCGCACCACGATGTGCTTGCCGTCGAGGTTCTTCGCCGAGGGGTCGACGGTCACCGGGCGCTGCAGCGACGCGACCGGCTGGTACACGGTCACGCACGCGGCAGCGGGCAGCAACAGCGTGAGCGGCAGCAGGCGAAGCATGGCGTGGGAGCGAAGGCCGCGGGTTAGCAACTGCTGTGCCCGAAAGTCCGAACCGGGTGGTCAACCGTGGAGCGCGGACCTCCCGCGACACGGGTGTCGTGAGACGAGCACACCATTCGAAGCCGGTCAGCTTTTCGCGACATATTACCGAGGGGCCAAGACAACCTGGCTGTAGCGGGCTGCAGCACCACCGTCACTGAAGGCAGTGGCCGCGGTGCGCGAAGACGACGGGGGCGAGGCGCCCGAGACCGACCGCAAGACGATGACCGTCGATGCGCTCACCGCCGACTGCAGGAACCCTCGAGTGCGCTACTTCGCGGGCGCGGCTTCAGACCAGAGAATGAGGTCGCCCTTGGCCAGGTACTCGGAGTCGGTGAACGCCGCGTAGAAGTCATCGAGCATGCCGTCGAGATCGCCGTAGCGCTGGTCTTTACGGTCTTGCGTCATCTTGTCGAAGATGGGGTCGAGCTTCGACGGGCACTCGGAGTTCACCTCGGAGGGCAGCGCCGAGCGACGGCCGGGAATCGTGCCGGTCATCATCTCGTAGAGCAGAATGCCGAGCGCGTAGACGTCGCTCGACGGCCCGACGTCTTTCGCGCGGGCGATCAGCTCGGGGCTCATGTAGCCCATGCCGCCGGTGCCGACGAAGACCTGCGGCATGCCCTTGGTCTGATCGACCTCGATGACGCGCGACAGGCCGAAGTCGGCGAGCTTCGCGTTGCCCCACGTGTCGAACAGCACGTTCTCGGGCTTCAGGTTGTGGTGCGTGAGGCCCGACTGGTGCGCGGCGCGCAGCGCGTACGCCATCTGGAGGAAGTAGCGGATGCCGAGCTTCACCGGCACGCCCTTGCCGCCGCCCTGGTCGAGCTTCTCGCGCAGCGAGCCTTTGCAGAGCTCCATCACGAAGTACGGGCGGGCGACGTCGGTGTTCTGATCACACACCTGCACGACGCCGGGGTGCTTCACCTGCGCCTGCGCGCAGAGCTCTTTTTTGAGGCGCTTGATGACCTCGCCGCGCTGCAAGAACGAGAAGTAGCCGAAGATGTCTTTCAGCTCCTTCACGCAGATGTCGAGGCCGAGCGCGTTGTGCTTGCCCTTGAAGACGGTGCCGAGCGGGCCCGAGCCGATCGGGTCGTACTTCACGTAGCGCAGGTCGACGTCTTGCCCCTTGCCGGCGCCCACACCCGCGCCGCCGAGAGGAGGACCCTGAACTGCGACGGCGGTGAGCGGAATGGTAGCGGTCATGGGAGGGGGCGGAGGAGGAGAGTGGGAGTAGCCGGAGCTCGCGGGTCGGTCGTTGTTCGGTGCGGTGACCTGCGGCGGCGGCGGCGGCGATGACGTGAGCGGCTCGTCTTGAACGGGCGGCGGGGGCGGGGCGCGGCGGCTGACGCCCCCCGGCCGGCCCGAAGACTGAGGTGCGGGGGCGGCGGGCTCGTCGGCGTCGACGAGCAGGTCGGTCGCGGGAGGCGGCGGCGGCCGGCTGGTGGGCGCGGTCTCGATGACGGTGGCGTTGGTCTCGTCGCCGCCGAGAATCTGATCAGCGAAGAACTCGCCGACCTCGCCCGAAAACTTGTCGCCGTAGTCACCGTCGACGACGCGCTCGCCCTGATCCGTGAGCTTGAGCTGAGCCTCACGATCCATCGCGATGTAGTGGAACTTTCGAAGAAAGAAGAAGTAGCTGTCGAACTCGAGCGACACGCTCGGCTCGAGAAAGCTCTTCACGTCGGCCAGCTTGTTCGAGCGCCCCAGGCGCGAGTTCTCGCGCAACGACTTGAGTATGTAGAGCGCCTCGTTGCTGACCTTCTCGCGGGTCATCGTCTGAGACATCGGCGCGCGAGACTAGCGCGAGAAAAATGGGGACAGGCTACTTTTTTCGCAGAAGCGCTGCGCCCGACTGCACCGAGTCGCCCGAAAAAAGTTGCCTGTCCCCATTTTTCTCGCGCCGTCACTTGATGTTCAGCAGCCGCTTCACGGTCTCGAGCACTTCGGCGAACCGCACCGGCTTGCGCAGGTAGATGTCGACGCCGACGCTCATCGCCTTCTCTTGGGCGTCGCGGCCGCCGGCCGAGATGGCGACGATGGGTATCTTCTTCAGCTTCTCGTCGGCGCGCAGCTTCTCGACGAGCTGGAACCCGTCCATCACGGGCATGTAGAGGTCGGTCATGAGCAGGTTGAAGGTGGTCTCTTTCAGCTGGGTCAGCGCGTGGTGGCCGTCGGGCGCGAAGTGCACCTCGAGCGGCACCCTGCCCTGCAGATCATTCGCCGCGAGCTTCTTCAGCACGTAGCTGTACATCTCGATGATGTGCGGGTTGTCTTCGACGATGAGCACGCGGAAGCCGCCGGCGGGCACGGCCTGCTCTTTGGTGCCACCGCTCTCAGCCGAAAGGGCCAACAGTTTCTCCAGTCTCTTCCTGTCCGCGTCGGTTTGTACCGCAATCCCGACTCCGCCCACGCCACTGCCGAGAGCGGGCCTTATCCACGTGACCCGCCCGACAATCTCTATCGGATCCAGCAGGCCTGGGAAAGAAAGTGCCAGCGGCACGACGTCACCGACCTGCCACGGCTGCTCGGTCTGAATGAAGAGCCCGCCGCTCGACAGGTTTTCGGTCGCGTCGGCGACCTGCTTGCGATCGGAGTACTCGACCTTGAGCACGAAGGGGAAGCGCTCGTCATGCCGTTTCTCTTCGCCCATTTGCGCCACCACAGATTGTCGACGCTCATTCGTTGACTGTCGAGCTTTAGAATTCTACGACGCCGAGCCCATGGAGATGCACCACGCGGCGATGACGCCCGACGACACCGCCCGGCTCGAGTCGGGCATCGCGAAGATCCTCCAGCGCTACCCGGCCGACCGAAAGTCTGCCGCCATGCTGCCCGCCCTGCGGCTTTTGCAGGAGATCAAGGGTTGGCTGGTTCCCGAGGGAGTGAAGAAGGTCGCGCAGCTGCTCGGCACGACGCCCGAGCGCGCTCACGAGGTCGCGACGTTCTACATCATGTTCTTCACCGAGAAGCCGGGCCGCTACGTCATCGACGTGTGCACGAACCTGCCCTGCGCGCTGCGCGGCGCCGAGGGCATGCTCAAGTACATGGAGACCAAGCTCGGCACGCTCGCCGGCACGAACGGCGACAAGTACTTCTTGCGCGAGACCGAGTGCCTCGCGAGCTGCGGCACGGCGCCGTGCATGCAGGTCAACGAAGACCACCACGAGAACCTGACCAAGGCGAAGGTCGACTCCATCTTGGAGAAGCTGCAATGAGCCTCCAACACCCGGTCGAGAAGGTCGTCACGCGGTACTGGCAGCACAAAGATCAGCCGACGCTGAAGGGCTACAAGTCGCGCGGCGGGTACCAGCAGCTCGCGAAGGCGCTCGATCAGCAGCCCGCCGCGATCATCGAGACGGTGAAGAAGTCGGGCCTGCGCGGCCGCGGCGGCGCCGGCTTTCCCACGGGCCTCAAGTGGAGCTTCCTCCCGAAAGACAACCCGAAGCCCAAGTACCTCTGCATCAACGCCGACGAGTCTGAGCCCGGCACCGCAAAAGACCGGTTCATTCTCGAGAATGACCCGCACTCGCTGCTCGAGGGCATCGGCATGGCGTGCTGGGCCCTCGGCGCGCACACCTGCTACATCTACGCGCGCGGCGAGTTCAAAGGCCCGAGCGCCATTCTCGAGAAGGCGATCGAAGAGGCCTACGCCGACGGCATCTTCGGCAAGAAGCTGCTCGGCCGCGACTACGAGCTGAACGTGTACCAGGTGCGCGGCGCGGGCGCGTACATCTGCGGCGAAGAGACGGCGCTGCTCGAGTCGCTCGAAGGCAAGAAGGGCTGGCCGCGCCTCAAGCCCCCCTTCCCCGCCGTCGTCGGCCTGTTCGGCTGCCCCACCATCGTGAACAACGTCGAGACCATCTCGACCTTGCCGACGCTGTTCGAGAAGGGGCCCGAGTGGTTCCAGAACATCGGCGCGGGCAAGTCGGGCGGCACGCGGCTCGTGACGCTGTCGGGCGCGGTGAACCGGCCGGGCACGTACGAGGTCGGCATGAAGACGAGCTTGAAAGAGCTCATCTACGCCGACGAGTACGGTCAGGGGCTGCCGCCGGGTCGCGCGGTGAAGGGCGTGATTCCCGGGGGCGTGTCGGCGCCGCTGCTCACGGGTGACGAGCTCGGCGTCGCGATGGAGTTCGACGCGTTCAAGCCGCTGAACTCGATGGCGGGCTCGGGCGGCGTGATCGTGATGGACGACTTGTGCTGCATGGTTCGCAGCCTCTGGCGCGTGGTGCGGTTCTTCGCCGAAGAGTCGTGCGGCCAGTGCACCCCGTGCCGCGACGGCCAGCCGTGGATGACGCGGCTCCTGCGCAAGATTGAAGAGGGCCGCGGCACGCCGGAAGACTTGGAGACCCTGCAGCACGTGGCGACGTCGATGGCGCCCTACCCGCCCATCGGCCTCGGCAACACCATCTGCGCGCTCGGCGACTCGGGCGCGCTCGCGGTGCACGGGTTCATGAAGTTCAAAAAAGAGTTCGAGCAGCACATCGCCGAGCACCGCTGCCCGTACGGCGAGCGGCCGTGGGGCGCGTTCGGCGACTTCCAGTGAGCCTCCTCGTCGCACTGCTGCTGGCCGGCTGTTCGACCGACGCCGACTGCAGCGTCACGACGTGGAAGTGCTGCGGCTGCCCTCAGCAGCGCGCCGTCAGCACCGCCGAGCTCAAGGCCGAAGAAGACAAGTGCGCGACAAAGAAGTGCGCAGTGCCCGAGTGCGAGAACACGAAATTCGACGCCAGCGCGGTCGCGGTGTGCAAGGCCGGCCAGTGTGTGCTCGGCAAGCCACCGCAGCCGGCTGCTGGAAAAGCAGAGTGCTCGGTCGCCACCGACTGCGACGTCTGGTGCTGCCAGGAAGACTTGCAGGCCTCGAAGAAGGGCACGAAGCCGCGCAAGGGCTGCAAGCGCTGCCCGAGCCCGCAGCCGGCGGCCGAGTGTCTCGAGGGCAAGTGCCAGGTCGCGCCGCACGCGCTCGGCAAGTAGCCCGGTGAACTGCAACTCACAGACGCTCCGCCTCAGACGTGAGCGCGTGCTCCGCCTCGCCACGACGAAGCTCGGCTCCGACGCCGCGGCCCGCGCATGGCTTCGTGAGCCCTCACTCGACGGCGAAGTGCCCGAGCACCTGCTCGACACCACCGAGGGCTTCACGCGCGTGCTCGAAGCGCTCGAGCCGCCGTCGTAACCGCCACGTTTGCCCACGCGGTGGCGTGTCTGTGACGCAACCGTCACAGAGCGCCTCAGTGTGGGAGCAGCTCTCCGTTACGAATTGACCTCGAGATGCTAAACGGGTTGACGCGTTGAACCGGCGTCGCGCCGGCCGGCCGCGCGAAAACACCCGATTGCTTCGTTCGCCGTCCCGAGGTCACCACATGCACCAGCGCTTCCTGCAGGGGGCCGTCGCCGCCACATGCACTGTCTTGACGGCAGCTTGCACGCAGACCGTCACCACGCCGCCGCCCGCTGATCCGCCGCGCATCACCCGCTTCACCGCGTCACCCCAGAACATCCGCTCCGGCGAGACCGCTCAGCTCGCCTTCAGCGTCGTCGGAGCCGACTCCATCGAGCTCGTCGACCAGCATGGCCAGCCCGTCACCCTCACCGGCGATGGCGCGACCGTGACCCCCACCGAGACGTCGGTCTACGTGCTGCGCGTCTCGGGCAAGGGTGGCCGCGACAGCGCTTACGTGCGCGTGCGCGTCGACGACGTCGACTCCGTATTCCTCGTCGCGGTGCCGGCCGAGGTCGACTCGGGCAAAGAGGTCAGCCTCGTGTGGTCGGCGCTCGGCGGCCTGTCGGGCGCGACGCTCACCGACGGCGCCGGCATGGCCGTGCCCATCACCGGCGCGTCGGGCCTCGTCACCGTCACGCCTGCACGCTCGACGACGTACACGCTCACCGCCATGCAGGGCGGCGGGCAGGCAGCGCTCAGCATCCAGACCGCGGTCACCGTGCGGCCCGTCATCACCGAGCTCACGGTGACGCCGCCGGCGGCGCTGAGCACCGAGACCCTGCGCATCTCGTGGCGCACTGCGGGCGCCGACTCGGTCACGCTGCGCGAGAGCACGTTCGGCGAGCTGCTCACCACCACGGCGAACGCCGAAAACGGCGCACACGACTTCATCGTGCCGTCGGTGATGCCGGGCGACGGCGGCACGATGTTGCCGCAGGGCTACCCCTTGAGCTTCACGCTGGTGGCCGAGACGACGTCGCCGGCGCAGCGCGTGAGCCGCACGCTGCCGAGCACCATCGGCCGCGGGCCGCAGATTCTCGGGTTCGAGCTGCCGACGCACGCGACCGAAGGTTCGTTCGTCGACCTCGCGTGGCGTACGGCGGCGGTGCGCATCGAGCTGCTCGCCGACGGGCAGCTCGTCTACACGGCGACGGGCGCGGGCGCCGAGACGGGGGCGACGACCTTCCCCGCTCCGAACACGAACGTGACGCTGTCGCTGGTCGCGTACGACGCGAACGGCCTCGTCGTGCGCCGCGACCGCCAGCTCACCATCGTGAAGCCGCCCGAGGTGCTCGCGTTCACGGCGCCCGTGCTGCTGTTCTCGGGCAACCCCGCCGACATCACCTGGCAGACGCGCGACGCCGCGACGGTGACGGTGCGCATCAAGAACGGGCCGGTCATCTTCGCGACGAGCGACCCGATGCGGCTCGCGATGGGCATGGCGCAGGTGCGGTTGAGCCGCAGCGCCGACCTCGTGCTCGAGGCGATCAACGCCGCGGGCGAGCGCGACACCGAGGTGAAGTTCGTCGAGGTCACGCAGCAGGCGAACGTGTCGGCCGCGCCCGAGCCCATCGGGCCCGGCAACGACATCACGTTCTCGTGGGACTTCACGACCCAGATGCCGCACGCGCTGCACGGCGTGCCGTCGACGTTCCCCGAGGCGGTCATGAGCTCGCTCGACTTCTTCGACATCTCGAACCACCCCGAAGCGCGCGCCGTCGTCTTCCCCGACGTCGACGAGAGCGTCGCCGCCTTCACGCCACCGCAGGGCTTCGTGTTCCCCTTCTTCGACTCGGTGGTGACGACGTTCTTCGTCTCGACGAACGGCTTCGTGTCGTTCGCGACGCCCTCGGGCCCGCTGCCCGAGAACCTCGACTTCGACACGACGGCGACGGTGCTGCCTCCGATGTTGGCCCCGTGGTGGGACAACCTGCAGCTCGCGCAGAGCGGCTCGGTGGCGTGGCTGGTCGATGGCGCGACCTTCCCCCGCCGGCTGACGATTCAGTGGAGCCGCGTGCAAGGCAACAACTCGAGCGGCAGCGAGCTCACGTTTCAGGTTCAGCTGTACGAGACGGGCCGCTTCCGCTTCATCTACGGGCCGCTCAGCGGCGGCACGCTCACGCAGGCGCAGGGCGAGCTGGCCACCATCGGCTTCACCGGCGGGCCGGGGCGAATGAAGGTGAGCCGCGGGTTCAACGCCGCGACCGCGGCGCCCGACCTCGAGCTCGACTGGTTCACGACGGTGCTGCCGGCCGGCAACTTCGTGGCCCGCGTCGACCGCCCGGGCCTCTTCACGCCGTTCTACGTGACGGCGACCGGCACCGCCGTGCCCGCGCCGCTGCGCACGCGCGTGTTTCTGCCGGGCTCGGTGCGGGTGAGCGAGGCGATGCCGGTGGCGCACCCGACGGTGCCGCTCGGCCGTTACGTCGAGCTGTTCAACCCGGGCAGTGAGCCGGTCGACGTCGGCGGCCTCGAGCTGTTCGTGGCCGACGCCGGGGCGCCACGCTTCGTGTTGCCCTCGCCCCGCATCATCCCCGCACAGGGCTACTACGTGCTCGGTGAGTCGGCGGTGCCGGGCGACAACGGCGACGCGCGCGTTCAAGAGGCCTGGCCGGTGGATGCGCTCACGCTCACGTCGAGCGCGCAGCTGAGGCTGACGGTGCCGACCGGGCTGCTCGACGGCGGTCTGCTCAGCGAGCTCGCGTGGGGCAACCTGCCCGACGGCGGCGCGACCCCGGTGCCGGGTGTCTCGATCTCACAAGAGCAGCAGGGCGTGCGCGGCAACCCGCCCGCGCCGATCGTGTGCCCGCGCAGCTCGACGCCGTTCGGCATGACCGGCTCGCTGGGCACGCCGGGGGGCGCGAACGAGGGCTGCTACCCGTACCGGCTGACGCAGATACCGCCTGCGTTCGAGAACATCGCGACCACGGGGCAGAAGCTGTTCACCGGCCCCGACCCGAAGGCGTTCGACGACAAGTACGTCTCGATTCCGCTCAGCCCGGCGTTTCGCTACTTCGGCACGAGCTACACCTCGCTCACCATCAACACGAACGGCTGGGTGAGCGTGGTGCCGTTCACCGGAGCCGGCCAGGTTCCGAAGGTCGCGCCCGGGACCGGCACGCCGCTCGGCACCATCGCCGCGTTCTGGGCAGACCTCGACAAGAAGACGAGCTCGATCGACGGGAGCGTCTTCACCGAGCGAAGGGCGAACTACCGCATCATTCAGTGGCACCACTTCGGCAGGTGGACGACCGCGGGCACGGTCGAAGACATGAACTTCGAGATCAAGCTCTTCGACACGGGGGTCATCGAGTTCCACTACGGCGTGATGCTGAACGGCAACGCGGCCCCGTTCGTCGACGGCAACAGCGCGACGGTGTGGATCGAACAACCCAACGGCGCCACGGCGCTGCCGATCTCGATCAACACGGCGATGCCCCGGCAGAACACGGCCTGGCGCTTCACCCCCGTGCCCTGAGGAAAGGAGACCGCCCATGAGAAACCTCTCGAAGACGCTCTACCCCCTCATCGCGCTGGCGGCGTGCACGACGCGCGTCGAGCCTGCCGTGATTCCCGACCCGCCGCGCGTGATGAGCTTCGCCGCGTCGCCCGACGAGGTCGTCGCCGGCGCCGACATCACGCTGACGTGGGCCGTCGAGAACGCCACGAAGGTCTCGATTCGCGAGCTGTCGACCGGTGACGTCGAGGGCGTCGACGACGCGCTCACCGGCACCGTGACGGTCGCGGCCCCCACCGAGTCTGCGTTCTTCGTACTGGTCGCCGAAAACGCGCGCGGCGCGCGCGCGATGGCGCTGGCCACCGTGCTCGTGCAGGGCGCGGCGTCGAACCTCTTGTTCCAGGCGGTGCCCGCGCTGGTCGCCCCAAGCGAGCCGTCGATGTTGGTGTGGTCGGCGCCGGGGGCGCGCAGCGTTCGAATCACCGACGGCTCGGGCGCTCTCGTCGACCTGAACGGCCAGCTCAACGCCGGCTCGGTGATGGTGAACCCGCCCGGTGCAGAGACGACGTACTCGCTGACCGCCGATGGCCGCACCATCTCGACCACGGTCTCGCGCGAGCAGGCGATTCTCGAGCTGACGGCGACGCCACCGGCGGCGCGGCCGGGTGAGACCGTAACGCTCGCGTGGAAGACGACGAACGCCACGAAGGTGACGCTGTCGAGCCCCGGCATCGGCACCATCACGACCGTGACCGACCCCGGTCGCATCGCGAACGGTGACGCGACGCAGATCGTCCCGGGCTTCGACTCGGGCCTCGGCCTGCCGTTCGTGCTGCGCGTCGAAGGCAAGGGCGCACCCATCGAGCGCGTCGTCACTGTGTTTCTCTCGACGGCGCCGGTGGTGCTCACGGCGACCGCGCCGGGCTACGTGCGCACGGGCACCACGTTTCCGCTCGTGTGGACGACGCGCGGCGCAGATCAAGTGAACGTGCTCGCGAACGGCGTCGTGCTTCACCAGGGCGTGGCGCAGGGCTCGGTGACGCTGCCAGCTCCGGCGAGCGACACCGAATATTCGGTCGTCGCCGTACAGAGCGTGACGGGCGACCAGAGCCCGCCGACGCTGCTGACGGTGCGGCCCGTCGGGCAGCCCACGTTCGTCAGCTTCACGCCCGACGTCGCCACCATCGCGCAAGGCGGCGAGCCGGTGGTCTTGAGCTGGAACGTGACGAACGGCCGCCACGTGACCATCACCGAAGAAGGTCGCGTCGTCTTCGACGCAACAGGTCCGACGGCCGGCACCGGCACCGCCACCGTCTACCCGAACCAGTCGCAGACCCGGTACACGCTCACCGCCGACAACCAGGCGGGCGATTCGATCACGGCGCAGACGCTGACCGTCGCGGTGACGAGCCTCGCGCGGCTGACGTTCTCGCGGCGCGCGCCCATCGGAGCGAACACGCAGGTCACCGGCTCGACGGTCTCCGGCGGCGGGGTGGTCACGGGGCTCCCTGCGGTGCGCGTGAACCCGCCCGACGCGCAGTTCGTCGACATTTCCTCTACCGGTACGCCCGTGGTGTTCAGCAGCGCGACGAGCGGCTACCAGGTCATCAACGTGGGTGGCTTCGCGCCGACGCTGTTCGGTCAGCGCGTCACCGGCCAGCAGCTCCACGTGTCGGTGAACGGGTGGCTGTCGTTCTCGAACACGGGCACGACGAGCCCGACGGCGCCGACGTCAATCGGCAACACGCTGCAGCCGTGGTCGCTCGCGGTGTTTCTCGCGAACCTGCAGATCGGCTCGGGCAACGCGCAGTGGCAAGTCGACACCGTGGCTGGCGAACAACGGCTCATCGTGCAGTGGAACCGGTTCGAGCAAGAGACGACTGGCGCGGGCCGCGTGACGTTTCAGGCGCAGATCTACGCGAGCGGCCGCGTCGTGTTCGCGTACCCGCAGATCGACGCCTTCCCCGGGGTGGTCAACGTCGGCGCCGTCAACGGCACCGAGACCGAGGTTCTCGCGGCGCCGGCACCGGTCGCGGGCCAGACGATCGAGCTCTTCGGTGATGCGCCCACGCCGACGACGCTGCGTGTGCGCAACGACCCGCTGGTCGGCTTCGTAAAGAAGGCGAACGGTGTGGTGCGCGTCGAGGGCGACCCGCGCATCACGCCCAACTCCATCGTGCTGAGCGAGGTGAACGCGCGGCCGGCGGTGGCCCAGGGCGAGTGGGTCGAGATCGTGAACCTGAGCTCCGAGGCGATCGACCTCTCAGGGTGGGAGCTGCGCACCGACGCCGGCACCCTCACGCTGCTCCCCGAGAACTTCGTCGTGCCGGCCGGCGCCCGCGCCGTCGCGGCCGAGGCGGCGGGCGCGAATGACGGCGTGAACGTCGCCGCGGTGTACGACGGCCGGGTGTCGCTGCCCGACGGGGGCGGAGGCAGCATGCGGCTCGGCGTCGACGGCATCGCCGTCAGCCACGTGCCGCTGGCGCTTGCGGGCAGCGCGTCGGCCGTGCAGGCCGACCCGCCGGCACCGTGGCTCAAGTTCCCCGTCACCACCGTCACGCAGCTCACCTGTGCGACTGACGCGGGCTACGGCACGAACGGTCAGCTCGGCACGCCGGGCTCGGCGCACGCGCGCTGCTTCCCCTACGTGCTCACCGACGCGGGCGTGCCGTTCTTCAGCATCGCGGCCACGGGCGTACCGCTCGTGCTCGGCACGTCGCCCGCGGCCGACGAGTCGGTGTTCACGCTCGACCCCGGCGGCCCGGTGCAGGTGGGGTACGCGACGGTGCCGCTGCTCTACGTCAGCACGAACGGCTTCATCTCGCCGACGTTCATCTCGGCTCCCTCGCTGACGAACAAGAGCACGCCCTCGGTGACCAGCCCGGGGCCCGGCACCATCGCGCCGTTCTGGGAAACCCTGACGGGCAGCACGGAGCCCGGGTCGGGCATCTACTGGCAGCGGCGCGACGTCGGCACCCCGAACGAGTCGGTCATCGTTTCGTGGGAGCGCTGGCGGGTGAACACCACCACCGTCACCTCGCTCAACTTTCAGGCGCGCTTCTGGCGCAACGGCGACATCACCTTCGCGTACGGCGACATGACCGCGGCGGGCACGAGCACGCTGGCCAAGGGCTCGAGCGCGACGGCGTGGCTCGAAGAGCCGAGCGGCCGGCTGGCGGCGGTCATCAGCATCAACTCGGCGACGGCGCCGGGCATCTTCCCCAACACCTCCTTCCGCTTCGCATTCACGCCATGAACCGACCCCTCTCAGCTCGCGACCCGGTGGCCGGGTGGTTCACGGCCGTGCTCTTCGTTCTCGGCCTCACCGCGTGCCCGCCGCCGGCCACCCCCGACCCGGCGCCCGCCCCGCCCGCAGGCGTCATCACGCGGTTCGCGGCGAGCTCGACCCAGGTAACGAACCCCGGCGACAAGGTGACGCTCTCGTGGGAAACGACGGGCGCCGAGGTCGTGGCGCTCGAGCAACTCGAGGAGGGGCCGCTCGCCATCGACTCGGCCGCGGCGACCGGCAGCCTCGAGGTCACCATCGCGCGCGACACGCTGTTCGCGCTCACCGCGCGTGGCCCGGGCGGTACCGACACGAAGGTGGTGTCGGTCGTGCTCGAGCGCGGCGGCAACGTGATGTTGTTCACCGCCCTGCCTGCCGTGGTCGTCGCCGGCGAGCCGGTGAGCCTGGTGTGGAACGCGCCGGGCGCGCAGAGCGTGGCGCTGCAGCAGGTCGGTGGTCAGCCCATCGACGTCGGCGCGCAGAGAGCGAGCGGCTCGGTGCGCGTGACGCCGGGGCGGTCGACCTCGTACCGGCTCACCGTCGACGGGCGCACGGCAGACGTGTCGGTCGTCGTTCAGCCCGCCATCTTCACGTTCGCGCTCGAGGGCCGCTCGCCGCTGCCAGGCCAGCCGCTCACGGTCACCTGGCGCACGGGCGGTGCGACCCGAGCGACCCTCACCCGCGCCGGGCTCGCGACGCCGCTCACCAGCGTCACTGGAGGCCTGGTCGCGAACGGCACCTTCACCGACACGGCTCCGGCGAACCTGCCGGTCGATGGGCTCGTCGAGTACACGCTCGAGATCGAGAGCGGGCCGATGAAGGTGAAGAAGACGCTCGTGGTCACGCTCGGCGGCGCGGTGCGCATCGACGCGTTCGAGGTGCCGCGGTTCGCGAAGCCCGGCGCGGTGTACGTCGTGAGCTGGCGCACGACCGGCGTGACGCGGCTCGAGCTGCGGCTCGACGGCCAGCTCTACTTCACGGGCTCGAGCGCCTCTCAGCTCGCCGCTGACTCGCTGGTGCTGCCTGCTCCGGCGTCGACGGCGGTCGTCGAGCTCACGGTGCGCAACGCGCTGGGCAGCGTCGCGCGGCAGACGCGGCAGGTGTCGCTGGTGGGGTTGCCGGTCTTCAACAGCTTCACGGCCGACACCACGACCCTCGCGCAGGGCGGCACGCCGCTGGTGCTCAGGTGGAACGTGACGAACGCGCGCTCGGTGCGCATCGTCGAGCAGCCCGGCGCGCGCGAGGTGTTCGCCACGCAGGGCATGGTCGACACCGGCGTTGCGACGGTCTACCCGAACCAGCCGTCGATCACCTACGAGCTGCGCGCCGACAACACGGTCGGTGACGCGATCGCGCCGCAGACCGTGGCCATCACCGTCGCCAGCCTCGCGACCTTGACGTTCAGCCGCAAGCTGCCCGTGGGCCTCAGCACCGAGGTCACCGGCTCGACGGTGCCGGGCAACGGCGCCATTCTCGGCCTGCCGACGGTCGCGCAAGACGTGCCGGGCGACGGGTTCATCGACATCTCGCAGACGGGCACGAGCATCGCGTACTCGGGGCCCGACACGACGTCGAAGCTGGTCACCCTGCCCGAGCGGTTCACGATGATGCTGTTCGGCAGGCCGCTCAGCGGCGACAAGCTCTCGATCAACATCAACGGCTGGTTCGTGTTCAGCGCCACCGCGGTCGGCAGCTCGACGACGACCGACGATAACGACGACCCGCTGCCGTCTCAGGTGCTCGAGCCGCTCGCCTTCGCGCCGTACTGGGACGATCTGTACCACATCGCGGCAGACCCACTTTCTGCGATCTTCTACCAGCTCGACGGCAGCGGCGAGAACCGGCGCCTCATCATTCAGTACAACGAGATCGAGCACGACGACTTCACCGGCAGCCGGCTCACCTTTCAGGCGCAGCTCTACGCCTCGGGCAAGGTGGTGTACGCATACGACAAGCTCGACGTGCCCGACATCTCACCCTCGGTCGGCATCGTGAGCGCGAACGAGCAGGGCGCGCTGCTCGCCCCCGCGCTGCCGGCAGAGGGCCGCTCGTTCACGTTCTTCGGCCCGGCGACGCTGCCGGTCGAGGTGCCGATCGACGGTGAGCCCATCACCGCGCGCGTGGTGGTGAACGACACCACCATCGAGGTGACGGGCAACCCGGCCATCGTGCCGGGCCAGTTCGCCATCACCGAGGTGAACCCGTGGCCGGCCGCGGGCATCGTGCGCGGCGAGTGGCTCGAGATCACGAACTTCGGGGCCGACCCCGTCGACCTCGACGGGTGGGTGCTGGACTTCGGCAACGGCCTCGCGCACACGCTCGTCACGCCGCCGGTGCTGCCGCCGAACGGGCGGCTGCTGCTCTCGCAGGTGCCGGGCGCGGGCGACGGCCTGCCCGTCGACTACGTGTACGGTGCGGGCTACCAGATGAACGACACGTTCGGTGACGTGCGGCTCACGCTGCTCGGCGCCGACTACTCGCGCGCGACGTGGAGCGCCGCCCAGGTGACCGGCCCCGGCCTCAGCGTGCAGAGCGACCCGACGGCGCGCAACCTGCGCTACGCGTCGACCCTCGCGCAGGTGCCGTGCGCGAGCAGCGCGGCGAGCACGTACGGCACGCACGGGCAGCGCGGCACTCCGCGCGCGGCGCACCCGCGGT
>JAEUJP010000787.1 GCA_016793725.1 Myxococcaceae bacterium | reverse complement strand
GGGGTTACCCTTTTGGATTCTTACGGCTCGGGAAACCATGCCTGAAACGTCCCTTCGATGGCAAATCGTGGCAGAGAGGTGACGAATGGCGCCCCCCGAAACCCTCAGGGTCTACAACACCATGCGCGGCGAGAAGGTCAGCCTCACGCCGCTCGAGCCCGGCAAGATCAAGATCTACGTCTGCGGGCCGACCGTCTACAGCTACGTCCACATCGGCAACGCCCGGAGCTTCACCTCGTTCGACGTCATCGTCCGCTACCTGCGGTACCGCGGCTTCGACGTGAAGTACGTGCGCAACTACACCGACGTCGACGACAAGATCATCAACGCCGCCCGCGTCATCGGCCAGTGGGGCACCCGGCTGACGGTGCAGAACGACGGGTCGGCCACGCTCGACGGCCAGCCCTTCAAATGGACGACCGACGGCCACAAGCTGACCCTCATCGATCGCGCCGAGCTGCCCATCGATCTCGCGAAGCAGACCGTCACGCTCGATGGCGAGGCGCTGGTGAGGCAGGGCGCTCCGAATGACCCGATCGAGCACGCCGCCCACTTCGTGCGCGAGTTCGAGGCCGACGCGAAGGCGCTCCACATGATCCCTCCCGACGTCTCGCCGAAGGTGAGCGAGACGATCCCCGAGATCATCACCATCATCGAGAAGCTCATCGCCAAGGGCGTCGCCTACGAGTCGCGCGGCGACGTCTACTTCCAGGTCAGCAAGTACCCTCAGTACGCGAAGCTCTCGAAGCGCAAGCTCGATGACCTTCAAGCCGGCGCCCGCGTCGAGCCCGGCGATGCCAAGCGCGAGCCGCTCGACTTCGCCCTGTGGAAGTCGGCCAAGCCCGGCGAGCCCTCGTGGGAAAGCCCGTGGGGCAGGGGCCGCCCCGGCTGGCACATCGAGTGCTCGGCCATGAGCGCCAAGTACCTCGGCGACACGTTCGACCTGCATGGCGGCGGGCTCGATCTCATCTTCCCCCACCACGAGAACGAGATCGCCCAGAGCGAAGCCGCCAGCGGCGTCGAGCTCTGCAAGTGCTGGATGCACGGCGGCTTCTTGGACCTCGAGGGCGCCAAGATGTCGAAGAGCCTCGGCAACGTCGTGCGCCTGCGCGACGCCTTGCAGAAGGTCGACGCCGAGGCCCTGCGCTACTTCTTCCTCTCGACGCACTACCGCGCGCCGCTCGGCTTCAGCGACAAGTCGCTCGCCGACGCCGACGCCCGAATGGAGTACTTCTACGAGACCCTGCGCCTCGCCAACGAACGCCCCTCAGCCGGCGGCGTCGACGACGAGAAGCACCTGCGCGCCATCGAGCACGAGATGGACGACGACTTCAACTTCACCGGCGCGCTCGGCCACCTCTCGGCCCTGTTCGCCGACATGAACAAGCAGCTCACCGAAAAAGACAAGGGCAAGGCCAACGCCGCGCTCACGGCCTTGAAGGCGAGCGTGAAGAAGATCGCCTCGGTGCTCGGCCTGTTCGAAGACGACCCCGCGCAGTGGCTCTCGCGCCGCCGCGACCGCGCCGTGAAGCAGCGCGGCATCGACGTGGCGAAGGTCGAAGCGGCCATCACCGCGCGCGCCGACGCCCGCAAGGCGAAAGACTTCAAGCGCGGCGACGAAATTCGCGCCGAGCTGAAGGCGATGGGCGTCGACATCATGGACACGCCCCAAGGCACCACGTGGAAGGTGACGCCCGAGTAGGGTATTCGAGGTCGCAATGTCTCTCGGTCTCATCGCAGCGCTGAGCCTCACCGCCGCTCCCGACACCCGGCTCATCACCCCCGAGGCGATTCGCGGGCACATCCGCTTTCTCGCCTCCGATGCGCTCGAGGGCCGCGGCCCCGCGACGAAGGGCGATCAGCTCGCCCAGGCGTACATCGCGTCGCAGTTCGAGATGGCGGGCCTCAAGCCCATGGGCACCGGCGGCAGCTGGTACCAGCCGTTCGACATCGTCGGCATCGACGGCCACCCCGCCGAGCTGAAGGTGTCAGGCGGCAAGAACGGCTCGATCACCCTCAAGTTCTGGGACGATCTCATCGCCGTCGCCGGCGAGCACCAGGAGCTCTCGAAGCTCGACTTGAGTGACCTCGTCTTCGTCGGCTACGGCATTCAGGCCGCCGAATACCAGTGGGACGACTTCAAGGGCGTCGACGTGAAGGGCAAGACGCTGCTCGTCATGAACAGCGACCCCGAAGACGACCCCAAGCTCTTCGCCGGCAAGACGCGCCTCTGGTACGGCCGGTGGGACTACAAGTACGAGATGGCGCAGAAGCTCGGCGCCGCCGCCTGCATCATCATTCACACGACGCCGTCGGCCGGCTACCCGTGGCAGGTCGTGCAGACGTCGTGGACGGGCGAACAGTTCGACCTCCCGTACACCGACGCGCAGCGCCTCAAGGTGAAGGGCTGGGTCACCGAAGACGCCGCGAAGAAGATCGCGAAGGCCGCGGGCCAAGATCTCGACGTGCTGCGCCGCGCCGCGCAGTCGCGCGACTTCCGCCCCGTGCCGCTCGGCCTGCAGGTCACGACCTCGTTCAAGAACGTCGTGCAGAAGAAGCAGACGGCGAACGTCGTCGGGCTCTTGCCCGGCTCCGACCCGAAGCTCGCCCGTGAGCTCGTCGTCTACACCGCGCACCACGATCACCTCGGCAAGAAGAGCGAGGGCAAGCCCGGCGAAGACGTCATCTACAACGGCGCCGTCGACAACGCGTCGGGCGTCGCGGCGATGCTCACGGTGCTGCGCGCGTTCGGCGGGCAGCCGAAGGCGCCGAAGCGCGGCATCTTGTTCGCGGCGGTCGCCGCCGAAGAGCAGGGCCTGCTCGGCTCGCAGTACCTGGTCGAGCACCCGCCGGCGGCGATGGGGCTGATGGCGGTCGACATCAACATCGACGGCGCCAACATCTGGGGCCGCACGAAAGACGTGTCGGTGATCGGGCTCGGCAAGTCGAACGTCGACGACGTCATCATCAAGCTCGCCCGGGCGCAGGGCAGGGTGGTGAAGCCCGACGAGCTCTCTGACCGCGGCTTCTTCTATCGGTCAGACCAGTACAACTTCGCGCGCTGGGGCGTGCCCGCAGCCTACTTCTCGAGCGGCCACGACTTCATCGGCAAGCCCGACGGCTGGGGCAAAAAGATGCGCGAAGAGTGGGAAGACAAGAACTACCACCAGCCCAGCGACGAGCTCACCGACAGCTGGGAGCTGTCGGGAGCCGTCGAGGACGTTCAGCTGTACTTCGAGCTCGGTCTCGAGATCGCCAACGCGAGCAAGATGCCCGCGTGGAACAAGGGCGACGAGTTCGAGCTCGCCCGGTTGAAGGCGCTGCAGGCCGTCACGGCTGGCAAGTAGCGAGGCCTCGCGCCTCGGGCGCGGAAACGGAAGCAGCGACCAGGAGCTCAGGGTCGGCCGGTCACGAGGTCGGTCGCGCTGCCCTTGTAGATGACGCGGTCGCTGTCGAGTGACTTGCGCTCTTTGCCGATGCCGAGCCACCCGCCGGTGTGCCCGACCTCGAGCTTCGCGTCGAAGCCCTCGTGGTGCAGCGACCATTTCTTCTCGCGCATCTCGATCTGAACGCCCTCGCCCGCCTTCTGGGCCAGCTCGGCGTTCGACATCGACGGGTCGATCTTCATGAGGAACTTCGGCGCCTCTTGCATCGACGTCTTCACCTTCAGCTCGTTCGTCGTTGCGTGGTGGCCCATCGACGTCTCGCTCGCGACCGTGACCGTCGCGCTCGCATTGGCGACCAGCTGCGGCCCGCGCTGCTTCAGGTAGTCGGTCGGTGACTTCAAGAACGCATCGGGGTCGTGCAGCTTCGTCTTCACCTCGAGCGCTACCGAGCCCTTCGCGAATGCGTCGTGCCCGTGCACCTGTACGCTCGCACCGCCGACCCCAGCCTGTGCAAGCGCCTTGGCCTGCAGCTTCGCTTCGGCCGTCAGCGTGAGGGTCGGGGCCGACTTGTCGAGGTCGACGCGCAGCGAGACGCCTGCCTCTTCAGCGCCCTTGATCTTCAGCTGTGGTATCGCGCCGAACCCGAAGACGTTTGCCGCCTCGATGGCCACCTTGCCCTTGAGCTCGATCGCCGACGGCTTGCCGTGCTTCTCGGCCACCTGCCCCGGGAAGGTCGCCATGAGGTATGCGGCCTCTTTCGCCTCGGCTGCGGTCTTGAACTTGTACTCGCAGCGCGCGCCCGCCCCGAGCAGCCCCTCGAACGCCGTGTCCGAGCGCTGGTGTTTCGCCTCGAGTCCACCTTCGACCGCGAGCTCGGCGCCGACGCTGAACGTACCGTCGGGCGCGCGCTTCACGTCGACCTTGGCTTCGCCGGTCGCCGTCATGTGCTGCGCGGTGCCGCCCACCTTCACCTCGAGCTGCATGCTGTCGCCGGGCTTCAGGCTCGCGACGTCACTGGCCAGCTTGCGCTTCTCGACGTCGTACCGGTCTTCTTTGTAGCCGCTCCAGTTGTAGGTGAACTCGGTAGCCGGCTTCTCTTTCGAAGCGAGCGTGTTGAGCTCGTTGAGCATCGTCTGGAATGCGGGCGGCATCTTGAGCGTGCCCTTCAGCTTGTCGTCTTTCGGGTCACGCTCGACCAGCTTGCCGTGGACCAACTTGTTCACGACGTGCTGCCGCTCGTCGGGCGTCATGCGGTTCAGCACGCTCTCGAGCTTGTCATCGGCTTCGAGGCGCTTGAGCGTCGCGAGCAGGTCCATACCGTTCAGCGACATGAGCTTCTTATCGATTTCCTCCATGTCAGGCATGAGGCCCCAGCCGTAGCTCGACTCGATGTTCGCCACCGCCGTGTCGACTGCCGGGCTCGTGTAGTTCTGCACGAAGTTGGGCTCGGGGGCCGCTGCCGCTGCGGGCGCTGGCACCGGCGCTTGCGCCGTCGTGTCCGGGTGGGTGGGGACCGCTGCGGGGGAAGAACCGACCTTTTCGATTGTCATGCGGCAGAGGTTTGCGGGCCGCACACCGCGCGAAGGGTGCGGAACTTCTCGAGAGCGACGTTCTCAGCCGTCCACGGGGGCGGACGTGAGACCGCAGAACCCGAACGAACTCGGCCCGTTGAGGCGGCATGCCGCGTGCGCTCGACCGCCACGTGCGCCCCATCGTCATCGCCGGTTTTCTCTGCCTCAGCGCTGCGCCGCCCCGTTCCGCCTGCCGCGACTTCGCCGTGCTCAGCACGAAGTCGCGCCCCGATCTCGCTCGCAGCAGCCTCACCCGCGACCAGGCGAAGCTCATCGTCGACGGGGTCGACGCCGACGGGCGCCTCATCGAGTCGCTCGTGTTGCACGTCGGCCTCGGCCCCGCTGAGCGCTTCGGTCGCGCCATCTGCCTCGAGCGCGACTGCACGAACCAGCTCCTCTACCTGCGCCGAAACGCCGGCGGCCTTCGCGCCTTCATCGCCGTCACCGGCCGCCTCGACACCTTCGTCGCCGGCAAAGACGCCATGACCGCCTGGCTCAGCGACACGAAGCTCGTCGAGTACGACGTGAAGCGTCACACGTTCGTGCCGAACGGCACGTGTCTCTTCGTCGACGCGCTGAAGCTCTCGGTGCCGGCGAAGCGCTGACGTTTGACCCGAGGCGGCACGTCGTGAAATGCAGCCGCCATGTCGAGCCTGACGGCGTGCCCGAGCTGCCGGCGCCCGCTCGTGGTGCCGAACCCCGCGAAGTGTTCGTGCGGCGCCGAGCTCGGAGCCGGCTCTCGCGAGCGCACCACGCCTGCCGACCCACCGCCGCCCCCGAAGACGCCGCTGCTCACCGTCGTCGTTCAGACCGAGGCCCAGCTCCAGATGCTCGAGGGCCTCGTCGCTGCCGGCGTGAAGCAGCACTTCGAGATCTCGATGCAGCCGCGGCTCATCAAAGACGCCGACCTCTCGCTCGCGCCCGGCACGCTCAACCGCGAGCTCGCGAAGGGGCTCAATCGGTCGGCCGAGTCGATGACCGACGTGCCGGCCATGGTGAACCTCGTCACGTTCAACGAGCTGTCGCCGCCCGGCGATCGCCCAGCGCACGTCGCCCGCCTGCAGCAGCTCACCACCTTCGGTCGCATCGCCGCCGAGTCACCCGCCGCTCGTGCGCTCCTGCTGCACCTCACGGGGCAGATCATGGCGCCCGCCGAGTTCTTGCGTCAGTCGGCGCCGCGACCCGACGCGCCGCACGCCGAGCTCATGGTGTGGGTGTACATCGACCACGACGATCGCGCCGTCACGACGCGCGGGCTGCGCGCGCTCGGCTTCCCCGAGGTCGAGATCGAGCCGTCGACCACCCCCGACGAGCGCACCGAAGCAGCGCTGAGCGACGTGCTCCTCTCAGCTGCCACCCACATGCTGGCGCGCCGCGAAGTGCTCCCCGACGGCTTCGAGATCGGCACCTGGCGCGTCACGCACGACCCCGACGTCGTCCGGCTCGTCGCCACCGCCAGACCGTCGTGCTGGCGGCGCCTGTTCTCGTAGCTGCGCAGAACCCCGCGCAGCGGGAACAGCCCACGTCGGCCCGTCGTTCACCGCTCCGTTGCAGACCCGGAGGCCGGCCATCGAAACCCCACCGCTCGCAGCACCCGCGACCCCCCAGCGCCTGCGCGCCCTGCGCGACGCCGGCGTGCTCTCGGAGGCTGCCTTCGATCGCGCGCTCGGCCTCGCCACCGAGCCCCCGCCGCACGACGCCCAGGCTGCCTTCGCCGCCCGCGCCGCGCTCGTGCTCGGCGGGCTCCTCTCGGTCGCCTCGGTCGTCTTCTTCGTCGCCCACAACTGGGAGGGCCTCTCGCGCTGGGCCCGCTTCGGCGCCCTCGAGCTCGGCCTCGTCGCGTTCGCCGCCGCCGCCTGGCGCGCGAAGGGCCAGCTCACCCGCCAGGTCGCGCTCTCGCTCTGCGCGGCCCTGCTCGGCCCACTGCTCGCCGTCTACGGCCAGACGTACCAGACCGGCGCCGACCCCTATGAGCTGTTCCTCACCTGGGCATTGCTCGCCGCGCCCATCGCTGCGCTCTCGCGGTTCATGCCGCTGTGGCTCGGTGTGTGGGCGCTCGTGAACGTGAGCGCCGCGCTCTTCTGCGAGCAGCTCCGCCCGTTCGACGCCGACCCGTTCGCCTACGGCGGTGTCTTGCTCGCGGCGCTCAACACCCTCGGTCTCGGCGCCTATGAGCTCGTCTCTCGCCGCACCGACTGGCTGGGTGAGCGCACCTCGTGGTTTCACCGCGCGCTCGCCGCCGCCATCGTGCTGCCTGCGCTGCCCGTCGCCTGCTGGTACCTCGCCGGCGGGTCGTGGTGGCATGCGCACGGCTGGGGCCCTGCCGCCGCCGCCGTCGTCGCAGGGGCCGGCGTCACGCTCGCCGTCGCCTACCGCCGCGATTCGTTCGTGCGCTCGGCCGTCGCGTTCTGCGCCATCGGCCTCGCCACCGCCTTCGCCGGCCGCTGGCTGCACCGCCACGTGCACGAGGCGTTCGCCTGGGGCCTGATGGGCCTCTTCGTCGTCGCCGAGCTCGCCGCCGCGATGTCGCTTATTCGGAGGGCCGCACGATGACGCCGTCATTGTCCGACGTGCTCTCGCAGCTCGAGTGCGAAGACGCCGTGCCGCTCGGCACCCGCGAGAAGGCCGCGGCCGTCGTCGCTGCCGAACGCCCGGCGCTGCCCTGGTACGCGCGCGGCATCAGCGGCGTCTACGGCTGGCTCGCCGCGTTCTGCTTTCTCGCCGTCGCCCACTTCGTGAAGCTCGAGCACACGATGCAGGTCTACGCGGGCCTCGCCGCCGTCGGCGCCGCCATCGTGCTGCGTCGCTTCGTGCAGCGGGGCTTCTTCGCCCAGCTCTCGCTCTCGGTCGCGCTCGCGGGTGAGGTGCTCGCCGTCGTCGGCATGACCGACCTGAGCGGCGTCGGCAGCCCGTGGCCCCCGCTGTTCATGCTCGCCATCGAGCTCCTGCTGCTCATCGCGTACCCCGACCCGCTGATGCGGCTGCTGAGCGCCCTCGGCGTCTGCTCGTCACTCTTTCGCCTGTGGGAGAGCACCACCGGCAGTCACCACCTCGACGCGCTGGTGCTCGCGGCGCTGTCGGGCGCGCTGCTGCTCTTTTACCTTCGCCCTCGCCTCGAGCGTGGGCCGTGGGCCCACATCGTCGCGCCGGCGGCGTACGGGTTCGCCATCGCGGCGTGCGCGTGGCTGCTCGTGCCCCTCGAGAAGTACACGCGCCTCGAGCTCGGCTGGCCCGCGCGCGTCGGCGTCGCCGTGCTGCTGCTCGGTCAGCTCGCGGTGATCTTGCGGTCGCCACGCCTCGTCGCGGCCGCGGCGCCCTTCGTCGGTCTGCTCTGCGCCTTCAGCTTGGGGTCGCCGGGCGTGCTCGCCGGTGTCGCGCTGCTCGCCGTCGCCGTCTACCGCCGCGAGGCGAAGCTCGTCGCGCTCGCCGCGGTCTTCCTCGCGGCGTTCTACGGCTGGCTCTACTACTCGATCGATCAGACGCTGCTCGTGAAGTCGGGCCTCATGCTCGCCAACGGCCTCTGCTTCGTCACGCTGTGGCGGCTGCTCGGCGCGCAGGGCGTCGCGCCGCTGGCGCGAAAACGGGAGCGAAGCGACCAGGACGTCGCGCTCGCACCGGTGACGATGAATCGGCGCTATGCCGGGCTGGCGCTCGCCGGCGCGCTGCTCGTCGTGAACGGGCTCGTCGTTCGACAAGAGCGCGTGCTCGACACCGGCGCGCCGCTGCTCGTCGAGCTCGCGCCCGCCGACCCGCGCTCGCTGATGCAGGGCGACTACCTGACGCTGCGGTACCGCCTCACGCAGGGCCTCGGCCCCAGGGCCCACGACGGCCGCATGGTGGTGCACGTCGACGACAAGAACGTCGCCGCGTTCGTGCGGTGGGACGATGGCTCGGCGCTGAAGGCGGGCGAGCGCCTGCTGCGCTATCGCGAGCGCCACGGCGACCTGCGGCTCGGCGCCGAGGCGTTCTTCTTTCAAGAGGGGAAGGGTGACCTGTATGCGCGCGCGAAGTACGGCGAGCTGCGGGTGACGAAGCGCGGTGACGCCGTGCTCGTCGGTCTGCGCGACGCCGAGCTCGAGCGGCTGGGGCTCGGCTTGCGCTGAAAGGCTCCTGACAGCTTCCGACAGGAGGGTTTGTTAGACACGCGGGTCGATGCCTTCGTCTTTTCGAATCGTCAGTGACTACACGCCCCAGGGCGATCAGCCGCGCGCCATCAGCGAGCTGACGAACGGCATCTTGCGCGGCGACAGCGCGCAGGTGCTGCTCGGCGTGACGGGGTCGGGCAAGACCTTCTCGATGGCGAACGTCATCGCGAACGTGAACCGGCCCGCGCTCGTCATCGCGCACAACAAGACGCTCGCGGCGCAGCTGTACGGTGAGTTCAAGGAGCTGCTGCCCGAGAACGCCGTCGAGTATTTCGTCAGCTACTACGACTACTACCAGCCCGAGGCGTACGTGCCGTCGTCGGACACGTACATCGAGAAAGACTCGAGCATCAACGAAGAGATCGAGCGCCTGCGCCACTCGGCGACCCACTCGCTGCGCACGCGCAACGACGTCGTCATCGTCGCGTCGGTCTCGTGCATCTACGGCCTCGGCACCGCGCGCTCGTACGTCGAGATGGCGGTTCGCGTCGACAAGGGCGCCGACTACCCGCGCGAGAAGCTGCTCAAGCAGCTGATCGAGTGCCAGTACACGCGCAACGATCAAGACTTTCACCGCGGCACGTTTCGCGTGCGGGGCGACACCGTCGAAGTGTTCCCCGTCTACGAAGAAGAGCGCGCGCTGCGCATCGAGCTGTTCGGCGACACCGTCGAGAAGATCTCGGAGTTCGACCCCCTGCGTGGCGTGACCCGCGGCGAGCTCGAGAAGGCCGTCATCTTCCCCGGCTCGCACTACGTCACCGAGCCCGAGCAGCGCCGCACCGCCATCACCTCGATTCGTGACGAGCTGCAGTTTCGACTCGCCGAGCTCAAAGCCCAGAACAAGCTCGTCGAGGCCCAGCGCCTCGAGCAGCGCACGATGTTCGACCTCGAGATGATGGAGCAGCTCGGGTTCTGCAACGGCATCGAGAACTACTCGCGCCACCTCTCGGGTCGTAGCGAAGGCGAGCCGCCGCCGTGCCTGCTCGACTACTTTCCGAAGAACATGCTCGTCTTCATCGACGAGTCGCATCAGACGATTCCGCAGATCGGCGCGATGTACCGCGGCGATCGGTCGCGCAAAGAGACGCTCGTCGACTTCGGCTTTCGGCTGCCCTCGGCGCTCGACAACCGCCCGCTCAAGTTCCCCGAGTTCGAGCAGTTCGTGAAGCAGGGCGTGTACGTGTCGGCGACCCCGTCGGAGTGGGAGATCGCGAAAGCGCGCGGCGTCGTGGTCGAGCAGGTGATTCGCCCGACCGGTCTCACCGACCCCGAGGTCGAGGTGCGGCCCGTCGGCAACCAGGTCGATGACCTGCTCGAAGAGGTGCGCAAGCGCGCGAAGGCCGGCGAGCGCGTGCTCGTCACCACGCTGACGAAGCGCATGGCCGAAGATCTCACCGAGTACTACGCCGACGTCGGCGTGAAGGTGCGGTACCTGCACTCCGACATCGACGCGATCGAGCGCACCGCGATCATTCGCGACCTGCGCAAGGGTGAGTTCGACGTGCTCGTCGGCATCAACCTCTTGCGCGAGGGGCTCGACATACCCGAGGTGTCGCTCGTCGCGATTCTCGACGCCGACAAAGAGGGCTTCTTGCGCTCGCACGTGTCGCTGATTCAGACGATCGGCCGCGCTGCGCGAAACCTGAACGGCCGCGTGATCATGTACAGCGACACGATCACCGACTCGATGAAGCTCGCGCTCGACGAGACGAAGCGCCGCCGCGAGCTGCAGATGGCGTTCAACCTCGATCACGGCATCACGCCGAGGTCGGTGAAGAAGGCGATCGTCGATCTCTCTCAGTACCTCTACGACGGCGATGCGCTCGCGTTGCCGAAGGCCGCCGAGGGCGATGACCTGCTGACGAAGCCGCAGATTCAACAGCTCATCAAAGAGACGACCGCCCGCATGGTGCAGCTCGCCGACGAGATGGAGTTCGAGAAGGCCGCCGTCGAGCGCGACCGGCTCTCGCTGCTCAAAGAGATGGATCTCGGCGTGAAGCCCCCGTCGCGCGCGGCCCTGCAGGGCCCGAAGGCGAAGACCGAGCAGCGCATGATGGGCAAGCGCGCCCAGCCGCGGAAGTACCGGCGGAGGCGCTGATGGGCGAGCTGTGGCCCTGGGGCTGGCTCGCTGCGCTCGTCACGCTCGCGGTCGCGCTGCTCGGCGCGGGCCGGTTCGCGGCGCGGCGTCGCGTGCGCCCAGACCCCCCACACCTGCGCTCGATCGCGCGCTTCTCGCTGTCGCCGTGGGGCGCGTGGGCGACGCTCGACCACGCGGCGCGCCAGCACGTCGTCGCCCGGCTGAACGCGCTCATCGCCGAGCTCGACGCCGCCGGCTCGGAGTTTCGCAAGGTGCACGAAGAGGCCGAGCGCCTCAGCGCCGTGAGCCCGAAGTTCGACCTCTGGTTCCTGCCGGCCAACGAGGCGGGCACGTGGGAGGTTCGGGTGCGCGAGCTGAACGACACACCCGCCACCCGCGAGTTTCTGCCGCAGCTCGACGCCGCGCTGCGGAAGCTGCTGGGGGGCCCGGTTCGTTGGTACAAGAACGAGTCCCCCGGCGGCGCGCCCGCCGAGTCACCGGTTCAGTCGTGATCTGAAAGTCGTGAGCAAAGACCCCGCCAAGCTGCGCTCCGTCGCCGTCGTCGAGCTGCCGAGCCCGCATTGGTTTGCGCTCGAGCCGGTGCTCGACGCGCTCAACGCCCGCGGCTTCGAGTTCGGCACGCCCATCGAGAAGGGCCATCAGTGGCGCTGCGAGTACGGGCCGTTCGCGCTCGCGTTCGGCCACGAAGAGACGCGGTGGTGCCTGTCGATGCCGATTCACGACGACAACGTCGCCACCCGCGCGCTGCTCAAGACCATCGACGAGGCGCTGCACGAGCTGCCTGGCGTGACGCGCGTCGACTGGTACAAGAGAGAAGACCGCGCCGGGGCTGCCGCTCCCGGGCCGATCGATCTCTGACGCCGTGAACGCAGCGCTCGAACAGAAGCTCGCAGACCTGCCGATGTCGCCGGGCGTGTACCTGATGAAGGGGCACGACGGTGAGATCATCTACGTCGGCAAGGCGGTGAACCTGCGCAGTCGCGTTCGGGCGTACTTCACGCGCACCGACACGCGCGCGTTCGTCGGGTTTCTCGACCACTTCCTCGCCGATCTCGAGACGGTCACCGTCAAGAACGAAAAAGAGGCGCTGCTCCTCGAGAACGAGCTGATCAAGAAGCACAAGCCGCGCTTCAACGTTCAGCTGCGCGACGACAAGAACTTTCTCTGCCTGCGGCTGTCGCTCGAGCACCCGTACCCGCGGCTCGAGACGGTGCGGCGCATTCAGCGCGACGGCGCGCGCTACTTCGGCCCCTACGCGAGCGCGGCTTCGATTCGCGAGACGTTGAGGGTGGTGAACAAGTACTTCCAGCTGCGCACGTGCACCGACTACGCGCTCGAGAACCGGCGCCGGCCGTGCCTGCTGCACCAGATCGGGCGGTGCCCGGCGCCGTGCGTGCTGCCGGTCGACCCGCTCGAGTACCGCAAGAACGTCGACGCGGTGGTGCTGTTTCTCGAGGGCCGCAGCGAGCCGCTGCTCGACAGCCTTCGGC
>JAEUJP010000754.1 GCA_016793725.1 Myxococcaceae bacterium | reverse complement strand
CGGCTCGTCGAGCAGTTCGGCGGCACGCTCGAGCTCGTGCCGGCGGCTGCTGGCGCCACCGTCGTCGTGAGGCTGCGGCGCGCCGTCGCCTGAGGGTCACGACGGCCCGCTGACCGTGTGCAGCGCCGCGCCTGGACGATTCCCAAAGGCGCGCCCCGTCGACTTGGCAAGCGGTGTCACCGCCCGATTTACCGCGCGTGGCAGAAGACGGGCTGAATGCTCGCGGCCCTCACCTCTTCCAAGGTGAAGAGGCCCGCCTGTCGGGCCGCTTCGAGCAGCTGGCTGCGCCGCTGCGCGATGAGCTCGAGGCTTCGACAGTTGCGCTCCTCTTTCCACAGGCCGTCGGGTGGCAGCGCCACCACGAGCTGAGCGCTGTCAGCGAGGTCGAGCCCGGCGATGGGCCTGTTGAACAAGATCTCCGAGGTCACCGGAGCGCCGATGGTACCCGGTGTGACCGGAGCCGTCGCGAGGTCGTAGGCGACGAGCAGCTCCTTCGACAGCAGCCGATGAAGCTCGTTCGCCAAGACGGTCGCTTCGAGCGAGCTGCGCGCACCGATGCGTTGCGCGAGCTGCACGGCGAACGTGCGCTCACACGCGCCGTCGGCCCCGTCCCCGTCCCAGCCCGCGAGCCCGCGTACGAGGCGGCTCGCCCATCGAACGCCGCGCTCCGGCGGGGCCTGAAGGAATGTGGGGCACCCGAGTCGGGTGAGGTGAAGAACGACGAGCGATCTCGGAAAACTTTCGAGCGCCGGCTGCTCGAACGGCGGGTGCTCGTTGAGCCGATCGTCGTCGAGCGCCTTCTGAATGATGCCGTCGAGCTCGTGCACCGTCGCCGCGCGGGGCAGACGACCGCGAATGACGAAGTAGCCAGCCGCAATGCCCGCTGATGCGATGCCGGTGAGCACCGCAAGCACCGCCAACGCCATGGGCCAGCCCCGCCGCATCGGGCCGGGATTCTACCGGAGACTTCGAAGGGATGGCATCGGCACAGGAGCGGGGGCGCCAGCGTCGCCGGCCGCCTCGTTGACGCCTCCCAGCCGGTCAGTTCGCGCCGGCCGCTGCCAGCACCCAACGGAACGTTCGAATAGGGGTTGGATCCTGCCGCGAGGTACGATCGCGTTCGCGACGATCGAGTCGACAGTCGAGTGCTCGTAGGTGTCGACGCGCACCGTCGGGGTGCCGATCGTGGGCTGACCGGCGGCACCCACCGGCGTGCTGGTGCCGACGACGATGGCGCCGGCAGCTTGAAGGTCGGCGAGAAGCTGTCGGGCTTCGGCGGTGTCGCCGAAACCGAGAACGACGCTCGGGACTACATACGTCATCGCTGGGCTCATCGCGTTGCCCGCGCGCACCGTATCGAGGAGCTGCCAGTGACCTCCGGGCACGTTGGAATGTGCGGCTCCTGGCGCGATCCAGGCCGCCAGCTCCGAAGGCGTACCTGCGACGCCGTTCTGGAGGACCTGCTGACCACTTCCCGTGAGCACCACGCCGCTCGTGCACGTGGAGGCCGACGTTTCGCGCGGTGCTGCTGAACCTGAGCCTCTCGACCGTGTCGGCCGGCGCAGGCGTCGGCGCGCCAACGCCGTCGCAGGCCTCGGCGCTGCGAGCCGTCATTCGCGGCGCCGAGTTCGCCACCGCGACCGACGCGCAGAAGGTGGCAGCCGCTCACGACGGCGCTCGTCGCGGTGGCGGTGCCGGGCGATGTCGGCACGATTGCATCGCGAGTGGTGAGCGGGCTCGTTGCCGACACCGACGCGGGTCGCATCGCGCTGCGCGCTGCCCTCGCCGCTGCGCCTCTCGCGCTCGACGCGCCGCGCCGCGACCTCGTGGCCCGACTCGTCGACCTGCCGAGTGCGCACCCGGTCTCGAGCGTGGTCAACGCTTTCGTCGCGCTCGACACCTCGGGGCGGAAGGCCGCGCTCGACTCCTACGCGGCGTTGAATTGACGTGAGCGAAACACTTCTCTCGAGCGCCCGTCACAGCAACGCTCGTTCAACGCGCCGTCGCGACCCACCTCGGCGATGAGCAACGAGCGCTTCGCCTCGCACGCGTCGACACCCCACGCGGTCGACGTCGAGAGTATTTCTCCGTGCCGAAATCTAGTCGGTGTTTCTCGTCAGTCCGAAACTGTTCGGAGCCGCGTACCATACCCTTCGTGAGCTCGAATCAAGCGACGCCGTGGGCAGAAGCACCGCAGTCGATCAGCCAGGGGTGAGAGGCGCCCTGCTGCACGCGCTCGACGTGATGGGCGCGCGTACCCTGGTGATGTGCGGCGAGGGTGCCGGCCCCCCCTCGTACGGCACCGCGTCGAGCAGGTGTTCGAAGGCTGCCAGATGCTCCTCAATGATGAGTGTCTGGGCCCGTTGCTGAACTGCGGCGCCGTCGTGCTCGAGGTGCTGTGGTTCGACACGGCAAGCGAGGGCGTCTACCGGTGGAGGCCATCGGGCGGCGGCTTCCACCTGCTCACGAACCCCATGGCCGAACAGCTGCTCGCCGACGTCAGGTCGCGCTGAAGTCTCGATCGCCAGCGGGCCCCTGGCACAGCGCCGGCCCATCGCGATCACAGAGCCTCGCCCAACATCGCTTCGACGGCAGGGTGGTCGAGCCGCTGGTGCAGCGTCAGCGCGAAGTACGCCTCACGGACGTTGAGCTGCCCCAGCAGCTCGAGCCCGTAGAGCTGCGCGAGCTCGTCGGCGACGACCAGTGGCGCCGCCACGACGCCGTGACCTTCCGATGCCAGCGCCTTCAGCAGCGCGCTGTCATCGACCTCTGCCACGACCTTCGGCTGCACCTTCAGCCGCGCGAACGCCGCCGACAGCGCTTGCCGCTGGGGCGTGCCTTCGTGGGGGAGCAGCAGCGGCGCACCGCTCAGTGACTTCGGGAACTGCGGCAGCAAGCTTCTCTTGACGTCGGCGCGGCAGAAGAGTGCCAGCTTCGAGCTCCCGACCGGGTGGGCATACGCCCTGACCGGCCCATCTCCCGAGGGCGGTTCGTCGGTCAGCACGACGTCGACCCGGTGCGCTACGAGCTCGCCCAAGAGCCCCGCCGCGGTGCCGTGCGCGACGACGACGCGGTGGCCGGTCAGCGCGCGCGCCACAAACCTGCGCGTGACGAGGCGAGGCAGCGAGCTCAACACCCCGACCCTGACGCTCGGCAGCACCTCGGCCTTTCCCCGCGCGACGCTGAGCACCTCCTGGCCGAGCGAAAACAGATCATCGGCGAGCCGAGCCACGCGCTCGCCGGTCGGGGTCAGCTGCAGCCGCCGCCCTTGCCGAACCAGCAGACGGGCCCCGAGCCGTTCTTCGACCGCCTTGAGCTGCGCCCACACGGTCGATGCCGACACGTGCAGCTCTTTCGCCGCCGCGACCAGCCCGCCGCGGCGCGCCACCAACCAGAAGCAGAGCAGGTGGTGATAGTTCAGCCATTCCATAGCGTTCTCCCGGTGCCCCTCAGGGCGTCTCGGCCAGCGCCGCAGCGAGATCTGCCGCCGCGCGATGCCAGTCGGCCCTGGCATCGACCTCGCGCAGGGCGGCCTCGAACGTCGACGTCTCGCGCAGGTTCAACAGAAAGAGCGTCGAGTCGCCGAGCGCGAGGCGTTGGCGCTCCCCCGCCTCGAGCCTTCTGGCGAGCTCCAGTTCTTTGACCATCAGCCGCGCCCGCTCTTTGGCCGCACGCGCCGCCGAGAGGGCATCGCTGACCTCGACGCGCACGCGCTCGCGTTGGAGCTGCAGCTGCAGGTCGACTTTGCGCTCGTTCGCGCTCGCTGCGTCGAGCCTGCCGAGCACCTGCCGGTAGAGCAGCGGAACCTCGAGGGTGATGAAGAGCTCGAGCTCGGGCACGCTGCGCTTCGGTTCGTTCGAGGCGCCGAGGTCTTTGCTCACCAGGGCCGACACATCGAGCGCGGGCAACACCTGGTTGCGCTGGAGTCGAACCTCGACCTCGGCCTGCCCCCGTTGCGCCTCGAGCCGCGCGACGTCGGGCCTGCGGGCGAGCGCGTCTTCGAGCGAGGGCACTGGCTCGTCGGCTGAGGGAGCAGACAACGACGCTGGCAGGCGCTCGCCGGGAGGTTCGAGCGGAGCGCCGCCCTCGTCACGATAGAACAGCGAGAGCTCGTAGCTCGTCTGCTCGAGCCCGCGCCGCGCAGAGACCGCCAGCGACTGCCGCTGCACGATGGCGCGCTCGTTGTCGAGCGCGTCGATCGGGGGCACGTCACCAGTGCGCGCGCGCTCGTCGAGCTGGGCCTGCCGGGCGCGCGCGAGCTCGAGCAGCGTGTCGGCGAGCGCGCGCCGTTCGCCGGCGGCGACCCACCCTACCCACCGCAGCGCTGCCTGCCGGCGCAGCTCGAGGCGCTGCTGCTCGACCGCGAGCTCGCTGATGCGCCGGCCGAGATCGGCGCGCTCGATGTTCGCGCGCCGCCGATCGGTCGGCCCGTTCCGCAAGAGCGGCACCGACAGCCCCGCCCGCAGCTCGCCCAGCGCGTCAGTCTCTCGCTCGCCGTAGTAGACGGGGAAGCTGCCCGAGCCGAGCCGGTAGCCCGCCCACAGGTTCGTGCCCCACAGCGGAGTCGGCACGTCAACCCACGCATCGACGCGGCCGTTCGGGTACCCGCTGTACGGCGCGGCGCCGGCGCGCGCGCGGAGCTGGGGGTCGAACGCGCCCGCAGCGGCGCGGGCGTCGCCGGTGGCAGCGTCGACGTCGGCGAGGGCGGCGAGCACGGTCGGGTGATGTCTGCCCGTCGACGCAACGACCTCGTCGAGACCGAGCGGCGTCGCGGCGAGAACGACGAAACACATCAGGGCGCCGCTCACTTCTTGCCTCCATCTTTCGCGGCCTCCGCCGGCACCGTCGAGAGCGACGGGGGGAAGCCCGAGAAGCGGCGCCACAGCTCGAAGCCCAGCTTCACCTGATCGAGGAGCACCCACGCGTTGACCCGCATGCCCTGCCTGAGAAAACGGCCCGAGGGCCAGGGCGCATCGGCCGGGTCGGGCTGAATGACGACCCGAAACCGCCCACCCCCGTCGTCGTGCGAGTCGACCAGCGCGACGACTCCGCCGAACGTGCCGACCGCGACAGACGGCCAGCCCGTGAACTGCACCGCGGGCCAGCCTTCGAACTGAAGCCGCACCTTACGCCCCTCGGTTACGAGCGGCACGTCGTTGCCGTCGAGCCAGACCTCGACCGCGGGCTCGAGGGTGTCTGGTACCACCATCATCAGCGGGTCGCCCGCCTTCACGAACTCGCCCCCGACGCCGCCGTACAGCCGAAAGACGCGGCCGTCTGCCGGCGCGTGCACCACCTGGTTCGACTGGCGCGCGAGGCGCACCTCGAGGCGAGCCAGCTCGGCGCTCGAGTTGGCCTCTTCGACCCGCGCCATGGCCTCGGTCGCACGCGCATCGTCGAGCAGCGCGTCGAGGTCGGCGCCGACGCGGAGCCGGTCTGCCTCGAGCGCAAGCGCCTCGGCCTCGGCGCCGAGCAGGCCGGCGCGCGCCCGATCGACCTCGGTGGCCGTTCGGACCCGCTCAAGCTCGGCGAGCTCGAGGCCCCGCGTCGACGTGAGCCCCTGCTCCTGCAGGGTTTTCTGCCGATCGAAGTTGAGCTGGGCAGCCTTGGCGGCGCCCTGCGCCCCCTCGAGGGCCTGCTTCGCGGCCTTCGTACGCTCACCCGCCATGGTAACGCGCGACGCGGCTGCCTTCACCGCGGCGTTGCGCGAGGCCTCGAGCGCCTTCATGCGGCTGCCGACGCTCTCGATTCTGGCGCTGGCCGCGGCGAGCCGCGCCTTGAGCGCGACGCGCTCCTGCTCGAGCCGCATCAAGATCAGCGGATCGTTGTCGGTGATCTCGACGAGGACGTCGCCGCGCTTGACCGTGCCGCCCTCGCGCACGTGCCAGACCTTGACCCGCCCCTCGATCGGCGCGTCGACGTTCTGGCGGCGCTCGACCGCGGCGAACGCGACCACGCGCCCCGAGCCCTCGACCGACTGCTGCCACGGCACCAGCGCGAGCGAAACGCCCGTGCCGACGAGGCCCAGGCTGAGCAGCCGAGAAACCAGACGCAGCGCCCGCGGCGTACGCACCAGCAGCGCCGTCGACCGCTCGACGCCCGAGACGTCTCTGGCCGCGATCATCGCTGCTCCTCGGCGCGCACGCAGCGCTTGCACAGCTCGGAAGACGCCTCTGAGCAGACCGCCACGAGCGTGTGGTCACCCGACTCGGCGACCGCCTTCACGCAGGCCTCGCGTGCGGGCGGCGAGAGCGCGTCGAAGAAGTCGTCGACGACGATGAGCCGCGGCTTCCCGGCGATGGCCCGAGCCACGAGCACCTGCACCTGCTGGTCGAGGCTGAGCGGGTGCCCCGCTGCGCTCAACGGCGTCTCGAGCCCCTCGGGTAGCCCCTTCAGCACGTCAACGAGGCCGACCTTGTGCAGCGCCGCGCGCGCCTGATCGGGGCCGACCGTCGGCCGGCCCACCGCGACGTTTTCGTACAGCGTGCCTTCGAAGAGCCCAGAGGGCCGCACCAGCGCGACCCGGCTGCGCAGCTCGTGCAGATCGGCGCGCCTCGTGTCGACGCCGTCGAGCTCTATGCTGCCGGTGTCGGGCAGGTCATGCCCGGCGAGCACCTGCGCCAGCAGGTGGCGCGTCGCGCCGTGCGGCTCGACCACCGCGACCCGACCCGAAGCGGGAACCGTGAAGGTGAGGCCGCGTGACATGGCGACCTGCACCTCCGACACCGCGACGCGCTTGCCCGTCTGGCCGGACGGCAGCCGCTCGCCGAGCGAAACCTGCTCGAGCTCGAGGTCGACCACGCCGCCGACCTTCTCGGCCGAGACCGTGAAGTCGTAGGCCTTCTCGAGCAGCCGGCCC
>JAEUJP010000693.1 GCA_016793725.1 Myxococcaceae bacterium | reverse complement strand
GTGTGGGCCGCGCCTCGACGGGTCGGCCGACTCGGGGGCTCTGCTCCCAGTTGCCGACCTTGCCGACTGCACGCGCCCACCCGCTCCTGGAGCACCCGCTCTGGGAGAGCGCGCCTGCCGGGCTCACGTGAGCTTCCGCTTCGACGGGCGAGACGTCGAGGCCACAGCCGAGACGGGACTCGTGCCGCTCGGCGCCGGCCTGTACCGGCTCGACGTTCGCTCGGGTGACGGCGCCGACTTCATGCTGACGCTTCCGATGGCGTCGGGCACCTTGCCCGCCGGCGAGTGTACGCAGGTGAGCGCCAGCTTCGGCACGCAGTGGTCGGCCGAGACGGTGAGCCTCGACGTCGACGTCGACGGCACACGGGCCTGGGGCGCCGTCGGGCCCATCTCTCTGTGCCGGTACGTCGATTCGTTCGTCGTCGCCGGCGAGGTCACGCACGTCAGAGACTGCCGGCAGCTCACCGCTCGCTTTGCCGGCTGGCTCGAGCCGGCCGCCGAGACCCACCAGGTGCTCTTCTCGCGCGACGGCTGCGAGGTGCGCCCGCAGGGGCTGAAGCCGCCGGTGATGTGCCCGGCGCGCTCGAGCACCTGTGCCGCTGCGGCGCCGCGCCTGTCCGGCACGTACAGCGCGCAGGTGAGCGGCGGCACGCTGAAGCTGGAGCTCGACGTTGGAGAACCGGTGCGCGCCACCTTCGAGCGCTTCGAGGTCTTGCCGCCGCCGCAGGAGCCAGCGTGGGTGCGCTACGAGCTCACGGCGGCGAGCGGCCAGGTGCGCCGCGACGGCTCCGAGGTGACGCTCGAAGGCCAGGCGACGCGCCAGCCGAACGGCGGCTCGGCGCGCTTCGTACTGTCGTGGCGCCCGGCGCAGGCCGGTGTCACCGCGTACGGCTTCCTCTCGACGCTCGACGAGCTGCTCGACCTCTCGGCAGACCTGCGGCCCTGATGAGCCATCGCGGGTCAGCGCAGCGGTGCGCCATCAAGCGGTCGTTCGGGCTTGCCGATGGCGGAGAAGAAATGACCTGCATCTGCCCCTGACCGGCAGAGTAATTTGGTACCACCCACCCAGGCGCGGCTGTGCCAGATTCCATGCGGGTGAAGGTGGGCCAACGGTCAGACTGTGACCGGCGCCTCTCACCCCGTCGAGCACACGTGCGGACTAAAAACCATGAGCCTCAATCGAATCATCTGGGTGGCAGTCGGAGTGGTCGGTTACTCGTTGGTGGGAGGGAGCACGACGTCGTGCTCGGGCGGTGAAGGCGGAGGCACTGGAGGAGGTGGCGGCTCTTCAGGCGGCCTCGCAGGCGGCTCGGCGGGTGGCCGGGCGGGCGGAAGCGCGACAGCAGGCGGCTCAGCGGGTGGAAGCGCGACGGCCGGCGGAAGCGCGACAGCAGGCGGCGCGACAGCAGGCGGAATCGCGGGAGGTAGCGGAGCCGCCGGCGGCGGCACGGCCGGTGGAGCGACGGCAGGCGGCGGCTCCGCGGGTGGGAGCGCGTGCGATCCAGGTGCCTGCAACGGCAGCTTCATGGATCTGACGGGTGCCGACGCAGGAGTCTTCTTCGACGCCCCGCCGAACCCGAAGTGCATTCGGGTTCGGGTCAATCAGGTCGTCACGTTCACGAACATTCTGCAGGGGTTCCACTATCCCGAGCAGACGTGCGGCCCAGTGCCGGGCATCTTCTCTTTGAACGTCGCTGGTACGGGCAGCGCAACCCCGACGATGGCCGGCGACTACGGCTACGAGTGTGGCATTCACGGCGCCTCATTCGCTGGCACGATTCGCGTCGTCCCGTAGCAGAGCCTGGCGGCGACCTCGCCCTGTGCGCAGAACCGCCCTCCGAGCGAAACACCGGCGCCGCCGTTCACCGGCACCACGGCGGCGCCCAGGTCTTTGCGCAGCTTCCCGTCGCTCAGCTCCCAGAGCTGCGCTGGCGTGCCCAGCTCGACAACGCGATGTTGCGCGCGCGGGCGGCTGGCGCCCGCTGACGTCGACACACATTTCGATTTCGGCCACGTCTACACCTCGGTGGGGCACAGCCGTCAGCCGTCAGCCGTCAGCCCGCAGCCGGCAGGGTGAAGACGAAGGCAGCGCCTTCGCCCACCGTCGCGCTCGCCGAGACGCGCCCTCCGTGGCGCTGCAGCACGCGATGCACGAGCGCGAGCCCCACGCCGGTGCCCTCGTACTCGGACGCAGAGTGCAGCCGCTGGAACACCTGAAACAGCTTCGCGGCGTACCGGGCATCGAAGCCGACGCCGTTGTCTTTCACCGTGTACGTGACCTCTCGGGCCTCGCGCACCCCGCTCACCTCGATGACGGCGTGCTCGCGCTTTCGCGTGTACTTCACCGCGTTGCCGAGCAGATTCACCCAGACCTGCTTGAGCAGCGGAGCGTCACCGAGCGCCGGGGGCAGCTCGGCGATGCGGAGCTCGAGGTTGCGGTTGGGCTCGCGCACCTCTTCGGCGGCGGCCTTCGCGAGCTGGGTCATGTCGACGGAGCGGGTATTCACCGGCTGGCGCGAGGTGCGCGCGAACTGCAAGAGGTCATCGATGAGCGCGCCCATCTTCACCGCGTTCTGCGCGATGACGCCGGCGACGCGGCGGGCTTCGGGCGAGAGCTCGGCGGCGTGGTCTTCGAGCAGGATGCGCGCGAACCCATCGATGGCCCGCACCGGCGCGCGCAGGTCGTGCGAGACCGAGTAGCTGAAGCCATCGAGCTCGGCGAGCGCGGCCTCGAGCTCAGCCACCGACTGACGGGCCGAGTGCTCGGCGCGCTTGAGCGCGGTGAGGTTCTCGATGAACGAGGCCACGGTGTGGTTCTCGAGGCCGACCATGCGGAACATGAAGGTGGCCTTGGTGCCGTCGTGCTCGCGGTAGACGGTCTCTCCGAAGTCTTTCGTGCCGCCCTGCTGGCAGAGCTTCGCCGCGATGCGAACGACGGCCTGGGGAGTGTCGGGGAAAATCTCGAGCATGTGCCGACCGAGCATCGGGCCGAAGTCGAGCTTCAGCATCGTGGAGGCCGCCGCGTTCACGCCTACCAGCCGCAGGTTGGGCGGCTCGTTCGCATCGGCCCGCCGCCACACCAAGACGCCGAGCGGCAGCTGCTCGAACAGCGGAGCGTTCAGCATCTCGAAGGCCGGGTCCCACATCGGGCGAGCCCGGGAGCATAGTCGCCTCGCTGGGAGCTGGGCCGCCTTGTCGTACCGGGTGAGTGGGCGCACTACTACCATCCGTTCGATCCCAACTTCTCCGCGAACGTCTGGCACCTCGATGCCGAGGTCTCGTCGATCGTCGCGGTGTACTCCGGCAGCCGCTACGAGCTCAGCTGGGCGGGCCTCAAGAACACGGCGCGGACCCACAACATCCGCGACTCGACCCAGTCGATGCGCGTGGCGGGCTTCGCCACGCCACTGCGCAGCAGCCTCGGGCGAGGTAGCTTGCCCGCCCGTGGGCCTGCTCGACCCCAAGCCTCCGCCGTACGAGCCGCTCGAGTGGCTGAAGGCGCCGTTCGACGTACGCGGCCGGCAGTCGTGCGAGGCCTGGGCGCTCGACGGCTACGGCTCGCCGCTCGGCATCTACGGGGTCTACCTCGCCAAGGTCTTTCTGTACGTGCTCGGCTGGGCGTGGTTCTGCAGCTTCGGCGTGGGGCCGCTCTCGCAGGTGGCGCAGTGGTGGCTCTCGCCTCTCGCCTTTCAGAAGGCCATCGCCTGGAGCCTGTTGTTCGAGGTCTGCGGCCTGGGCTGCGGCAGCGGGCCGCTGACCGCGCGCTACCTGCCGCCGTTCGGAGGAGCGCTCTACTTCGCCCGCCCCGGCACCACCAAGCTGCCGCTGTTCGGCGGGCGCGACACGAGGTCGGTGCTCGATGCCGCGCTCTACCTCGCGCTCTTGGTGAGCCTGGTGCGCGCGCTCATCTCGCCGGTGATGGGGCTGGCCGAGCTGTGGCCGGTGCTGGTGCTCGTGCCGCTGCTCGGCGTGCTCGACAAGACGCTCTTTCTCGCGGCGCGCGCCGAGCACTACTGGGTGACGCTGGTGTGCTTCGCGCTGATGCCGCAGTGGCTGGCCGGGGCCAAGGCGGTGCAGCTCGCGCTGTGGTTCTGGGCCGGGGTCTCGAAGCTGAACCACCACTTCCCCACCGTGGTGTGCGTGATGACGAGCAACGCTCCGCTGACGCGCTTCGGCCCGCTGCGCCGGGCGATGTACCGCGCGTACCCGCACGACCTGAGGCCGTCGAGGCTCGCCACCGCGATGAGCCACCTCGGCACCGCGCTCGAGCTGGGCGTGCCGCTGACGTTTCTGCTCACCCCGCTCGGCGTGCCGCCGGTGCTCGCGATGGTGCTCATGCTCATGCTGCACGGCTTCATCACCAGCAACGTGCCGATGGGCGTGCCGCTCGAGTGGAACGTGATGGTCGTCTACGGAGCGTTCGCGCTGTTCTGGGCGCACCCCGACGTGTCGCTGACGGCGGTGGCTCCGTGGCCAGTCGCGGTGTTTCTTCTGGTGATGCTGGTGGCGGTGCCGCTCGCGGGCAACCTCTGGCCGCACCGCATCTCGTTTCTGCTCGCCATGCGGTACTACGCCGGCAACTGGGCGTGGTCGGTGTGGCTGTTCGAGGGCGAGTCGTACCGCAAGCTCGAGAAGCTGAAGAAGACGAGCCCGTGGGTGTTCGACCAGCTGAGGCTCCTCTACGACGAGAAGACGACGCACGGGCTCTTGAGCAAGGTGATGTCGTTTCGGCTGATGCACCTGCACGGCCGCGTGCTGCCGCTGCTCGTGCCGAAGGCGGTCGAGCGCTTCGAGAGCTACACGTGGTGCGAGGGCGAGGTGATGGCGGGCCTCGCGCTCGGGTGGAACTTCGGCGAGGGCCACCTGCACCACGAGCAGCTGCTCGCCGCGGTGCAGCGCCAGTGTGGTTTTCAGCCCGGCGAGCTGCGCTGCATCTTCGTCGAGTCGCAGCCGCTGTTCGGCCGCACCCTCGCCTGGCGCATCGTCGACGCCGCGACCGGGCTCGTCGAGAAGGGGGAGCTGCCGGTCGACGAGCTGCGCACGCGGCAGGCGTGGGCGGCGGCGGCCGGCCCTGAAGGCGCCGGGTCAGCCTGAAGACGCCCGGTGATCGCCATCGACCAGATGGTGTCTCTTGTGACCATGAGGTCACAAGCAGCACGCTCGCCGCGACTCGAGGAGTTTGACGCCAATCACCAGGTTCAGAGTCTTTGCCGCCGCATTCGCTTCGTTGGCCTCAGAGGTGATGCGCGTGGAGGTCTCTGAGTAGAGGCGGTTGACGTCCTGAAATCGCCGATTCGAGACATGGTGTCGCTCCCATTGCCCGACAACCACACCGACTCTGGTGCAGGTTGGTCACTGCGTTCGAGAGCTGCTCCGCAACATGGGCATGCTCGACGTCACCCTGCCGCTGAGTCGCCTACTCGGCAAGGCACCTGAGGGAGCCGTTGGGAATCGAGCCGAAGCCATTCTCGACCGACGCGCAGGTGCGGTTGGCGTCGCCCTGAAGGTACCGAACGTCTGCGCTCTCGGTGCACAGGTCTGGCGCCTCGATTCTCTCGTACTCGGAGAACCGCGGGACGCCGTTCGCGATGTCGTCGCCAATCGTGAGCACCGAGCCAGAGACGTTGTAGGGGAAGGGCTCGGAGGTCCACTGCACCGCTGTGCCCTTCGGGTTCGTACGTTCGCAGCTCAGCTTGAAGGCGAAGATGACCTCGCCGGAAGCCGTGGTGGTGTAGGTGCCGAGTTTGGTCGCGAACCTGTTGTCTGAGGAGTGCACCTGGCTCCCTGAAAAGAGCAGCGTGCTGACGCCCGTCTGGGTCGTCTCGGTGTGTGTGCTCTTCTTTCGGTACAGCCCGTCGGGTATGGCGCCGCCCAGCGTGGAGGGACGCGGAATGGCCTTCTGCACGACGTTCATCGAGCTGCAGTACGAGATCGTGTTGCACTGCAAGCCCAGGGTGCCGGCGCCAGAATCGGGGAACCCGACACCTGGATCGCCTGGGAGGTGGCCACAGGCCACTGCGCCGAGAGCGACGACCACGACCATCGTTTTCGTGTGGGGCATGCCTACGGGTAGAGCAATCCGTCGGCCGCGCAGGCTGCGTCGAAGTCCGCGACCTTTGTCGCCGGGGGGGCCAGCCCGGCGTTCTCGAACAGCGCAATCGAGCAGCCGCTTGCGTTCCTGGCGAGCGTGCGGAGACCAGCGCAGGTGCACGCCTGAAGCGTACCAACCTCGAGCGCAGAGGGCGCCTGGCCGCGGCGGCCTTGTGGCCACGGAGCCAGCGGTGGACGGTCTGAGGGTCGCTCGCGCGCACCGCTCGACCTCAACAGGGGTACTTCAACTCGGCTCCGCACGTTCTCGCCTGGGCGTGCGCTCGACGCGTCCAAGGGGCGGCCTGGGCGGCGGGCGTCCGGGCGAAGGGGTGCCCGCCCGACATGCCACGGCATTGCTCCCGAACCGGGGCGCCGGCCAGGTCACGAAGAGGTCAGCCGTTGCGCCACGGCGCCGCGCGCGAGGTCCCCCGGGCGCTTGCCGCTCCCGTCGCGCGCCTCACGATTGGCGCCGGCGGCGAGCAGCTGCTCCACCGCCTCGAGGCGGTTTTCGGCGGCCGCGCAGTGGAGCGCGGTCTGCCCGCTGGAGTCGGCCACGTCGACGGGCGCGCCGAGCGCCAGGAGCACCGGGAGCGACTTCGAGCTGCCCTGTGACACCGCCTGCTGCAAGAGGCCTCGCCCGTCGGCATCGACGGCCTTCAAGTCGGCGCCCCGCTTCACCACCCACTCGATGAAGCCGGCGTTGTCGTTGAACAGGGCGTGGCTGATCACGCTGCCGCCACGGCCGTCGCGCACCTGCAGCTCGGCGCCATTGTCGAGCAGCGCCTCAGCGATGAGCGTGTTGCCGGCGCTCGCGGCGTCGAGCAGCGCAGGGTTCTGCCGTTCGCTTCGAGCGTGCACGTCGACCCCACGCGCCAGGAGCCAGACCAGCGTGTCCTTCGACGTGTGGTGCCGGCACGCGCTCAAGAGCGGCGGCGCTTCGAGCTTCCCCACCTCGAGCCCCCGCGCGACCAGCCGCTCGAGGCAGGCGAGGTTGGCCTTCTCGACGGCCTCGAGCACCAGCTTCGGCGCGATGGGAACACCGTGGTCCAGCACCAGCTCCAACAGCTCGGGCGCACCCACCAGCCGATACCAGGGCCACGCGGAGGGCGACAGCCTCGCGCCTCGCTCGAGCAGGAGCCGAACGATCGCGACCTGCACGCTGGTCTTGCGCCGCGGGTTCGCCCTCAGGGCGGCGACGAGCACCGGGTCGCCACCGTGCTGGCCGTTGACGTCGGCGCCCTCGTCGACGGAGGCCTTCGCAGCCTCGAAGTTCAGCTCCTCGGCGGCCTCGCCCAGCCTCCGAGTCGCCGCTTCGGGCGAGGGGGACGAGAACATCCGCTCGAGCTCGGCGTCGCCCTGAAGCGCCGCGAAGTCGGGGTCGGCCCTGAGCTTCTCGGGGTCGGCTCCCAGCTGCAGCGCAACCCGCACCCAGTGGAAGACGAGCTCGCGCTCTCTGGCCTGGAGCGCACAGACGCAGGCGAGGTTGTAGGCCAGCAGCGGCACGGTCACCTCTTCTGGCACCAGCTGACGGGCCAGCTCGAAGCCCTCGGGGTCGCGCGACACGCACACCACCGCATTCGCCAGCACCTCCTCGAGCGACTCGCCCCACGCGTCGAGCCCGAGTCGGTCGCGCTGGGCGACCAGGGCGTCCAGCAGTGCGCGCACGGAGCGCTGGTCGGCCTTTGGCTCCCCGCTCTTGGCGACGTCGGTGAAGAACTGCGACGCCTTGGCCAGGAAGGCCATCGCGTCGACCTCCTGCACCCTCGACAGCACGGCCGCCAGCGCGGCCCCGTCGGCAACGGTCGCCTCGAGCTCTTCTTCGACCGAGCGCAGTCTGAGCCGCCCCTGCTCGTCGAAGATTCCGGGCGCCTGACCCTCGCCCTCGAACACGAGGCGAGGCCGCTCGTCATGCTCGGGCACCACGGCCAACGCGAAGGTTGTCGTGCCGAGGCGCCGGGCGTTCTGGGCCACCAGCTCGGCGCACAGCAGCACGCACCCGACCGAGGCCAGGTGGCGGGCCTTCTCGGGCAGGGCGTCGAGCAGCGCACCGCATGCGGCGACTCGCCGCGGGTCGACGGGGCCATCTGCAAAGGCGCGACGCGAGGCGTCGCCGTCGAGTAACACACTGACGCGGTCGCCTTCGTGGTCGAAGAAGAGCAGCAGCAGCTTCGCGCCCTGGGCGAGGTGCGCGGTGGCAGCGAGCTGCAGCTCGGGCGCGCTGGCCGCCGCGAAGGTCGGCCACGGCGCGTCCTTCACCGCGCGAGCCTCCTCGGGGCCCAGTGGTGTTGTCAGCGTGTCGAGGTGCGCGAGGAAGCTGGTCACATCGCAACTCCAGGTCATGCCGCGACGATAGCCTGCATGACGAGCTGGCGAAGGCTACGAGCCGATGCGCTTGATCGCGGCCAGAAGAACGTCGACTTCAAGTTCGACGCGCGCAAGGTGCTGTCGCCCGAAGAGCTCGCCGCGCTCCAGCGCCTGCGCGCTCCTCAAGATGCCCCGCCCGCAGCCGCTGAGCAGCCGCCACCCACGAGCCCCACGTCGCCTGCTGAGGGCGCCCGCGCCCGCGATCACACCGGCCCGCTCACGACGCAAGGCGTGTTAATTCGTCGCCCGTGCTCGCCCTCGTGCTCGCGCTGACCGTCTCGACGGCGTCCATCGACGATTGGAACGTCGAACGGCTCGCCACCAACCGCAACGGCATGTTCGTGCTGGGCGGCTGGGCGGTGGCGAACCTGGTCGGGGGCGCCATCGGCTTTGGCGTCGCGACCGACGAGACGTGGCGCTACTTCCACCTCGGCAACCTCGTCTGGAACGGCGTCAACGTCGCGCTCGCGGTGGTCGGGCTCATCAGCAATTGGAAGCCCGACGACCAACCGCTCGACCTGAAAGACGCGATGAAGGGCAGTCAGAACCTCGAGAAGGTCTTCTTTCTCAACGTGGGCCTCGACGTCGCGTACCTGGCGACGGCCGCGTTCCTCTGGCAGCGCGGTGACGCGACGAACGATCGACGTTTCGTGGGCTTCGGCCAGGCGCTGCTGCTGCAGGGCGGGTTCCTGTTCGCCTTCGACCTGGTGATGGCGTTTCTCAACCTGAGGCTGAGCAACAAGCTCTTCGAGCGGCTGAACCTCACTCCGCTCGGGCTGAGCGGCACGTTCTGACGAGCAGCCAGAGTGCCATCAGCCTTCAAGGGGCCGGTTTGTAGAGCCAGACCTTGTAGGCGCTCTGCGGAAAGGCGAACAGCACGACCTGGTGATCATCGATCGGGGCGGCGAGTGCGTGCGAATAGCCGGGTTGCCCGCGCCACGGTGGGTCCGCCAGCCGGCGCCAGGCGTTGGTGGCGTAGTCGTAGGCGTGGAAGGTGCCCTCCTTCGAGAGCAGCAGGCCATCGCCGTAGATGGGGTCGTAGGTGAGCGTCGTCTCGGCGACGTGAATGACATCACTGACCCCAGCGGGAAAGGTCACGTCGGGCACTGACCGGACCATCAGCTGTTCGTCGATGACGTAGAGCTTCTTCGAGTCGTTGCCGCCCCCGTAGAGAACTGCGCGGTGGTGCGGCAGATACACGCCGGTGTTGTGGTACGGGCCGACGCCTGGCATCGCGGCGAGCGACGTGACGGGGCCGCCAAAACGGCCGACCATCACGCCCGTCGAACCCAGACCGACGAAGAGCTGGTCGCGCGAGGCGAAGTACTCGAAGGAGCGGCCGTAGCCTCCCTGGGCTCCCGGCACACCGGACGGGAGCGTTCGGTTGGACCAGGACCGAGCGGCCACGTCGTATTCGTACACGCCGAGGCCCGCGTTCAGCATCATCAGTCGGCCGCGACCTGGGTCGAAGGCCTGATGGTCGTACGCGTGCGTGAAGCAGGCGCTGTAGCCGGTCTCACGCATGCACGAGTCGACCTCGACGTCGTTGCGGCACCAGCTGCCCACCGCGTCGGTGAAGAAGACGAAGCCAAAAGAGCGCAGGTGCCCGGCCCCGATGAACATCACGGACTGGGTGCGCGCGTTCCAAAACAGCTCGTCGCTCCAGTCGGTGTGGGCGGTCGAGCCGGTTGCACCGTTACAGTCGGTGTAGAGCAGGTTGTAGTTCCACCCCGGGGAGGGGAGCTCGCGCCACTCGCCAGCCGCCATCTGCGCAGCCATCGTCGCGATTCGACCCGCGCCGGTGACGCCCGGGCAGACGAAGTAGCCGCCGTCGAGGGGCGGGCCAGCGTCAACCGCCGAGCCGCCGTCACTGCGGCCTCCCACGGCGCCGCTCGAGCCTCCCGCCATGCCCCCCGCGCTCGCCCCTCCCGACGTGCCTCCCGCCGCTGCTCCGCCTGCGGTCGCAGGTCCGCCCGCTGAACCTCCTGCTGCGGAATCGCCTCCGGCCCTGCCCGCGCCGCCGGCGGTGGCCGACCCACCGCCCGAAGTGCCTCCGCCGGCAGTTCCACCTTCGGTGCCTGCGTCGCCCCAGCACGCGCTGAGACCGAAGAGCAATACGGTTGAGAGGGCTCGCATGCGCGATGCTTCAGCAACGCGTATGCCGTGTACGAAGCGACGGAAAGGTGCGAACGCCATGAACGGGGGGGAGGCTGACCAGCCTCCCCTGGGGGCGAGGGCTCCCCCCACTTTTCCCGAAGCGGGCTCTGGGTTCTTCTCGAGCGCAGTCTCAGTCGAACGGCGACCAGCCGAAGCCGATGCCGCGGGCCATGGCGGAGGCGGCGAACGGCATCGAGGTGGTGAGCACCACCTCGATGCGGCTGAACCACGTGAGCAGGCCGATGGACGAGAGGTCGAGCGGGCGCTTCTTGCGCTGCCTCAGGCGCCAGCGAATCAGCGTGATCATCGGGTAGAGCTCCAGCGTGAAGAGAGCGGCGAACAGGGCCATCTTCAGCCAGAACGCGCCAGAGTGCGTGTAGAAGGCGGTGCCCTTCTCGACCGGGCCGAGGAGCCGCGCGAAGCCGGTGGCGAACCACAAGATTGCGGCGAGGCCCCAGACGTTGTCGGCGGCGAAAACCCGGGCGAGCTGCTTCTCGTCGTCGGGGCTCTTGAGGCCAGCGAGCGCACGAGCGCGGAGGAAAATGGAGGGGAGGCCGATGGCGAGCGCGAGCAGGTGCAACGTCGAGAGCAGGGCGGCGAGATGTGCGGGGGGCATCAGCGTGGCGCCCTCGTCGCCTCGAGGGGGCCCTGCAGCACCTCGATGTTCTGCACGTTCGTGTCGCCGAGACGCTTCGGCATCAGCCGCGCGACCTCGGCGTAAGCGACCACGCCGCGCGACTCGAGGCCGAGGTGTTTTTCGGCGGGGCTGTGCTTTTCTGTGGCTTCCGCCAATCGCGCGCACAGCCTATACGAATTTTTCGGGAACCCCAGGGCGCGTTGAAAAGCGCGCGAGGTCGCCCACGGTGATTGATGAGACGGCGCGGTCGACTCCGCGAGCGGCCTCGTGTGTTGAAGTCGCCGGCTCGATTAATCCAACTGGCGCTGGCCGACGGAGGGTGGGTGTTCAACCCAACGAGGAGCTCTCATGCGCTTGACCCTGGCGTTCATCTCTACTTTCACCATTCTCGCGGGCTGTGGGCTCGACGCCGACGAGCAGGAGCCGCGCACCGAGACGGCGGCCCAAGCGATTTGTTGGAAGTGCCGCCCCGGAGCGACCGGCGGCGGTGGTGGCACCGCCGGCGGGGCGGCCGGCGAGCCGACCGCCGGAGGCCGTGAGTGGGTCGACCCCCCGTGCGGTGGAAACACGGGCATCCTCTGCCCCTGAGAGGGAGCTCGACACCATCATTGGTAGGTGACGATGAGCTTGGGGCCGCGCCCGCCGGGGTCCTCCCGGCTGTGGAACTCGAAGGGGTCGAGCGAGTTGTACCGGAGGTACGGGTACAGGTAGCTGGTGATGTTCATGCGGAAGCCGGCGTTGCGGTACGCGCCGCTGAGCCAGTTTTTCACGGTGGTGGTCTGATCTACCTCGTAGACCTGGCCCACGACGGTCGGCGGGTCGTGCTGGGTCAGCGAGTTGACGTAGTACTGGAAGCCAGATGCCTGTGCCCACGTGACGCTGTTGCCGCTCCAGGGCGAAGCCACTGCGTAGAGCGACCAGCGACGGGGCACGCTGCCGATGCCGTACGCCGACGTGGTCAACCGCAGCTTCGCGCTCAGCACGGTCTTGCCGGCAAGCGAGCTCAGGTCGAAGGCCACCAGGCCCTCGGCGCACGTGGCGTGGAACGTCTCAGGGGCGGGGCCGATGGGCGGGTTCCACAGCCACATGCACCCGACACCGATGCCGGGCTCGGGGAAGAACGCGTTCGTGGGGTACACCCGGGTTTCGGAGTTCGGAGTGATGCTGCTGCTGAAGATGCTGTTGTCTTCGCTGGCGAGCAACGTCGTGGTCATCATCGGCGGCACCACCGCCGGCACGTTGAGAACGGTGGAGCCCACGGTCGAACCGAGCGTCGCGGTGACGGTCGAGGTGCCTGCGCTCACTCCCCGCGCGAGGCCGTTCGCGTCGACGGTCACTGCGGCGGGGTTGCTCGATGCCCAGGTCACCTGCGCGGTCAGGTTCGCGTTGAGAGCGGGGAACAACGCAGATACGCCGGTGGCCACGAGCTGAAGGGTCGCGCCGGGTGCGACGACCGCCATGCCCGAGGCGCCGCTGGCGACGGTGATGGTGTCGGGCACCGGCTCGAGAACGTTCACGACTCCCGACGTCATCAGCATGCTGTCGGTGGTCGCGATCACCGCGGTCATCGTCACGCTGCCCACCTTCAGCGCCTCCCAACCCCGGTTGGGGTCCACGCGCAGAATGGTGGGGTCGCTGCTCGTCCAGCTGACTCGCAGGGAGTTGCTGCTGATCATCCCGAAGTTGGCGATGACCCGCTGCTCCGGGTAGGTCAGCCCCTTGAAGAGCGGCTCGGGCGTGTAGCTCAGCCCGGTGAGGTGAAACGGGTCGGCGGTCACCGTGACTCTCGCCACGCTCTCGAGCCCCTGAAGAGCGACGCGCACCCCGATCGACTGCCCGGAGCTGACGCCGGTCACCACACCCGACCCGCTCACGGTGAGCGCGGTGCTGCCGTTGTCGACCGACCACGTGACACCTGCGGTCACGTCACCGGTCGAGCCATCGCTGTAGGTCGCCGTCGCCGTCATCGCCTTGTTGTCGCCCACCCGAATCGCCAGCATCGGGGGGGTGACGGCGAGCGACGTCACGGTCTTCGGCCCGACGGTGGTGGTCACGTCGGCAGTCTTGCCCCGCAGCGACGCCGTCACGGTTGCAGTTCCCGAGGCCATGGCCGTGACCGAGCCGACGGGGCTCGCGTTGACGCGAGCCACGGTGGGCGCGCTCGACGACCAGGTGACTTCGGCGGTGATGTTCCGCTTCGAGCCATCGGCGTAGGTGCCGTTGGCGAAAAACTGTGTCGTCGAGCCGACGCCGAGCGTCGCGTTCGAAGGGCCGACCTCGATGGAGCTGAGGGCCTGCCCACTCACGGTGACGGAGCGGGTGCCACTCACGCCTCCTTGCGTCGCAGAGATGTCGGCTGTGCCCTCTGCGACCGCGGTGACCACACCCGCCGACGTGACGGTCACCAAGGCCATCGCGCTCGACGACCACGTGACACCCGAGGTGAGCTCGCGCTGGCTGCCGTCGCTGAACGTGCCCCGCGCCGTGAGCTGTTGGCTTTCGCTCACCCCCAACGAGACCACCGTCGGCTCGATGGCGATGGCTGTCAGCGTCGCGCTCGAGCCACCCGTGCCTCCCGCCAAGGGGCCTCCACCAGCGCTGCCACCGCCGGTGGCGCTGCCACCCGACGTACCTCCATCATTGTTGGTGGTGGGCCCTGGGCATGCCGTGAGCAACGCGGTCAGGATCAGGAAGAGTCGAAGGGTCACGTTGCCTCCAGTTCAATCGCCGGGGGGAATCTACCAAGGCCGAGCGACTCGTTTGGCCTCTACAGCCAGGAAACCCGTTCGCCCCTCGGCTTTCACGCCAGCGTCGAGATCGCGATGTCTCGACAAACGTTCAGGCCGAGACTTCGAGGTGCCTTACGACGCAGACAACACGTCACCAGTTGACCGTCTCGGGCGGGCCGTCTTCGCTCAGCGGCTGGAGCTTCGTCTTCTTTTCGCGCCAGACGCCGGCGTCGGGCGCAGCGGCGCGCGCTCGCACCTCGTTGAGCGTACGCACCCAGTGTTTTTCGCGGTGCGCCTTCGACAGGCGGCCCTGGTACCCGACTTGCGCCGTCACCCGCGCCGGCTTTTCGGCGAGCAGCTCGTCGAGCATCGCGACCGCGTCGTCGCCGCCGAGGTAGCCGAGCGACCAGATGCAGCCGTCGAAAATCCAGTAGGTCGTGTCGTCCATCACCTGAATCGGGCGCATGCGGTCGACCAGCGCCGGCACGGTGCCTTGCGCCTCACGGCCGAACGCAGCCAGCGCCTTCGCCAGGTGCACCACGCAGCTCAGGTCTGGCGCGCACAGCAGGCAGGCCTCGAGGAGCGACACCTGCTCGGAGTCGATGCCCCCGGCACGCGCCTTCTCGCGCAACCCGAGGGCCGCCACCTGCGCCTGCCCCGGCGCACTGTCGACCAGGTCGAGGTACAGCGTGCACAGCTCGTCGGTCGACAGCGCCACCAGCTGCTTCAACCGCTTCGTCAACGGGTCATCGGCCATGGCGCAGCGACTGTAGGCGATTCTTCACACCGCTCAACGCCTGCGGCACCGGCTGCCGGTAGCTCGCCCGCACCCACTTGGCCCAGCGCACCCCTTCGCCGGTGTCGAGCTCGACGATGACCCCCTCGGCCCGGCCCGCGCCCCACGCCGCACGTCTCACCAGCCCCTCGAGTCGGCGTGCGCCCAGCACACCTTCGAAGAGGGGCTCGCTCATCGTGAGCCCCGACGGCGCAAGCCGGCGTCGCACCTCGTCGAACGGCAACAGCGCGCCGTGGCCCCGCCGCAGGCCGTAGAACGAGACCTCCGACGGGAGCCGGTCGTACGAAACCCTCAGGCGGTGCCACAGCCATTCGCCGTAGAGCTGGGTGGTGCCTTGAACCAGCGGCTCCAGCGCCGATCGGTGGAGCTGCACCCAGAGGTCAGCCGCGCGCTGAATGCGGCCGCCGAGCGCGTGTTTCCACTCGGCCTTGAGCGCAGCGGCGAGCTCGCCGAAGGCGTCGCGGCGCACCGTCAGCGAGATGCCATCGAGCTTCTCGCAGACCACCACCCGCCGCGTGAAGAACGGTCGCGCCTCGGCGGGTGAGAGCACCAGGTCTCCCACGCCGACCTGGCTGCCGGGCAGGTGCGCGATGCGGGGTATGGTCGAAATCACCCGCGCTCCAAGCGCCGCAGCACCCGGTCGACCGCGGCGTCGAGCGGCACCACCGACCGAAGCCTCAGCGCGCCCACCGCAGCGCGCACCGGGGCCGCGGCGCGCGTCACGTCGAGGTGGTCTCGCCTCGAGAACGCGCGCAACAGCTGCGCCCGCTGCGCCCCCGCGCGCCGCCCGGCGACCTCGGCGCGTTCACCCGGCCGCGCCTCGACGAAGACCGAGAGCGCCGCATCGGGGCGCAGCCGCGTCTGCACGTCGCGGCCCTCGATGACCGCGGCGTCGACCCGCACTGCGCGCTCGAGTCGCCGGGCCAGCGCCGCGCGCACGGCAGGCCGCGCCGCCCACTGCGCCACCGTCTCTTCGACCGCGAGCACGTCCAGCGACTCCTGCAGCCGCTGGCCCTCGACTTCGACGGCGCCGTCGCCCGTGAGCCCCAGGCGGGTGCGCCGGAGCAGCCGCACGAGCTTCGCCTCGTCGCCCGCGACGTTCACTTTCAGCCCGTGCTCGAGCGCGAGCAGCGCCGCGGCGCGATACAGCGCGCCGGTGTTGAGGTGGCGCACGCCCAGGCGCCGGGCCAGCGCTGCGGCGAGCGGCGTCTTGCCCGAGCCCGCGAGGCCGTCGACGGCCACCACCACCGGGTGCACCTTCTTTCGCTCGCGCCGGGGCGTCAGCCGCACCGGCTCGCCCAACACCTGTGAGAGCTCACGCTCGACGCGCGCGATGCGCCGTTTCACCCAGCCTCGGGGAGCGACGCGCTGATCTCCCTCGAGCACGTGGAGCAGGTAGCGCGCTCCCGCCACAGCCGCGAACACCGGCGTCAGCGGGCGGTACGCGAAGTAGCGCTCCAGCTCGACGACTCCCATGGCCTCGGCGTAGGCGTCGAGCAGGCACAGCTCTTGTGAGGAAGAGAGGCCCGAGAAGACCGCGAAGCGCGAGAGGTCGGCCATCGGGTCGGCCAGGCCCGCATGCTCGAAGTCGATGAGCCGCGCCTCGCCTCTGAAGAAGAGCAGGTTCGCGGGCCGCAGGTCACCGTGGCACAGCGTTCGGCGCACGCCGTCGAGCCCCCACCACCGGCTCTCGACGTGGCGGTGCCCGTCGCGCAACGCGGCCGCGAGGCCTCGCCGGGTGCGTGCGCCGATGAGCCTCGCGCTCGCCACCGCGTCGAGCGCGGTCTTCATGAACTGCAGCATCGCGTAGGCGGTCGCGCCGCCAGGCAGCGGCGGCCCTCGACGCACCTTGACCTGGTGGAGCCGCGCGAGCGCGCGCGCTACCGCCGCGAGGTCACGCTCGTCGAGGTGCTCTCGCCGGTGGCCCGGCACCGCCTCGAGCAGCAGCACCGCGCCGCCGTAGACATCGGCAGCTCGCAGCGCCGCGAAGTCACCGCGGGCAGCGAGCCGCTGCAACACCTCTCGAACGCCGGTCGAGTGGACCAGGGCTGGAGCCAGGCGTGGGCCCAGCTGGGTCAGCGCCCAGCGCTCCCGCCGAGCGTCGTCGAAGGGGTTGGCCCGAACCTTCGCGTAGAAGTCGCCGCCATGGCAGCGCAGCTTCGCGACGAAGTTGTTGCCGCCTTCGGTGGGCGGCCCGAGGGTGACGCGGGCCTGGCCGAGGCGATGGTCCGAGGCTGCGGCCTGCGCGGCCGCAGCCCGAACGAGCTGCACTGCAGGGTTCAACTTACGAGAACGAGCCGAAGCTGCCGCCGCCGCCCCCGCCGCCGCCGCCGTACGGGCGCACCGTCGGGCCCCGCACCTCGGAGCGAATCGCCGCCTCGAGCCTGGCCAACTCGCCACCCTTGCCGTCGAGCTTCGCGCCGAGCATCTCGCGCGCGACCTTGTAGCCCCCGGAGCTGATGGTCCAGTTCTTGTCGGCAGCCTTGAACGTCTTCACCAGCGCGTTGCGAAGCGCCGCGAGACCCGCCTCGGAGCTCGCCCCGTCGTACCGGTCTTTGATGCCGGCGAGCGTGCTCTTCATCGCCTTCTTGAGCTCGGGCCCGCTGATGCTGTCGGCCTTGCCGTCGGCGCCATTGGCCGCCTTCTTCAACGTCGTCATCAGCGCCGGGAAAACTCCGCCTCGAATCGTCAGGTTCGACATGTGTGCCCCGCCTCCAGCTGAGTGTGAAAGACGCGGCACCGTATTCGGCGCGTTTGCCCGCAGTCAAAACGGATCAGGGCGTGAAATTGTCACTGAGACTCTTTTTCGAGTCGTTGACGCTGCTGGGGCAGCCTGCTCAGTTCGAAGCTGCAGGTTGGTGCTCCTGACCCGATGACCTCGAACCTTGCGGAGCTGCTTCGCGAGTCTGCGGCGCCGGCGCTGCGCGCTCAGCTCGACGCGGTGACGGGCCTCGAGGCGAAGCTCGACGCGCTCTACGAGCGAGCGCGCACCGTCTGGCAGCCGTTCGACGTCGCTCGCGACGTGTGGGTTCGTCACCTCGCGCGCCACCTCGCTCCACAGGTCGAGCGGGGGCTCGACGCCGTGCACCCTGACCTCTACTTCGCGGCCGCGCTGACCCTCAGGCAGCCCGCGGCGCTGGCCCGATTCGCCGACCTGTACCGCCCGAAGCTGCTCGCCCAGCTCAGCCGCGGCAATGACCGCGCGCTCGCCGAAGACATCGTGGCCGCCGTCGAGGAGCGCTTGCTGGTCGGCGGGCCGCGCGGCGCCCGCATCGCCGACTACTCGGGGCGCGGCTCACTCGAGCGATTCGTGCGAGCCGTGGCGGCGAACGAGCTGCTCAACGGGGTGCGCGGCGTGCACCCCGAGCCGCTCACCGACGCCATGGTCGAGCGGTTCGCCGACGCCGCCCGAAACCCCGAGCTCGCAGCGGTCTCGCGTGAGAGCCGGCGCGCCTTTGCTGGGGCCCTGCATGAGGCGCTGAAGGCGCTCGCGGCGAGAGACCGCCTGCTCTTGCGGCTGCACGCGGTCGAAGGAGCGACCATCAGCGAGCTGGGCCTCATGTTCGAAGTTCACAAGGTGACGGCGTTCAGGTGGCTCGAGGAGGCCAGGCTGCGCCTGCGCAACGAGACCCGCAGGCGGCTGCGCGACGCGTACGCGCTCGGTGAGGCCGAGCTCGACAGCCTGCTCGGCGGCAGCTCGGCGACCCTCGAGGTGAGCCTCAAGAGCATCTTCACGAGCAGCGTGGCGGCCTCGCGCAGCGGCGTCAGTGGGTGAAGAAGCCGAGGGCGCCGAGCGGCTGCGGGTTGTCGATCGCCGGAGGCTGAGCCTGCGTGGCGAGGCCGGCGGCGCCGCCCATGTAGCTGTGCGCGCGCCCCTTGAACTCGAAGGCGGTGCCGCTCTGCAGGTACGACCAGTCGGTGGCGACGACGTCGGCGTAGCCGTCGCCGTCGATGTCGCCGGGGCCACCGAGCAGATCGCCGAAGTTCACCGACGCGTCGACGGGGGCCATGACGGTGATCGACGGGTTCAGCGGCACGCCGCTGGCGGTCGAGTAGTAGACGTGAAAGCGCGCCTCGTTGGTGATGATGAGGTCGGGGTAGCCGTCGCCGTTGATGTCGTTCGCGGCGGCCAGGTCCTGCCCGAACTCGACCGACATGGGCGGGCGGTTCAGGGGCGTGAAGCTGGTGGCGGTCACTCCGTTCGGGCCGCCGCGATAGATGTGCACGAGCTCGCTGCCGACATTGTGCCCCGCCACGACGAGGTCGGTGTACCCGTCCCAGTCGAAGTCTCCCGCGGCCATCGCGTAGCCGAAGTAGCTCGCGGCCGGGCCCGAGAGCGTGACGGGCGTCGTGCCGAGCCCGGCGGACGAGCCGTAATAGACGAACACGTTGCCGGTGCTCGGGCTCGCGACCGCGACGTCGGCGAAGCCGTCGGCGTTGAGGTCCCCCGCGGTCAGTGAAGTCTGACCGAAGTTGCTGTCCGAGCTGGTGAGGGTGGTCGCCGGCGTGGTGATGAGGCCAGCCGCGCTCCCGCGGTAGAGCAGCGCCTGGTAGCCCACCCCGAACACCGACCGCCCGCCGATGATGAGGTCGCCGTAGCCGTCGCCGTCGACGTCGCCCGCGGTGCCGATGGAGCGCCCGAGGCCGCTGCTCACCGTGAACGTCTGTGGCGAGGTGGTGTCGATGCCCGCGGCGCTGCCGAAGTAGAGGGTGAAGCGCCCGGGATTGGCGTCGGCGAAGACGATGTCCGAGAAGCCGTCGCCGTTGATGTCGCCCGCACGGGCGAGCGAGCGGCCGAAGAAGTTGCTGTGGGTCGGGTCGACGATGGTCGTCGCCGGCGCGGGAGTCGTCGTCCGCCAGCTCGCGCTGCCGTGGTACACGTACACCCGCGCGCCGTTGTAGGTCGAGAGCAGGGGGTCCGCGAGGCCATCGCCGTTGACGTCGGTGAAGGCGCCCCAGCTCCGCCCGGCGGGTGCGCTGAACGACGGCGCGCGGAACTCCCAGACCGGTGAGGCGAGCGGGCTCGGCGTGCCTCCGCCGCCGTTCGCGCCGCGCACGCGCCAGTAGACGATGCCCGGCGGCAGCGGTGTGGTCGGCGTGTGCGACGTGCCGGTGACCGTGACGGGGAAGCCGGGGCGCATCGCGGTGCACGCGCGCGTCGTGCAGACCTCGAGCTGCGCGCCCGTGACGCCGGCCGGGAGCGCCCACTCGAAGCGCGGGCGGTTCGAGGTCGCGAACGAGGTGGAGCCCGGGTAGCGCTGCTTCGGCGGAGCGAGGTGGCAGGCTCCCGACACGCGCACGTAGCCGGCGTTGCAGTCGAAGTCGCAACCCGTGGCGCGGCAGACGGCCGACGCGTTCGCGGGCGGCGCGGGACAGGCGACGTTGCAGCCGTTGCAGTGGGCGAGCGAGTTGGTGGTGAGCTCGCAGCCGTTCTCGCGGCTGCTGTCGCAGTCGCCGCGGCCCGTCGCGCAGGCGAGCGAGCAGTTGCCGTTGCAGGTGCCGTTCACGGGCAGGCAGCACACGCTGCCGCAGACGGCCGAGCCCGGCTTCGGCGGGTACGCGCAGGTGTTGTTGCTGCCGCAGGTGGCCGCGTCGAAGCAGGTCGCCGGGCCGGGCGGCGTCGTGCAGTCGGCAGAGGTGCAGCACGCGGAGCTCGCGATGCACGTGTTCCCACACCGCTTGAAGCCGGCCGCGCACGTGAAGTCGCACGAGACGCCGTTACACGTGGGTACCCCGTTCGCAGGCGCCGTA
>JAEUJP010000656.1 GCA_016793725.1 Myxococcaceae bacterium | reverse complement strand
GGTGCGCATGGCGCCGCACGTGCTCTGCCAGGTGGTGACGAACCTGCTGGTGAACTCGGTGCAGGCGTTCAACCCCGACTCGGCGCGCCGCGAGGTGTCGCTGCAGCTCTCGGTCGAGGGCGACGGCGTCGTGGTGCTCGTCACCGACACGGGCAAGGGCATACCCCCCGACGTGCTCGCGCGCCTCGGCAAAGAGCAGCTGACGACGAAGGCGGCGGGGCAGGGCACGGGCCTCGGCGTCATGATCACCCGTACGCTCGTCGAGAAGTCGCACGGCAAGTTCACGCTGCAGAGCATGCCCGGCGCCGGCACCATCGCGCGCGTATGGCTGCCGCGGGCCGACGTACCGAAGCCGCGCTGAAGTCGGCGAGGTTCTTTACCGGCCGCCGGGTTCGCCGAGGTCGTGCGAACTGTGACCACAAATTGACCGAGTCGTTGCGATCTCGGTGAGTCGAACCGTGGCTCAATCTCGCTCGCCGCAATCTCGCGGCCCATGTGAGGGGTCAACCCATTGCCTGCCATCAACCTGACGAAGACGCAGATGAACTCGGGAGTTCGCCAAGCACTCAAGGTGTTCAAGGAGTCTGACGCGAGCCGCGGCGGGCTGATCAGCCCCGCCGAGGTGAAGAAGTATCGCGGCCCTGGCGCCGCGCAGCTGCGCGCCGTCTTCGCCTACGCGCAGAACATCGAGAACAGCGGCTCCGGCAGCAAGAGCACGTCGGTCTCGTACCGTACGGCCGAGCGCGCGCTGAAGAACCTCAACTCGGCGCTCGACAAGATCGCCGCGAGCAAGGGCGACAAAGACAATCGCCTCGACGGCAACGAGCTCAAGTACGCCTCGAAGGCCGCCGCCGCGCTCGCGCGCTTCACGCACGCCAACATCGACTGAGGTCGACCATGGCCAAGGCCGGACACCTGCCGCCGTCTGGCGGCCCTCACGCGCTGCAGCCGACGAGGGCGGCACGCGAACGAGAACGCCCGACGCGAGCGGTGCCGACCTCGCGACCGTCGACTGACGGTGTCGACCCTGCGCGCGCCGCGGCGAACGTTTCGCCCCGCGTCATCGCGCTCGCGCTGCGCAAGCTCGGTCTGGCCGTGGCGCGGCTCGAAGCGGTCGACGCTGCTGCCGTGCCGGCGCGCGTGGCGCTCGCGAGTCTGATGAAGGGCGCGGCGCAATGAGCTTCGAGTTCTCGGCACCGCCTCGGTCGTCGGGCGGCGGTGCCGAGCCGTCGCCCGCTCACAAGCGCGCGCTCGGGCTCGCCGAGCTGTTCCAGCGCGCGCTTCAGCAGGCCCCAGCCCGCGTCGGGCGTGTGAAGGGCAACCTGCTGATCTTCGTGCCCGGCGTGGCGACGTGGACGATCGTGACCCAGGGGCCTGGGCGCGGGGTCTACGACTCGGCCACTGATGAAGACGTGCACTTCGCCATGAGCTGCGCCGACGATCTGCTCGTTCAGCTCTTCGTTGGCGCGACCGACCTCGATCTGCCCGCCGCACTGGCGAGCGGGCACCTCAAGCTCGAGGGTGATGTCATGGTCTTCGGCCGCTTCGTCGAGCTGATCACATCGGCGACGTGAGCGGCACACGCTGAACCGGTTTCGTGACGGAGCGCTGACGCGAGCGTTGCGAAGACGTTCGACCCTCGTTGCGGTGGGTTCTCGTCGCGAGGCGTACACCACTTCGCATGTTCGGCGTCTGGGGCCTTCTGCCGCTCGCGATCGTGCTGCTCGTGTGGGCTGCGGGCGCGGCGACGCTGCTCGTCTTTCACGACGAGAAGAGCACCCCGGCCGATCGCGCCGCCGGGTTCGTCGTGCTCGCGATGGCCATCGTGCACCTCTCGGTCGGTGGGCTCGGCGAGCTCGGGCTGCTCTCGGCCGGCGCGCTCCTCGCAGTGCTCGGCGCTTCGTCGGCGCTCTTCACGGCGGCCCTGCCACAGCGCGGTGGGCCCGTCTGCAGCCCGCGGCTCACGCGCGCCGACGTCGTCGCCCTCGTGCCCACCCTCACCATTCTCGGCCTGTCGGTCGTGACGGCGCGCATTACGCCCATCTGGCAGTGGGACGCGTTCGGCTACCACCTGCCGTTCGTTCACTTCGTGTTGCAGTCGGGCGGCTTCGACGGAGTGCCGCGCGACGTGCCGTACATCTCGACGTACCCGCACAACGTCGAGCTCGAGATGGTGTGGCTGCGCGCGATGTTGCCCGATGATCGGCTCGTCGATCTCGTGCAGGTGCCGCTGGGCGCTGCGGGCGCGCTGCTCATCGCCGCGATCGCCCGTCGCCTCGGTGCTCCGCGAGCCTGGGCCCTGCTCGGTGGCGCCGCCTGGCTCGGCGCGCCCGGGGTGTTCCTCCAGCTGCCCACCAACTACGTCGACGTCGGCGCAGCGACCGCGCTGCTCGGGGCGGTGTACTTCGCGCTCCTCTCGGAGCCTACCCGCCGAAACCTCGCGCTCGGCGGCGTGGCGCTGGGCCTCTTTCTCGGCTGCAAGCCGTCGGCGCCCGTGGTCGTCGCGCTCGCCCTCGCGTTCGTCACGGTGCGGGCCTTGCGCGCGAAGCAGCACGTGGGGCTCGCCGGCCTCTGGGCGGGCACGCTCGTCTTCGGAGCCCAGGTGTACGTCGACCTGTGGCTGCGCCACGGCAACCCGGTGTGGCCGGTCTCCGTGAAGCTCGGCCCGTGGGCGCTGCCCGGCGAACGTTCGGTCGAGAAGCTGCTCGCCGCGGCGGCCGCAGTGCCCGGCGCCGGAGCCGGTAACGCCCTCGAGCGCGTCACCTTGTCGTGGCTGGCCGTCGACGCGAGCCCGGTGTTCGACATGCGCCTCGGTGGCTTCGGGGGGCTCTTTCTGCTCGCGCTGCCGTTCGCGCTCGTCACCCTGGTGCGGGCGCGGCGCGCGGCCCTGCTCGCCGCTGTCGCGCTCGCCGCGCTGGCGCCCGACCCGGCGAACACCCGGTACGTGCTGGGGCTCGCGGGCCTGGTCTTCGCGCTGGCAGCGGTACAGGCACGCGCGCTGCGCCGGCATGAGGCGCTCGCGCCGTCGCTGATCGTCGTCGCCGTCATCGCGGCGCAGGTGGCCCGCGCGTTTCCGGGCCTCACCGGCGAGGGCCCGAGCTGGGTTTCGCTGTGGCAGATGAGCGACGCCGAGCGGCGTATCGCGGTGGGGCCCGAGGGGCCGCCGCGGCAGTTTGCTCCGCTGTGGGCCGAGCTCTCGGCGCGCGATCGGGTCGCTTTCGATGGCGAGTTCGAGCTGCCGGGCCTGCTCTGGTCGCCTTCGCTCGACTATTCCGTTCAGTTTCTGCCGCGGCTCGAGACGGCGGCCGAGCTGCAGGCGTGGCTCACCGGGCACGACGTCACGGTGGTCGCCGTCGGGTCACGGCACGCCGAGCTCTTGCGGCGGCTGCCGGGGGGCTGGCGAAAGCGCTTCGACTGCACCTCGAGCGAGTGCGCTGTCTACCTGCGCGGTGACCGCCGGGCCGAGCGGTAGCGTGACACCGGGGAGCACGCGCGCGCGCGGCCCGAGGCCCAGCAGGGCTTCGATGGTCGGGCGCACGTCGCGGTGCGTGAACGTCTCGTCGATCTCGAGCTTCTCGCCTGTCCCGGGGCCGATCGCGAACGCGAAGATGCGGCGCGCCTCGGGGCTCTCGCGGCCGTGGTCGACCCAGGCGGCGCCGTCGCCGCGGCCGTGATCAGTGCTCACGATCACCGTGGTGTTCTCGCCGTAGCCCGGCATCGCGCGCAGGGTCTCGAGCAGCTCGTCGAGCCAGATGTCGTACTGACGAAGCGTCGACTCGAGCTCGTCACGGCGGCCGAGGTGCGCCCACTCGTCGGAGTCGTTGAGCGCGACCCACAGGAACCGGGGCTGCCCCTGAAGCGCGCTCATCGCCTTGGCCCACGTCTCGCGGTCGCGCCGCGCGGCGCCCCACGGTGCCGCCGGCTCGCCGGGCTTTCGGCCCGCATCGACGAAGGTGCGCTCGTACATCGAGGCCGCGTCGGCGATCTGCCACCATGACCCGAGCACGGCGCAGCGGTCGCCGAGCCCGTGCGCGTCGAGCGCGTCGATGATCGTCTCGCGCTTCACGCGACCGCAGCCGTTGCCGGGGCAGTCGACGGGGCTGCCGGTCATGAGCTCCTGGTAGCCAGGGAGGCTGACGAGCTGCACGTTGGCGACCTCGAAGCGCACCGAAGAGGCGGGGTCGCCGAAGACGGTCGCGTGGGCGGCGTGACGGGCCCAGAAGCGGGGCAGGGCGGCTTCGGGGCCGCGGCGAAAGACGTCTTGCCAGCGAACTCCGTCCCACGTGACGAGCACGACGTTCTGGGGAGCGGCCGAGAGCAGCACAGCGGCGATGAGGAACATGCCGCAATGCTGCGGGGCGAATGAGGCAGCTCGATCGCGCCGGCGTCAAGGTCGCGTCAAAGGTGCGCGACGACTGGGTCACGGCGTTCGTGACGCAAACGTTGCGCGCCCGGCGGCGACGGCGCGCTCGGCAGCGGTAAACTCCGTGGCGACGCCGCACGCCTGAGAGGGCTTTCCATGAAGCGCGTCATTTTTGCTTGTCCCGACAATGCGGGGCGCTCGCAGATGGCCGCCGCGCTCTTCAACGCACTTGCGCACCCGCACCTCGCGAGCGCGGTCTGTGCGGGGGTCGCTCCGGCCGAGCGCATTCTGCCCGCGGTGATGATCGTGATGGCCGAGGCCGGCATCGACCTCACGCCTGAAGAGCCGAAGCTGCTTTCCGACACGATCGCGCGCACGGCCGATCTGTTGATCACGGTCGGGTGCCCAGACGCCTGCCCCTTCGTGCCGGAAGATCGCCGCGACGAATGGCCGCTCCGCGACCCCGACGGGCAGCCGCTCGAGGTGGTACGCGCCATTCGCGACGAGCTGCGCGCCCGCGTGGTGCGGCTGCTCGCAGCGAACGGCTGGCAGTCGTCGAGCTGAAGCTGCCTCAGGGCACCGGCACGAAGTCGATGCCCTTCAAGATCTGGCGACGTGGTGTTCAACGAGATCTGCTCGCGCTCGGGAGACGAGTACCTCGAGCTGTACAACGCTGGGGCGGCGGCCAGAGATCTCACGGGCTACGGCGTCACCGATTCGTTGCCCGATGGCGGCCCGTACGCGAGCCGGGCGGTCATCTTCCCTGCGACGACGACGCTGGCTCCGGGCGGGTTTCTGCTGGTGATGTTGGGCCGCGCAACCGCGGGCCCGACGACCGGGTGTGGCGACGCCGGCGCGACGAGCTGCTTCGGCACGACGTTCAACGTGAGCAACATGAATGGCGAGACGGTGTGGCTGCTCGACCCCACGGGTGCGGTCGACGTCTCGACGGCGTACCCGATCAACGGTCACGCCTCGGGTCGCTCGTACGGTCGCGTGCCCGACGGCACCGGCCCGTTCATGGACACGCGTCGAACGCCGGGCGTGATGAACGCGCCGTAGGCACGAGTCAGGGGCCCTTCAGCACGAGCCCGTTCTGCCCGACCGCGAACACTTCGCCCGTCGGGGCGGCCCACACGGCGTAGAGCGGGCCCGTGGCCATCGGCGGCATGGTGAGCGCGGTGGTGCCGAGCCCGTCCCACATCGACACGCGCGGGTAGAGCGTCGTGTTCATCTGCTGATAGCCGACGATGAAGACGCGGTTCGCGTTCGTGCCGTGCATCGCGTTCGGGCTCATGCCGAGGTTGAGCGTGGCCCACGTGCCGCTCGTCAGTACGTGCAGCACGCCCGAGACCGCGACGCCGTCGGTGGGCGACGCGAGGTGAATGCCCTTCGACGCGACCATGCTCGAGCCGAGCGGGCTGAGGGTGGCCCCGTTCCACAACACCGTCACACCTGCGGCGATGGCGGCCTGGCCACCCGGCAGCACCTGCACCTGGCAGGGCACCTGGGCCTGGCCCGACGTGAGGGGGTACTCGCCGAGGAGCTGGCGGCTCCACGCGGCGCCGTCGTGCTGAATGCGGTGGAGGGCGAGCACGGGGCGAATCGGGTTGTAGCGGGCCTCGACCGACGCCCAGTACGCCTCGCGCTCACCCACGCCCGCGATGCACGTGTCGTCGTCCCACAGCTCGACGTTGCTCAACGACAGCGCCGTCGAGATGTTCGACCAGGTCGCACCGTCGAAGTGCAGCATCGCGAAGGGCGGGCTGCTCGCCTTCGCGACCGCGAACACGCTCGTCGCCGAGGCCCCGCCGAGCGACCTGATGTCGTACGTGGTCGGCACCGCGCGCGCCTGCCAGACCGCCCCGTTCCAGAACAACATCGTCGCGCTCGGGCCGCCCGCCCACACCGAGTTCGCTGCGCTGCCCCACACCGCCGTCAGCGGCTGGCTCGTGCCTGTCGTGAGCTGCGACCACCCCGTGCCGGTGCACGCGCCGTTGGCGCAGCTGCTCGCGCACGTGACGAGTGAAGTCGAATACGTGCACTGCGTGCCGCCGCAGGTGCCCGGCGGCGAGTACACCCGCAGCGTGGTGTTGTTCTCACACGTGCTGGCCGGCGGCGTGTTGCACGGGCCGCACGCGTTCCCGCCGCCCGC
>JAEUJP010000605.1 GCA_016793725.1 Myxococcaceae bacterium | reverse complement strand
TCGACGGGCGGCGCACCGATGCGCTGCTGCTGGCGGGCGCGGCGGCGGTGAAGGCGAAGAACGAGAGCAAGGGTTGGGAGTACGTGCTCGCGAAGGGCTACAAGGCCGACCCGCTGCAGAGCGGGCCGAGGGCCCCGATGTCGGCGGTGTACTTCTCGAAGGCCGACTTCATCGGGTCGGCGCGCGGCACGTTCGCGAAGCTGGGCAAAGACGCCGAAGACCCGAACCCGCGGCTCGCCGAGGGCATTCTGGCGTGGCACTCGGGCGACCTGGCGGCGGCCGACGATCAGCTGTCGAAGGTCGTGGCGGCCGACCCGACGAACGCGACGGCGTTCGCGTTCAAGGGGCTGATCGCGATCAAGCGGCGCGACTTCGCGTCGGCGATGAAACATGCGACGAAGGCGGTGGCGGGCGATCGCACCTCGGGGCTCGCGCACTGCGTGCTGGGCTGGGCGCAGCTGCTCACGAACAAGCCCGACGTGGCGCGCAAGACGCTGCAGAAGGCCGTCGAGCTCGCGCCGACGCTGCAGCTGGCGCGGGCGCGGCTCGCCGAGGCCGACCTCAAGGTGAAGAAGGCGGGCGAGGCCCGGGCGGCGATGAACACGCTGCTGCTCGCCGATGCGTCGTACGCCGAGGCGAAGCGCGTCTTGTACGGGATCTCGCCGTGAGCAGAGATGCCTTGGCAGGGCGTGGTGGCCTTGTTTGCGCTGCGCTTCGTTCGCGACTGCCGGGGCCGGGGCCGGGGCCGGGGACGTCTGCGGGCACGTCGGCCGGGTTCGGCCCATGAAGGTGTTGTTGCTCGGCAGCGGCGCCCGGGAGCATGCCCTCGCGTGGAAGCTCGCCCAGAGCCCGGCGCTGACGAAGTTGTGGTGTGGCCCCGGCAACGCCGGCATGGCCGCGCGCTGGGAATGTGTCGGCGTCGACGTGCTGTCGCCGTCGGCCGTCGTCGCGCTCGCGCGCTCGCTGCTGGTCGATCTCGTCGTCGTCGGCCCCGAGGCTCCGCTGGTCGCGGGCGTGAGCGATGCGCTGCGCGAGGCCGGCGTGCTCGTGTTCGGGCCTTCGGCCGCCGCCGCGACGCTCGAGGGCAGCAAGGCGTTCGCGAAAGAGGTGATGGAGCGCGCGAACGTGCCGACCGCCCGCTGGGAGCTCTTCGACGACGCCTCGGCGGCCGCGCGGCGCGCGCGCGTGTGGGGCCCCGTCGTGGTGAAGGCCGACGGGCTCGCGGCCGGCAAGGGTGTGGTCGTCGCCGGCAGCGGCGAAGAGGCCGAGGCCGCCGTGCGCTCGCTGGGCGCGCTGCCCGCGGGCAGGCGCATCTTGCTCGAAGAGCGGCTCACCGGCCCCGAGGTGAGCGTGATGGCGTTCTGCGACGGCGCGCGGTACGCGCTGCTGCCGGCGTCGCAAGATCACAAGCGGCTGCTCGACGGCGACCAGGGGCCCAACACCGGCGGCATGGGTGCGTACGCGCCGGCGCCCGTGCTCGACGCCAAGGGGCTCGAAGAGACGGGCCGCACCGTCATCGCCCCCGTGCTCGACGTGATGGCGAAGGCCGGCACCCCGTTCGCCGGAGTGCTCTACGCCGGCCTCATGCTCACGCCCGACGGCCTCCGCGTGCTCGAGTTCAACGCCCGCCTGGGCGACCCCGAGACGCAGCCGCTGATGATGCAGCTCGACGAAGATCTGCTCGAGCTCGTCGCCACCTGCGCGAGCGGCCACCTCGCCAGACAGACGCTGCGCGTGCACCCCGGCGTCTCGATCGGCGTCGTGCTCGCCGCGAAGGGCTACCCCGAGTCACCCGTGAGCGGCGACCCCATCGAAGGCCTCGACGCGGTGAAGGGCGTCGAGGTGTTTCACGCCGGCACGAAGCGCGTCGGCGACCAGATCGTCACGAGCGGCGGCCGCGTGCTCACCGTGTGCGCGCGGGCGGCGACGTTCAACGCGGCGAGAGATCTGGCGTACGCAGAAGCCGAGAAGATCCGCTTCGCGGGCATGCACTACCGCCGCGACATCGGGAAGTTCATGACGGGCTGAAAGCCCGAACACCATCAACGTCGCTGTCCCCGGCCCCGTCCGCGGCAGCTCAGAGCCGGGCACAGCGCGAACCGCTACCCGAGCGCGCGCCGATAGACCTCCAACGTCTTGCGAGCGCAGTCGTCCCAGCTGTAGCGGGCCGCGCGCTCCTTGCCTGCCTCTGCCAGCCGCGCACGGAGCGCGGCGTCGCGAAAGAGCTGCTGCGCGGCCTCGAGCCATGGGGCGGGGTCATCGGGCGGCACGAGCACGGCGGCGCTGCCGGTCACCTCGGGGTGGGCGCCGGCCGACGAGGCGATCACGGGCGCACCGCAGGCGAGGGCCTCGAGGGCGGGCAGCCCGAACCCTTCGTACCGCGACGGCACCATCACGGCGACGGCGCCGCCGTAGAAGAGGGCGAGGTCGGCGTCGGACAGGGGCGAGAGCTCGATGACGGTCTCGGGCATGCGCAGGGCCCGGCGGGCGCCGCGGCCGGCGAGCAGCGCGAGGGGCGCGGGCAGGGCGTCGAGAATGGGCAGCAGCAGCGAGAGGTTCTTGTGCGGCTTCGGGTTGCCGATGGCGGCGAAGTAGCGCGCGGGCAGGCCGCGGCGCCTGCGAAAATCGTCGAGCTCGGCGGGCGAAGACGTGCGGAACAGCGCGTCGACCCCGTTGGGGATCACCTGGAGCCGGTACTCGGACACGCCGAGGTGGCGCGCGAGCTCGCGGCGAGAGAACTCCGAGACCGTGAGGAGTGCGGCGGCCCGCTTCGCGCGGGGCCCGACGACCACGCGGTAGTACGCGGCCTGCACGGGCGTCTGGTCTTCTTTCAGGGCGAGGTGGGTCGCATCGTGCAAGGTGGCGACGAGCCGGCCCGACCACAGCGCCGGCAGCGAGAACGACGTGGCGTGAAACAGGTCGGGCCGCACCTTGAGCAGCGACGCGAGCAGCGCCGGTTGCTCGACGGCCGAAAGAAAGCCGCCGAGGCTCTTCTCGAGGGGGATGCGAGGGGTGAGCTCGCCGAGCTCATCGGGCACCCCCTCGGGGCCGACCAGGCCGATGAACTGCCAGCCGGGCGCGAGCTGGGGCAGCCGACGGGCGAGCTCGAGCGCATAGCGGGCGATGCCGTGCAGCGGGCCGCGCACCATGCGCAAGTCGATCAGTACTCTGGGCACGGCTTTGGTTAGCCTCGCGCATCTGGCGCGGAAACGGGAGCGCAGCGACCAGGAGCTTGGCCCCAGAAAGCGCGCGCCTCAAGAATGCGAATCGCCCTCGTACACGATTGGCTCATCACCTGGCGCGGGGGCGAGAAGGTGCTCGAGGCCCTGCTCGAGCTCATGCCGCGGGCCGAGCTCTTCACGCTCTTTCACGACCCGGCGGCCATGCCGGCGTCGATCGAACGTCACGACGTGCACACCGCGTTCGTCGACAAGCTCCCCTTCGCGCGGCGGCGTCACCGCGAGCTCTTGCCGCTCTTGCCCCTCGCGGTGAAGACGCTCGACCTGCGCGGGTTCGAGCTCGTCGTGAGCTCGAGCCACTGCGTCGCGAAGGCGGCGCGGTCGCAGGGGGCGAAGCACGTGGCGTACGTGCACGCGCCGCTGCGCTACTTCTGGGATCGCTTCGACGACTACTTCGGGGCGGGGCGGGCGCCGCTGCCGGTGCGCGTGGCGGCGCTCGCGATGAGACCGTTCATGCAGTCGTGGGACGTGAAGTCTTCGCGAGGCATCGATCGGTTCATCGCGAACAGCGCGCACGTGGCCCGGCAGATCGCGCAGCGCTACGGCGAGCGGGCCGAGGTCGTTCACCCGCCGGTCGAGCTCGAGCGCTTCACGCGCGAGCCGCTGCCGCGAGGGCAGGGCGAGGCGTTCTTGTGCTTCGGGGCGCTGGCTCCGTACAAGCGCATCGACGTGGCGATCGAGGCGTTTCGCCGCAACGGGCTGCCGCTGTGGGTCGCGGGCGCGGGGCAGCTCGACCGGGCGCTTCGGCGCAACCTGCCGCCGAACGTGAAGTGGCTGGGCGCGATCGACGACGCCCAGCTGCCGCACGTGCTGAAGAGCGCGCGGGCGCTCGTGTTCCCCGGTGAAGAAGACTTCGGGCTGACGCCCATCGAGGCGCAGGCGTGCGGCCGGCCCGTCATCGCGTTCGGCAAGGGCGGCGCGCTCGAGACCGTGGTGCACGAGAAGACCGGTGTCTTCTTCTACCCGCAGACGCCTGACGCCCTCGCGCGCGCGGTGTTCCACTTCGTCGAGCAGCTCGAGGGCAGGCTGTCGCCAGGGGCCATGCGTGAGAACGCGCTGAGGTTCTCGAAGGCCCACTTCTTCGCGGGCATGCGCGCACAGCTCGATGTGGTGGCGCCAGGCTGGAGCCAGCCGTCGCCGCGCGGCAGTTGAGCTGAACGCGGGTCTAGACTCGTCGCCATGTACGCGCTCCTGCTCTCGCTCGCCCTGTCGACCGGCACCTGCAGCACCGACGCCGAGTGTGTGCTGCGCAAGCGCTGCAGCTGCGAGTGCTGCAAGGTCGACGAGGCGATGACGAAGGCCGAGGCCGAGGCCGAGCGGCGGCGTTGCATGGCGGTCGGCCCGTGCGGGCCGAAAGAAGGCTGCGGCGGGGCGAAGTGTGCCGCCGAGAAGCCGCAGAGGGCGGTCTGCCAGGGGGGAAAGTGCGCGAAGGCCCCGAAGTAGGCTAGAGCAGGTCGCAGAACCGTGTTCAGCCGCTTTCAGGGCTTCTACAACTCGATCAAGCTGCTCGCCGACCTGAGCGTGCTGGTGGCCGCGTTCTGGGCCGCGTACTTCACGCGCTTCTATTCAGGGCTGCCGCACGAGTCGATACCGCCGCTGCAAGACACGCTGACGTCGCTCGCGATGGTGTTGATCGTCTTCCCCGTCACGTTTCGCCAGGCGAACCTCTACACGACGAACCGCGCGCGGTCGCACATCGGCGAGGTGTTCGAGATCTTCAAGGCCACGCTGTTCGCGACGCTGCTGCTCGTCGCGGTGCGCTACTTCGTGTCGGAGCGCTACTCGCGAATGACCATCGCGATCTTCATGGTCTACGCGTTCGTCGGTGTGTCGGGCGTGCGGCTCGCGTTTCGTGCGGCGTTCAACTCGCTGCGGCGGCGCGGCTTCAACCTGAAGACGATTCTCGTGGTCGGGGCCGGCGAGCTCGGCCAGCGGGTCATCGAGACCATCGACGAGCACCGCGAGCTCGGCTTCACGGTCACCGGCGTGCTCACGCGCAAGCCCGAGAAGGTCGGTACGGTGGTGCGCGGGGCGAAGGTGGTGGGCCTGATCGCCGAGGTCGACGCGGTGCTCGATGCGACGCCGGTCGACCAGGTGATCATCGCGCTGCCGATGGACGATCAGGCGCTGGTGAAGCCGCTGATGGAAAAGCTGGCCCAGCGCACCGTCGACGTGAAGGTGGTGCCCGACCTGTACCAGTACCGCACGCTGCGCTCGGGGCTGGAAGAGTTCGGCGGGCTGCCGATCATCTCGCTGCAGGGCGCCCCCCTGCACGGGTGGAACGTGGTCTTGAAGCGCGCGTTCGACGTCGCGTTCTCGCTGCTGTCGCTGGTGGTGGCGTCGCCGGTGCTCGCGCTCATCGCCCTGGCGGTGAAGCTGACGTCGCGCGGGCCGGTGCTCTACCGCCAGGAGCGCATGGGGATGGATGGGCGCACCTTCGAGATGCTCAAGTTCCGCACCATGTCGGTCGACGCGGAAGAAGAGGGGGCGCAGATGGCGAGCCCGTACGACCCGCGCCGCACGTGGGTCGGCACGTTCTTGCGCCGCTCTTCGCTCGACGAGCTGCCGCAGCTCTTCAACGTGCTGATCGGCGAGATGTCGCTCGTCGGCCCGCGCCCCGAGCGGCCCGTGTTCATCGAAGAGTTCAAGAAGCAGATTCCCCGCTACCACCTGCGGCACATGGTGAAGGCGGGCCTCACCGGCTGGGCGCAGGTGAACGGCCTGCGCGGCCAGACCTCGATGCAGAAGCGCATCGAGTACGACCTCTATTACATCGAGAACTGGTCGCTGCTCCTCGACTTGAAGATCGTGCTCCGCACGGCGTTCGGAGGGTTCTTGAGCAAGAACGCGTACTGATGTGGGCGCTCCTCGTCATCATGGTGTCTGCCGCGCCGGCTCCCGCTGCGGGCGCCCCCGATGCGGGCGCAGAGGCGAAGCCGCCGACGGCGCGCGAGATGGCGCAGCTGTTCTTTCTGGCGGGTGATCTGAAGCGGGCCATCGACGCGGCGATTCGCTGCATTCAGACCGACGGCCGCAAGAAGTGTGAGCCGTTCTACCGCGCGCTCGTCGAGTACGAGGCGCTGATTCACAAGAACGACCAGCTCACGCTGCCCGAGGCGAAGTCGTACCTGGAGTGGGATCGCACCATCTCACCCGACAAGCCCGGCAAGCTCACCGAGCCGGTGATCGAGCGCTACGTCAAGGGGCCCCTCGAGGCGGCGCGGGCGGCCTGGCAGCGCGGCGAAAGAGAGGCGGCGCTGGCCGCCGTCGAGCGCGTGCAGAAGGTCGACCCGAAGAACGCCGACGCGAAGCAGCTCAAGGCCGAGCTCACTCGATGAGAATTTCGTAGGGCACCCGCCGGGGCGGCACCGGCAGGCTCCACGGCGGCGCCTCACCCTCACCCTCGATGTACAGCTGAGCGGGCGGCGTCAGGCTCAGATCGCCGAGGTCGGGCACCTCGACGATGCCGTTCTCGTTCGAGGGCAGCGGCGCGCCGAAGAAGCGCTGAAACGGCGCGATCTCGAGCTCGGCGCCCTCGACCGGGTTCCGGTCGGCATCGACGACGCGCAGCTGCCGCGGCTCTCTGAGCTCGAGCGTCACGTCGTCGCCGGGGTTCAGCGCGTCTGCCAGCGCGAAGCGCGTGCCGGCGCGCGCCCCGAGCACGAGCTGCTCGCCGGGGGCCGCCGAGACCTCGAACCGCCCGTCGGGCCCCGTCACCGCGCGCTGGTAGCAGGCGGGCGAGGGGGCGCAGCCGTGGGCGCCCAGGCCGATGAGGGCGGCGTCGGTGTTGGGCAGCGGGTCGCTGTCGCTGCGGGTGATCTCGTCGAAGTCCGAGTAGATCGCCGCACCCTCGACCGGCATGCCGCGCGCGTCGACGACGCGGCCGCGCACCTTCTCGCGGTGGCCGAGGTCGAGGTCGACGGTGGTGCCCGTCTTCGCGCGCTTCTCGTCACCCCCGAAGTGGCCCCCGTGTGCCTGCACCGTGTACTCGCCGGGCGGCAGGCCGACGAGCTCGTAGCGGCCCAGCGCGTCGGTCGTGGCGGTGCGCACCCAGCCGTCGGCCATGGCGACCACGCCGATGCTCTCGAGGGGCTCGCCCTCGTGAAAGACCCGGCCGGTGATTCGGTCACCGCGCTCGAGCAGCATCACGATGTCGCCGAGCACCTCGCCCGGCGCGAGCGTGAGCCCCTCTTCGGCTGCGGGCAAGAACCCCTCGGCGCGCGCGACGAGCCGCCAGCGGCCGGGGCCTATCTCGATGGTGAACTCACCGGTCTCGGGGTCGGCCTGGGTCTCGACGAGCTCTACGGCGCAGTCTTCGTCTTTGTTGGGGCACTCCGACTGCGCGAGCACCGTGACGTCGGGCTGCGTGCCGCTGCGCGGGGTCACCCGGCCGGTGAGCAACATCGCCGAGTCGGCCAGGTCACCGGGCTCGACCTGCGCGGGCTCGGGCGGGGCGGCGAGGGCCAGGGCCGAGGTCATCGCCTCGAACGGTTCGGGCTGAGGCTCGAAGACCACGGTGGGTGCCTCGGCGGCGGGCGCAGCGGGCTCGAACGTCGGCACCCCCTCGCCGGGTGGGGCGCCGGCGTACACGACCGCGCCCAGCAGGCAGACGGCGGCGAGCGCGGCGAGCGACTTCACGTTTGACCGACACCGGCGCTGCGCACAAGGTTCCTTTCCCGTGGCGAGCGCGCGAACCGCTGACGACTTTCTCGTCGAGATCGCGGCGCGGCCCGACGACGACGGCCTGAAGACCGTCTTCGCCGACTGGCTGCTCGAGCGGGGCGACCCGCGGGGTGAGCTGATGGCGCTGCAGCTGAAGGCCGAGCGCAGCGACGAAGAGCTCTCGCGCGAGGCCCTGCTGCTCAGGGCGAACGTGAGGCAGTGGCTGCCCGACGAGGTGTTCATCAACCTCGTGCCCTCGTCGATCGTCTTCGAGAAGGGCGTCTTTTCGGCGGCGCGGGTTCAGGTGCGGTCGCAGTCGGCGCTGACGGCGTCGCTGCCGCACCCCGTTTGGGCGGCGGTGCGGCGCCTCTCGGGCGCGCCGGCCGAGCTCATCGAGCGGTGCCACGTGGTCGAGGCGCTCACCGAGGTCGACGACGAGACGCTGCTGGCGCTCGCGCTGAAGGGCCGGGCGGTCGGCCGGCTCCGCGTGCTGGGCGTCAGCGGCGTGAGCGAGCGCGTGCTCGGCGAGACGCTCGACGCGCCGGCGCTGGCGACGGTGAGAGAGCTGCGCCTCGCGCACGAGCCGGGGCGCTTCAGCTCGCCGCAGAACTTGAGCGTCATCAAGCGCACGCACCTCGCGCACAAGCTCCAGCGGCTGGTGCTGCACTCGGGGTGGCTCGAGCTGAGCGAGCTGCTTCTGGCCGAGTCGCAGGGCGCGCCCACGTTTCGTGAGCTGCAGCTCGCGCCGATGCCGTTTTCGCCGTCGAACTGGTCGATTCTGCTGACGCGCAGCTACCGCGACGTCGAGCTCTACCCGGGCAGCGAGCTGAACGCGTCGTTCAGCGAAGGGCAGGTGCGCGAGATTCTCGCGACGGCGCCGCGCGGCTGGTTCTCGGGCCTCGCGCTGCCCGACGACGTCGACTGGCGCAGCGTGGTGGGCCTGCCGTGCTTCGTGCGCGCGACCGTGCGCCGAATCGAGCGCAGGGCGCGAACCTGATCTACCGTCGCGCGGGCATGCTGCTCGCCGTGCTGCTCGAGGTCGCCGCTGCTGCGGCCGCTCCGGTCGCCCTCGCGCTGCCGGGCCTGAACGCCGTCAACCTCGCCGAGGGTGAGGGGGCGCTCTACGCCGAGCTGCTCGCGCAGCGGCTCGGCACGCTGGGGCTGAAGGTCACCACGTCGCGCGACGTCGGGCTCGCGCTTGGGCTCGAGCGGCAGCGCGGGCTCGTGGGGTGCAGCGACGCGGCCTGCATGGCCGAGCTCGCCGGCGCGCTCGGCGTCGACGGCATCGTGATGGGCGACGTCGCGAAGCTCGGGGCCGCGTACGTGGTCACGCTCAAGGTGATCTCGAAGTCGGGGCAGAGCCTCGCCCAGTTCAACGCCGACGGGCCCGACGCGCGGCCGCTGCTGCACGAAGGGGGGCGGGTGCTGGCGCGGCAGCTGTCGGTGGCGCTGAGCCTGCCGCAGCTCGACCCGGGCCCGTACCAGGTCGAGCGCCGGCCGCTGCACCGCGGGTGGGTGAAGCCGGTGGGCATCGGTGTGGTCGGGCTCGGCATCGTGGGGGTGGCCGCGGCGGTGGGGTGCACACTCGCGGCCGACGCCAACCTGGTGGCCCTGCGGAGCGCCGCGACCGTCGAAGAGGCCGACTTCTTTCGAGACGAAGGCAAGTTCTGGCAGATCGCGGGCGGCACGCTGTTCGGTGCGGGCAGCGTGCTGATCGCGGCCGGCGCGTTACTGCTCCTGCTCGGCGACCCGCACGACGACACGCTGCAGCCTTCGGCAGGCCTCGTGCCCGGAGGCGCCACCTTCGGGCTCACCGGGAGGTGGCCGTGAAGCGGCTCGCGCTGGTGCTCGCGCTCAGCGGGTGCCCGAACTTCGACCAGGAGTTCGATGACCGGGTGGCGATGTTGCGCGATGCGGGCTCCGATGCCGGGAGTCTGGCGGGGGGCGCCGAGGCGGGCGGCGGCGAGGCCGCCGGAGGCGCGGCAGGTGGAGGCGCGACGGCGGGTGGAGGCGCGACGGCGGGGGGAGGCGCGACGTGCGCGCAGCCATTCTGCCTTGTCGAGCGGTTCGCGTTGCCGTCGGGCTTCTCGAACGACACGGTCGACTGTCAGGCGCCGGTGTTCGACGATCTCACGCGGCTGCGGGCGTACTGCTGGCGCGACCGCAAGGCGACGGTGAGCGTGCGAGACGGCGGGCTGGTCGCGGCGTCGAATCTGCTGCTCAACTCGTGGCCCGCGGCCGATGGCCGTGCCGACGAGCATTGGGTGACCGACAGCCAGACGGGCTTCTATCGAGTGCTCGGCACGCAGCACACGCCGATGCCCACGACGTGCGGCGGCGCCACCTTCACGGTCATCTCGCTGTTCTCGCCCGGCCCGGGTGAGCTGTGGGCGGGCGGGAGTGGCGGCGCGGTGTGCCACTACCTGCCCGACGGCGGCCAGGAGTCGTACGGCGTGGGCAGCTCGGGCATCGCGGCGATCTTCGCGATGGATGCAGGAGTCTGGGTGGGAAACAACGACGGCGACATCTATCGGCTCGATGGCACGCTCGAGTCGGCGACGGTGGTGGGCAGCGGCGAGGTGAACTCGATTCACGGCCTCGAGCCCGACGTGCTGTACGCGACGACGCTCGACCAGGGCGTCTGGGAGCGGAGAAGCGACGGCGGGTGGTCGCGCGCGTTTCCCGACAACCAGAAGACGTACAACGAGGTGCGGGTGCTCGGGGTCGACGACGTCTGGGCCTACGGCGGCCGCGGCGCGCTGATGCGCAAGACGGCAGCGGGGTGGGCTCCGTTGGACACGAACTTCGACCTGGGCCTCGGCGCGCCGGAGTTTCAGGTCATGGGGGTGCGCGGCCGGCCGGGTGAGCTCTTGCTGACGGGCTCGACGTTCAACCCGACGACGTCGAGCTGGGACGGCACGGTCGTGCGCATGCTGCGCGGGCCGTAGCGTCGAGCCTCGCCACGAAAAGAAACGGCCCCGGCGCACGAGTCGCCGGAGCCGCTTCCCCCTCCCTGGGCCTTCATCGGGTGGAGCGACAGGGATCTTTCGTTCCCCGTCGGGGCCTGTCACAGCGCCCCTCCGACCCAGAAGCTCCTGGTCACTGCGCTCCCGTTTCCGCGCCAGAGGCGCGGAGCCTCAGGATCTCTAGCTGCAGCCGCTCGTGGCGCCGCAGTTGTTGCACTTGTAGCAAGCGCCGTTGCGCACGGTGATGGTGCCGCAGACGTGGCACGGCGGTGCGTCGGCCTGGTTCAAGAACGCCTGGCGCGTCTGGCTCGAGGGCGTCGCGGGCGCCGGTGCGGGGGCGCGCTTCGCCTCGCGCGGCTCGGCCGGGGCCTCGTCACCGATCTTGGGCTCGACGCCGAGATCGAGCGCTTCTTGGCGCGGCAAGAACTTCAGCGCGAGCCAGCGGAAGATGTAGTCGCTGATCGACTTCGCGATGGGCAGGTCGGGGTTGCCCGTGAAGCCGCTGGGCTCGAACCGCATGTGGCTGAACTTGTCGCACAGCACCTGGAGCGGCACGCCGTACTGAAGGGAGAGCGAGATGGCGCAGGCGAACGAGTCCATCAAGCCCGAGACGGTCGAGCCCTCTTTCGACATCGTGATGAAGAGCTCACCGGGCGAGCCGTCTTCGTACTTGCCGACCGTCAGGTAACCCTCGTGGCCCGCCACGCTGAACTTGTGCGTGATGGCCTCGCGCTCGTCGGGCAGGCGGCGGCGCGCGACGCGCTCGACGATGACCTGCGGCGCCGGCGCCTCGGCGACCTTCTCGGCCTTCTTCGACACGTTGAGGGGCTGCGAGCGCTTGCAGCCGTCGCGGTAGACGGCGACGGCCTTGAGGCCGAGCTTCCACGCCTCGAGGTACGAGGCCTCGATGTCTTCGACCGTCGCCTCGTTCGGCAGGTTGACGGTCTTCGAGATGGCGCCCGAGAGAAACGGCTGCGCGGCGCCCATCATGCGCAGGTGACCCAGGTAGTGAATCGACCGCGTGCCCTTGGCCGGGCGGAAGGCGCAGTCGAAGACGGGCAGGTGCTCGGCCTTGAGGTGCGGCGCGCCCTCGATGGTCTCGGCCTTGTCGAGGTAGGCGACGATGTCGTTGACCTGCGCGGCGCTGTAGCCGAGCTTCGACAGTGCGGGCGGCACCGTGTTGTTGACGATCTTCAGCATGCCGCCGCCGACGAGCTTCTTGTACTTGATGAGCGCGATGTCGGGCTCGATGCCGGTGGTGTCGCAGTCCATCATGAAGCCGATGGTGCCGGTCGGCGCGAGCACCGTGACCTGCGAGTTGCGGTAGCCGTGCTCTTCGCCCCACTGCAGCGCGCCGTCCCACACCTGCTTCTGGGCTTCGTGCAGCGCCGCCGCGACGCCTTCGGTGGGCAGCTGGTATGCCGCCTTGCGGTGCTTGCGAATGACGCCGAGCATCGACTCCTCGTTCTTCGCGTAGCCGGCGAACGTGCCCATGCGCTCGGCGATGCGGGCGCTCTGCAGGTACGCCTGGCCCGCCATCAGCGACGTGATGGCGCCCGCGTAGTGGCGGCCCACGTCGGAGTCGTACGGCAGCCCCGCCGCCATCAGCAGCGCGCCGAGGTTCGCGTAGCCGAGGCCGAGCGGGCGGTAGTCGAACGAGTTCTGCGTGATCTTCGGGGTCGGGTACTTCGAGAAGCCGACCACGATTTCCATGCCCAGCAGCGTGACGTCGACCGCGTGGCGGAAGGCCTCGACGTCGAGCTCGCCGTCGACCGGGTGGCGAAACTTCATCAGGTTCAGCGACGCCAGGTTGCAGGCCGTGTCGTCGAGGAACATGTACTCGCTGCACGGGTTCGACGCATTGATGCGCGCCGTGCCGGCGCAGGTGTGCCAGGCGTTGACGGTGGTGTCGAACTGCAGGCCGGGGTCGCCGCACTGCCACGCCGCCTCGCTGATCTCGCGAAAGAGCTGGCGGGCGGGCAGGGTGTCCATCACGTGGCCGCCGCGCACCGCGCGCGTCGACCAGGGCTTGTCGTCGACGACGGCCTTCATGAAGTCGTCGCTGACGCGCACCGAGTTGTTCGAGTTCTGGAAGAAGACCGACGCGTACGCCTCACCGTTGAACGAGGGGTCGTAGCCGGCGTCGATGAGCGCCCACGCCTTCTTCTCTTCGTTCACCTTGCACTTCACGAAGTCGAGAATGTCGGGGTGGTCGGCGTTGAGAATGACCATCTTCGCCGCGCGCCGCGTCTTGCCGCCCGACTTGATGACGCCGGCGAACGCGTCGAAGCCCTTCATGAACGAGACCGGCCCCGAGGCCGTGCCGCCGCCCGCGAGCAGCTCGCGCGACGAGCGAATGGCCGAGAGGTTCGAGCCCGTGCCCGAGCCGTACTTGAACAGCATGCCCTCGGTCTTCGCGAGGGTGAGAATGCTGTCCATCGAGTCGTCGACCGAGTTGATGAAACACGCCGAGCACTGCGGGTGCTCTTCGACCCCGACGTTGAACCAGACCGGCGAGTTGAAGGCGACCTTCTGGTGCAGCAAGAGGTGCGTCAGCTCGGCGTGAAACGACGCGCGGTCGGTCTCACTCGCGAAGTAGCCACCCTGCTGGCCCCACGACGTGATGGTGTCGGCGACGCGCGCCACCAGCTTGCGCACCGAGCTCTCGCGGCCTGGCGTACCCGGCGTGCCACGAAAGTACTTCGACGCCACGACGTTGGTCGCGAGCATCGACCACGACTTCGGCACCTCGATGTTCTTCTGCTCGAAGACCACCTTGCCGTCTTCGCCGGTGATGGCCGACGAGCGCAGCTCCCACACGATCTCGTCGGCCGGGTCGACCCCCGCCGTCGTGAAGTAGCGCGGCACCGTCAGGCCCGTCACCTGCGCCGGCCCTCGCCCCTTGCTGCCCGCGAGCTTCAGCTCGGCCGCAGCCACCGGGTTCGCTGCGGGCACTTTGGAGGTCGGCTCTCGCTCCATACGGTTTCTCCAGTTTTCAGGTTTACAGAGGGTGTGGGTCAGGGCCAGCAGCGCTGGTGGGAGGGCATTGAGGGGAAAAATGTGCGAAAGGTACGAGTTTTGCGTCGTGTCACCTACAGGACGTAACCCGACGCGCGATGCCCCTCCAGCAGAACGGCCGCTTTTGTACCCATGTGACATCGTCGTGTCAACTTGTAGCCCCCAGATGTTGTGTCAAAATCTTCGACGATACCCAATATTTAGCGGGTCAGATGCGGGTGGGTAAGTCGCCTACACCGGCCCGAGGCCGGTAAATCGGCCTCCGATCGATCTGGGGTCTGTGTAGGGCGAAGTCGTCGCGAGAGAGGCCCTCCGCGGGGCGCAGACCGAAGTCGAGACGCGGGGCGGGGGGTTGCCGCCGGCCGATGCCGTTTGACAATCAGTGTGGGTGGAGGCCTGATCAATTTCCCCCAGGGAGCCGGTCTGCGACGCCCTTCAGTCGGGCGCGCGTTGCGTTTTGCAGGCTCGCGCACAACGGGTAAGAGCACGCCAGAGGAGCCGAAAAAAAATGCCGCCGCCCTACGCCCGCCACGTCTTTGTCTGCATCAACCGCCGCCCCGATGAGTCGCCGAAGGGGAGCTGCGCGGCGAAGGGCGCCGAAGAGCTGCCGCCGCTGTTCAAGCGGGCGTGCGACGCGCACGGGGTGAAAGACGTGCGCATCAACAAGGCGCAGTGCCTCGACGCGTGCGAGCGCGGGTGCACGCTCGTCGTCTACCCCGAAGGTTATTGGTACGGGAACGTGACCGCGGGCGACGTCGACGAGATCGTGTCGTCGCACTTGAAGAACGGTCAGCCGGTCGAGCGCCTGAAGATGGAGCCGTACCCGAAGAAGCCGACGACGTAACCCGCAGACCCCATACGAAGTCGCAGGTGAGATGTGCGGGGCCGGCTGTTAGCAGTGCGCTCCATGCGAGGGTGGCTGCCGGTCGTTCTTCTCGTCGTCGCGTGCGCGCCGGTGCGGGTGCCGCTCGACGGCGTGTACCGGGTCGGGCGGTTCGAGGGCGACGGAAGCTTCAGCTGGTCGGCGTCGCGCCTGTCGGTGAAGTTCACGGGGAGCGGCAAGGTGCGGGCGGCGTTTCGGCAGATCGAGCGCCCGGCGACGGCCGAGGGGCCGGGGCAGCCGGTGCGGCTGCAGGTCGAGCTCGACGGCACCTCGCGCCAGCTCTACGCGGAAGACGACGGCTCACTGGTGTTCGAACAGGTGGTGCCGCCGGGCGCCCACCGGCTGACCGTCGTGCGGCAGAGCGAGGCGATGATCGGCGCGGCGCGGCTCGAAGAGCTCGAGCTGCCGCCCGGGGCGAAGATCGAGCCGTGGCAGCCGCAGCCCCTCATCGAGTTCATCGGCGACTCGATGACCACCGGGTTCGGCGTCGAGGGCCAGGATCCGTGCCCGTTCTCGACGAAGACCCAGGCCGTCACGGCCGCCTACCCCTGGCTCGTCGGCCTCTCGCTGAAGGCCGACGTGCGCATCGTCGCCTGGTCGGGCAAGGGTGTGGTGCGCAACTGGGGCGACCGGCCGGGCCCGACCGTGCCCGACCTGTGGAAGCCGGCCGAGCCCGCGCCCGACCTCGTGTTCGTCGCCCTCGGCGCCAACGACTTCTGGTCGGGCGATGCGGGCCCGAACTTCAAGGCTGGCTACGCGGTGTTTCTGTCGAAGGTGCGCGCGGCGTACCCGAACGCGCAGCTGGTGCAGCTCGCGCTCGAGCCGAAGAGCGCCGTGCTCGACGACACGATCGTGCTCGACCCGGTACCCGAGGGCTACGGCTTCGGTTGCGTCGGCCACCCGAGCTCTCAGACGCAGCGCTTCATCGCCGACCAGGTCATCGAGCGGGTGTGCCGCGTCGTGAAGGGCGGCGCCTTCTGCGGAGCCGTGGCCGCGGCACCGTAGCCGTCCACCCGGGGGTCGGAGTTCTGGCGAGCAGCCGCGACACGGCCGCCCCGAGCACGAATCGGAGCATGTTCATGGCTCCAGGGGGTTGTGCATCACACATGCCCCGCGAGGCGCTGCGCAATTTCGCGCGGTTCAGCGCGTGACGGTGCGGAGCCTGCGCGCGACCGCCACGGCCAGCGCCCAGGCGGCGAAGGCCAAAGGGGCGTGCGCTCCGTTGCAGCCGCAGCCCTTGGGCGGGTCGGTGGGCGCCGGCCCGGCGTCGGCGGTCATCATCGGGCCGGCGTCGTGGGGCCCTGCGTCGGGGAGCCCCGCGTCTGGCGAGCCTGCGTCGGTGCCGGCGTCGATGCCGAGCAGGCGCTCCAACGCGGCGCGCGCGTCGACGATGCCGTAGCCGTACTCGAGATCGTGCCCGCGCACGTCGGGCGTCGCGTAGGGCGACTGGCGCGCCGTCTTCACGAGCGCGTCGAACACCTCGGCCGAGGTGGCGTCGGGCTTCGCCGCGAAGAGCAGGGCGGCGACGCCCGCGACGACGGGGCACGCGGCCGACGTGCCGCCGAAGTTCGACACGTAGTCGGTGGCGTTTTCGCCGGCGTCACCCACCGGGTCGAGCGTCACCGAGCCGGTGGGCGCCGAGATGTCGACGGCCTCGCCGCGGTTCGTGAACGGCGCAGACTCGTCGAAGTTGTTCGTGGCGCCGACTGTCAGCACCTCGGGAATCGAGTGCAGCTCGGTCGAGAGCAGCTCGCGGTTCTCGTTGCCGGCGGCGAACACGACGAGCGCGCCCCTGCCGCCGTGGCCCATGCGCGAGACGTCTTCGATCGCCATGCGCAGCGAGGTGGGCACGGGAATCGCGGTCGTGAAGCCCCAGCTGTTCGAGACCACGGCGACGTCGGGGTGGAGCAGGGCGAAGCGCATGGCCTCGACGTCGGCCGAGATGGGCACGTTGACGGTCTTGTCGAGCATGCGCACGCAGCGCACCTTGCACTCGGGGCAGGTGCCCGCGATGCCGAGGCCGTTGTGGCCCACGGCGGCGACGATGCCGGCGCACGCGGTGCCGTGCCCCGAGCCGTTGCCGCTCTCGGTCACCTGGGGATCATCGTCGCCGTCGACGACGTCGCGGCCCTGCAGCACGTGGGGCGCGAGGTCGGGGTGGGTCATGTCGCAGCCGTTGTCGATGACCTGAATCGTCACGTTGGGCGAGCCGGTGGTGTGGCGCCAGGCCCCCTCGATCTTCACGATCGGCAGGTACCACTGGGCCGGGTAGCTGGGATCATTGGGCGGCACGGGAATCGACTCGCGCGTGCGCGGCACGACCAGGTCGGCCTCGGCGAACGTGACGCCCGGCCTGCCCGACAGGGCGGCGGCGAGCTCGAGCCCGTTGCGGCGCCCGGTGGCGTCTTTGACCCGCCACATGCGCCGCGTCGGGAAGATCTCGGCGAGCGGAGCGACCTCGGCTTCGCGTAGAACCCCGATCACGTCAGCGCCCGGCTCGAACCCGACGATCGCGTGCGCAGTGACCCACTCGGGAGGGACGGTCGAATTGACGATGAGAATCAAACTCAGTAGCAAGTGGGCTCCCATGCTCCGGTATTCGCTCATCATCGTCAACGTCGCGGCGCTCGTCATGCTCGGGGGCTGCAGCTCCCCAGGCACCTGCAACGCGAGCAACTGCCTCGGTGGCTGTTGCAACGCGTCGGGCCTGTGCATCGCGCCGACCGAGCAAGAGTGTGGCCGGCCCGGCCAGGCGTGCGCGCCGTGCGGCACGGGTCAGCAGTGCATCGTGGGCGTGTGTATGGGCGGGTCTGCGGGCGGCTCGGGCGCGGCGGGCGGCGGAGCGACGGCGGGCGGAGGCAGCGCGACGGCGGGCGGGTTCGTCGACGACGCGGGCGTGCCGCGGTGCACGTCGACGCCGGTGCCGTGCCAAGACGAGTCGATCATGGAGCTGCCGGGCCGCACCGACATCAACCCCGACGGCGTGGTCGAAGAGGGGGCCGCGCCCGACTTCATCAGCCGCATCGACGCGCGTGCGGGGGGCTCGAACCCT
>JAEUJP010000575.1 GCA_016793725.1 Myxococcaceae bacterium | reverse complement strand
ACTTCGAGCGCCGCAGCTCGCGCACCGAGCACGTCGCGTCGAGCGATGCGGTGCACGTGCTGAACGCGGGCGAGCGCCGCGCGCTGTGGTCGGTGACGCGCAACGCGGTGGTGCGGGCGGCGCTGGCGGGCGCGGCGAGCTCGGTGATTGCGGGCGCGGCCGAGGTCTTCGCGAACGACACCGTGGGCGAGCACGCGCCGGCCGCGCAGCAGAACGCGATCGAGTTCTGGGCCATCGTCATCACGTTCACGGTGATCGCGGCGGTGGCCGAGATCGCCTACCTGTACTGGGACACGCTGCGCAGCGTGCACGAGCTCTCGCGCCAGGCGGGGCTCGAGCTGTTTCACGGCAAGCGCGACGACGACCAGATGGTGGCGACGGTGCTGGCTCGAGCGGCGCTCGAGCTTCCGAACCCGCTCGAGAACCGGTGGGGCATCAACCCGCGCCGCGAGTCGAGCAGGTGGAAGCTGCTCGCGGCGTCGCTGCTCTACAAGGCGAAGGTCGGCATCACGAACTTCCTGTTCAAGGCGCTGATTCGCCGAATGATGGCGCGCGTGCTGCTGCGCCAGACGCTGGCGAACCTGCTGCCGTTTCTGGCGGTGCCGGTGACGGCAGCGTGGAACGGCTACGTCTGCTGGCGGGTGATGCGCGAGGCGCGGCTGCGCGCGATGGGGCCGTCGGCGATCAAAGAGCTCGTGAAGAAGCTCTTCGCCGACCACGCCGAGCTCGACGACGCAGGCCGGCTCGCAGCGCTGCGGGCGGTGGCCGCGGCGATCGTGCGCACCCAAGACCTGCACCCCAACCTCGCGACGCTGTTCGACGCCGTCGCCGAGCACGCGAAGTACGAAGGCAAAGAAGAGCTCGACGACCCCGGTCAGTTCTTGAGATCGCTGAGCGGGCTCTCGGAACAGAACCAGCGGCTCGCGATTCAGGTGCTCGGCATCGCGTGCATCGTCGACGGCCAGCTCGCGCGCAAAGAAAAGCTGCTGTGGGCCGAGGCGCTCGCTGCCGCGGGCAGGCCGGTCGAGCTGTCACGGCTCGAGAAGCTCTGCCGCGAGTTCGTGCGCGGCGACGGGCTCGCAGACGAGGCCGTGCGGTCTCTGTGAGCGTTCGGTGACGCCGGGCGTCGCGAGGGCGGTCACTTCTCGGCGCAGCGGCTGAACCCGATTGATCCGCTCGGGTGACACCGGCTGCCGCGCCGGCGCTGGTGCCGCGCGCTGGTCACGCGCGTGCATGGGTGCGCGCTCCCGCCGGCGATTCGCACCGGCGGTTCACCCGAGCACCCAAGGAGCACACCATGCAGAACTTCTCGCAGCAGCGGTACGGCAACAAGCGGTCGAACGGCACGCAGAACAACCTCGGCAACCCGATGCAGGGCCGGCGCGGCCAACACTTCGGCGGGCAGCAGCCGCGCGGGCGGCAGCAGCAGGGCCAGGAGTGGCAACAGTCGCTGCGGCGCGACGAGATGGAACGTGAAGGCCCCACCGGCAACGGCTGGGACCGCGACGAGAACCGGCAGCTCGAGCCGGGCCAGTCGATGCCGCCCCGCGGCTACGGCTACGGCCCGCACGAGCGGAGCCGCGACTGGCCCGACGCGGGCGAGGAGCGCTACGGCCGTGACTTCGATCGCGACGACGAGCCGGGCTACCGCGGCTACGGCCACGGCGCGGGGTGGGGCAACTCGGGCGATCAGACCACGGGGCGAATGTACGGCAGCTCGGGGTTCGGCAACGACCGCAACCCCTACGCGGGCCAGGGCACGACCGAGCAGAAGTTCGCGCGCGGGCCGAAGGGCTACAAGCGGTCGGACGAGCGCATCAAAGAAGACGTGTGCGATCGCATCTGGCACATGGGCAACGTCGACGCGAGCGACGTCGAGGTCTCGGTTTCGAACGGCGAGGTGACGCTGACCGGCACCGTGCGCGACCGCGGCGCCAAGTGGCAGCTCGAGAGCATGATCGAGATGATCGGCGGCGTGAACGACGTGCACAACCAGCTGCGCATGAAGCGCGACGAAGAGCCGTCGAGCAGCAAGCGCACGGGCTCAACGCCGACGCAGAAGTAGCGGCGCACGCGAGGGCCGACGGGCCGGCTGGGCGAACCGCGCTCAGCTGCCCGTCGCGCTCTGCAGCTCTTGCCAGCGAGCGTACAGGCGCTCGACCTCGGTGCTCGCCCGCTCGAGCTCGGCGGTGAGCTTCACGAGCTCGCTCGCGTTGGTGGCCGCTGCCGAGACCTTCGCCTCGAGCTCCGACTTCTTGCCTTCGGCGGCTTCGATGGCGGCCTCGATGCCGTCGAGCTCGCGCTGGTCTTTGTACGAGAGCTTCGCGCGCGCCTTCGCGGTCGGCGGCGCCGCTGGCGCTGCGGCGGCGGGCTTCTCGACCGGCGCGGCGGCGGCTCTGGCGGGCTCGACGCGCAGCCGGCGGTACATTTCCCAGTTGCCTTCGTAGCGGGTCACCTTGCCGTCGCCCTCGACGGCGAGAATCGAGGTGGCGACCTTGTCGAGAAACCACCGGTCGTGGGTGACGAGCAGCACGGCGCCGGTGAACTCGACGAGCAGCTGCTCGAGCACGGTGAGCGTGACGAGGTCGAGATCGTTCGTGGGCTCGTCGAGCACGAGCACGTTGGCGCCCTCGAGAAACAGCTTCGCGAGCAGCAGGCGGTTGCGCTCGCCGCCGCTCAGCGCCGCGACCTTCATGCGCTGGGCGGGCACGGGGAAGCCGAGGTCGTCGAGGTAGTCGCTGGTGCGCACCTTGCGATCGCCGAGCACGACCCACTCGTCGTGGTGGGCGGCCTCGAGCACGGTGTCGCCGTCGTCGAGCTTGAGCCGCTGCTGGTCGTAGTAGGCGACGCGCGTGCGGGGCCCGAGCGTGACGGTGCCGCGGTCGGGCTGCAGCTCGCCGATGAGCGTTCGCACGAGCGTCGTCTTGCCGGCGCCGTTGGGGCCGACGATGCCGATGCGCTCGCCGGGCTGCACGATGAGGTTCACGCCGTCGAAGATGCGCCGGTCGCCGTACGACTTCGCCGCGCCCTTCGCCTCGATGACGGTCTGTGACATGCGCGGCGCCGGAGCGAGCTGCAGCTGCGGCACCTTCGGCGGCACGAAGCCCTTCTCGCTCATCAGCTTGCGCGCCCGCTCGATGCGCGAGCGGCTCTTCGTGCGGCGCGCCTCGACGCCCTTGCGCAGCCACGCGACTTCTTGCGCGATCCACCTCGAGCGTTTGTGCTGGGCGACGGCCGCGTCTTCTTCGGCCTTCAGCTTCTGCTGCAGGTACGTGTCGTAGTTGCCGGGGTAGCTGACGGTGCCCTGCGCGCTCAGCTCGACGATGCGGTCGACGAGGCCGTCGAGAAAGTAGCGGTCGTGGGTGACGAGCAGGAGCGCTCCCTGAAACCGGTCGAGCTCGTCTTCGAGCCACTCGGTCGTCTCGGCGTCGAGGTGGTTGGTGGGCTCGTCGAGCATGAGCAGCTCGGGGCGCGACAACATCGCCTTGGCGACGGCGACGCGCTTCTTCAGGCCTCCGCTGAGCTCGGCGATGGGCCTTTCCCAGTCTTTGACGCCGAGGCGATCGAGCAGCGTGCGCGCCTCGTGGCCGGTGTCCCACCCGCCGAGCGCTTCGATGCGCTCCGAGAGCTCGGCGAGGCGCGCGAGGGCCTTCTCGTCGTGCAGCGCCTGCGAGAGCTTCGCGTGCTCTTCGAGCGCCTGGCGCAGGGGCCGCTGCGCGACCTCGAGCTCGCCGCGCACGGTGGCGCCGGGCTCGAACCCGGGCTCTTGAGGCAGGTACGTCATGCGCGCGCCGCGCTGAAACTGGAGCAGCCCGCTGTCGGCCTTCACCTCGCCGGCGAGCACCTTCATCAGCGTCGACTTGCCGCTGCCGTTGATGCCGACGAGGCCGACACGCTCGCCGGCTTCGATGACGAGCTCGAGGCCCGAGAACAGCGTACGGCTGCCGAAAGACAGCGAGATATCGGCGGCTCGAAGCAGGGTCACGGCGAGGCAGGCCCTGTAGCACTAGAATGACGTTCGTATGTTCAAGCTCGACAACGAAGCCGCCCTGCTCGACGCGTTTCGACCGAAAGACCGCAAGCTGGTTCAGCTGACGCCCGAGGTCAGGCTCCCCCAGTTCGTGCGCAACTACCTCTCGTGGAAGCACCCGGGCGGCACCTACGTCTACCTGGTGTTCGCGACGCCGGGCGGCGCGCCGACGGGCATCGTGTTCGACTCGAACAGCGGCTCGGGGCCCGCGGTGCCAGCGATGTGCGACTGGTGCCACCTGAGCTCGTCGGGGTCGACGGTGGGGCTGCTGACGGCGCGCCGCAACGCGAAGAAGAGCGTGGGGGTGCACGTGTGCAGCGACCTGGGCTGCCAGCAGCGCCTCGAAGAAGAGGCCGACCGGCAGGGCATCAGCGTGCTGCCCTGGTGGGAAAAGCTCATCGAGCGCATGGGGCGATTCGCGAGCGAGTCACTCGACATCGATCTCTCTGGCGCGGGCCGCTGAAGGAGGGCGAGGAGCGGGCGTAGCCGTCAGGCGTAGCCGTCAGGCGTAGAAGCCGCAGGCCGACCCGCTTGCGAGCCCGACCCGTGAAAAATTCAAGAAGGGCGAGAAGCGGGCGTAGCCGTCAGGCGTAGAGGCCGCAGGCCGACCCGCTTGCGAGCCCGACCCGTGAAAAGCAGATATAGGAACGCGGCCATGAAACCCGCTTCGGAAGAGAAGTTCACGCCCTTCATGACGGCGCTCTGCTACGGCCGCATCGAAGAAGACCTCATACTCCCGTACCCGAAGACCGACCCGAAAGACGTCGAGCTCTTGAAGAACGTTCTTCAGTCGATCGACCAGGTGCTGAAGCCGCACGAAAAAGACTTCCGCACGTGGGATCGCGCGGGCCAGCACCCGCCCGCGTTCATCGAAGAGCTGCGGCAGTTCGGCCTCTTCTCGCTCGTGGTCCCCGAGCAGTTCGGGGGCATGGGCATGAACGCCACCGCGTACAGCCGCACGCTGCAAGAGATCAGCAAGTTCGACGGCAGCACCGCGGTGACCGTCGGCGCACACTCGTCGATCGGCATGCGCGGGCTGTTGTTGTTCGGCACCGACGAGCAGAAGGCGCGCTACATGCCGAAGCTCGCGACGGGCGAGATGATCGGGGCGTTCTGTCTCACCGAGCCGGGCAGCGGGTCAGACGCAGCGTCGATCAAGACGACCGCGGTGCGCGAAGGTGAGCACTGGGTGCTGAACGGCAACAAGCTGTGGATCACGAACGGCGGCATCGCCGACTTCTTCACCGTGTTCGCGAAGACGGGAGACAAGACCGAGCGCGGCAACATGACGGCGTTCATCGTCACGCGCGACATGGCGGGCGTCACGAACGGGCCACACGAAGACAAGATGGGCCTGCGCGCGTCGTCGACGACGACGGTTCACTTCGACAACGTGAAGGTGCCGGCGAACAACGTGCTCGGCGAGGTCGGCAAGGGCTTCAAGGTGGCGATGAACATCTTGAACTCGGGCCGCAGCGGCCTGGGCGGCGGCACGGTCGGCGGCATGAAGAAGATGATCGAGCTGTCGACGCGGCAGGCGAAAGAGCGCGTTCAGTTCGGCAAGCCCATCTCGGAGTTCGGGCTCATCAAGCAGAAGCTCGGCCACATGGTGGTCGACTGCTACGCGACCGAGTCGACGGTGAACATGGTGAACCACTTCGTCGACAGCGGAATCAAAGACTACGCGGTCGAGGGGGCCATCGCGAAGGTGTTCGGCAGCGAGGCGCTGTGGCGCACGACCGACGAGGCGCTGCAGATCGCCGGCGGCAACGGCTTCATGTGCGAGTTTCCCTACGAGCGGGTGCTGCGCGACTCGCGCATCAACCGCATCTTCGAGGGCACGAACGACATTCTGCGCCTCTTCATCGCGCTCACCGCCATGAACGAGGTCGGCGGCTCGCTCAAAGAGCTGGCGTCGTCGCTCAAGGGCATCTTCGACTCACCGATCAAGGGCTTCGGCGTGTTGTCTGAGTACGCGCGCCGGCGCGCGGCGCTGGCGACGGGCCTCGAGGCGACCGAAAAGACGCGCTTCACGAAGCTGCCGCCCGCGATGAAGCCGAAGGCCGAGCTGTTCGAAGACCTGACGCGCAAGCTCGCGGGCGCGGTCGACCGCATCTTGCGCAAGCACGGCAAAGACATCATCGGCAAGCAGTTCGCTTCGAAGCGGCTCGCCGACGCGATGATCGACCTGTTCGTGTTCGCGTGCACGCTGTCGCGGGTCGCGACCGCGCTCGAGTCGAAGGGCGCGGCAGCGGCGTCGAAAGAGCTCGAGATTCTCGAGGTGCTGAGCGGGCAGGTTCGCCGCCGGGTGAACGGCAACTTCTCGAAGATCGACGACAACGACGACGAGCTGATCAAGTCGCTGGCAGACCACGCGCTCGATGCCGAACGGTACAGCTGGGACAACCTCTGAGCCGCTGACGGCCCGCGCGTTTCGCTTTTCTCGCGCGTTGATCGTGGGGGGCTGCGCGACGGCCGGTGACTTCACCGTGCTCACGACGCTCGTGCGCCTCTTCGGTGTCGACCCGGCGTGGGCGCGGGCGCCGGCGCTCATGACCGGAGCGTGCATTCAGTTTCTCGGCAACCGCACCTTCACCTTTCGTGCGACGGCGGGCCGCATGTCGCGGCAGGCGAAGCTGTTTCTGGTGTTCGAGGGCGTCACGCTGGCGATGAACTGGCTCATCTACCAGGGGCTGCTCGAGGTGCTGCCGCAGCTGCCGCCCGAGGTGCTGTCGTTCATGGGCACGTTCGTGGTGTTCGTCTGCTTCAACTACCCGATGCGCAAGAACGTCATCTTCAAGCTGTCGGGCACGGGGCCGGGCGCTACCTGAGCGGCACTTCGCGCGCGGCGAGCCAGTCTGAGATGCGGTCGTCGCCGAGCGCGGGGCCGACGACGTGGTAGGTCGAGGCCATGCCGGCCGAGTCTTCGGCCTTCTCACAGGTGGCGTGCGCGGGGGCGAGCACGGCCGAGTGGCAGAAGCGGGCATCGTCGGCCGTGAGCCGCAGCAGCCCGACGTGATAGTCGAGGCCGACGATGTAGAGGCCCGGCCCGTGCCTCTCGCGCACGGCCTTCACGACGTCGGCCTGCGACGCGTGACGAAAGCGCTGAATTTCGCCGTCGCGGGCGAACGTCTTCACGATGCGCTCGCTGGCCTGCTGGGCGAGCTTCACGCGCTCGATCTTGAAGCCGGCGTCGCGCAGCAACGTGCTGACGTAGTAGCCGCAGGCGATCTGGCCCTCGCGGGGCGTCTCGCTGGTGCCGTAGAAGTTCCACGGGGTGCCCTCCCAGGCGGGGAAGAGCGAGGCGTCGAAGGTGGCGAGGAGCGCGGCGCGAGCCTTCGTGAGGCGCTCGGGGCCACTCTGCGCGGCCAGCTGAACACGTGTCTGCTCGAGCTTCGAGAGGGCGGCGGGGTAGTCGACGGCGGCCGCGAGGAGCAGGGAAAGGAGCATGGCTCGACGAAAAACGTCGCTCGGGAACGGCTCGTTCCGTCCATAATCCGAGGTCTCTGTGACTGACGGCTCCGAGAACCGGCAGAACAAGCGCAAGGCGGTGGGCCTGCTGGTGAAGCTGGGCCACCAGGGCCTCGACGACTTCGTGGCGAAGTACGCGACGAACCTGAGCGAAGGCGGCATGTTCGTGCGCAGCAAGAAGCCGCTCGCGGTCGGCACGGTGCTGAGCTTCAAGGTCGAGATCGCGAACGGGCAGCGCGTCATGCAGGGCACCGCGAAGGTGAAGTGGGTGCGCGAGGCTGCGACGCCGGCAGAGCCGTCGGGCATGGGGCTCGAGTTCATGAAGCTCGACGATGCGAGCCAGGTGGTGGTGGCGCGCATGATGACCGCGCGCACGCCGCTGCCTTCGCCCGGGCCGGTGGCGGCAGCTCCGCTGCCCCCGCGCATCGCGTCGGTGGCGCCGTCAGTCGCTCCCGTCGCGGCGGCTCCGCCAGCTTCAGACGACGTCGACATACCGCTCGATGACGAGCCGCTGCTGCCGCCACCGCCGCCCGACCCCGAGAGTGAAATCGACATACCCCTCGACACGCTGATGGCGGGCATACCCGTGGGGCCGCCGGAGTTGCCACCGGCCCCTGAAGAAGTACCGATCGAGGTCGAGCCCCCCGAGGCCGCGCAGAAGCCGTTCGACCCGTTCGACCTGGACGTGCAGATCGACGCGCCCCCTCCGCCGAAGCCGCTCGAGCTCGACTTCGAATCGATCGCGCCGTTGGAGCCACCGCCCGAAGCCCCGCCGCCTGCACCTGCGGCCGAGCCGCCGCCGCTGCCCGAAATTCAACGCCTGGCAGAGCCGCCGCCCCCGCAGGTCGTACAGGCCCCGGCGAAGCTCGAGGCGGTGGCGCCGCCCGAAGCGCCGAAGGCGAAGGCGGGGCTGGTGTACCTGAAGCCGCCCGAGAAGATCGAGACGACGGGGCCGGTCATCGGCATCGACCTCGGCACGACGAACTCGTGCTGCGCGGTGCTCGCGAACGGCAAGCCGATCATCTTGAGGTCGAAAGACGGGTACAACACGATTCCCTCGGTCGTCTCGCTGTCGACGAACGACAAGCTGCTGGTCGGGCACCGGGCGAAGTCGCAGATGCTCTTGAACCCGTCGCGCAGCATCTATGGCGCGAAGCGGCTGGTGGGCCGCGACTTCGACAGCGCGACGGTGCGGCAGGTGAAAGAGCGGTTTCACTACCAGATCGTGCCGGGTCACGACGGCCGCGCCGCGGTGCAGCTGGGTGGCAACGTGCTCGCGCTCGAAGAGGTGCAGGGCATCGTGCTGCAAGAGTGCCGCGAGATGGCCGAGCAGCACCTCGGCACGAAGGTGTCGCGCGCGGTCGTCACCTGCCCGGCCTACTACTCAGAGCCCCAGCGCGAGGCGGTGCGCCGCGCCGGGGCGATGGCGGGGCTCAAGGTCGAGCGCGTGCTGAACGAGCCGACGGCGGCGGCGCTCGCCTACGGCATGAACCGCCAGCTCGCGAAGACGGTGCTGGTGTTCGACCTGGGCGGCGGCACGTTCGATGCGACGCTGATGAGCATCGAAGGCAACGTGTTCGAAGTGATGGCGACGGGCGGCGACATCTTTCTGGGCGGCGTCGACTTCGACGGCCAGGTCACCGACGTGCTGCTGCAGAAGTTCGCCGAGCAGCACAAGCAGCCGTTCGGGGGCGACGCGATCGCGCTGTCGCGCGTGAACGACGTGGCCGAGCGGGCGAAGATCGCGCTGTCAGAGCGCAACACGTTCGACGTGCACCTGCCGATGCTCGAGATGGACCCGTCGGGCGGCACGCCGAAAGACCTGAAGTGCACGGTGACGCGCGCCGAGGTCGAAGCAGCGTGCGCCGACCTGGTCGAGCGCACCATCTCGACGGTGCAAGACGTGCTGCTCGACGCGAAGGTGAAGCCCGCCGACGTCGACGACATCGTGTTGGCCGGCGGCATGAGCCGCATGCCGCTGGTGCGGCGCAAGCTCGAGGCGATGTTCAAGAAGACGCCGCACGCGTCGGTGAACGCCGACGAGGCGGTCGCGCTCGGGGCGGCGCTGTACTCGGGCACGGTCGACAAGGTGTCGAGCGTGGTGCTGATCGACGTGGTGCCGATGACGATCGGCGTCGGCATGCCGGGCGGCGCGTTCAAGCGCATCATCGAGCGCAACACGCCGCTGCCGGTGTCGAAGTCGTTCGGCGTTTCGACGCAGACCGACAACCAAGAGATGCTCGAGCTGATGATCTTCCAGGGTGAAGACGGTCACGTGAGCGCGAACGAGTTTCTCGGGGCGGTGCACGTCGAGGGGCTGCCGAAGGGGCCGAAGGGCTCGGTGCAGGTGGCGGTGACGCTGCAGCTCGACTCCGAGTGTGTGCTGACGGTCGAGGCA
>JAEUJP010000348.1 GCA_016793725.1 Myxococcaceae bacterium | reverse complement strand
TTCATGGACGAGGTCGAGCACCGCGTCTTCATGAGCGAGTGCCTCAAGGTGGCGCCGAAGGCGGCCGCGCTCTGCGAAGGCGCTCCGAAGTCGGGCGACATCATGAAGGCCGCCACGTGGGCGCGCGATCAATGTGGGGCGTACGACGGCCCGAGAGAGTCGTGCGGCCGCATGATGCAAGAGGTGCTCAAGCACTGCGAGGGCGGGTGATCGGCCGGTGCAACAATGACCATGGTCGCGGCCCGGCATGGCTTCGTACGGTCGCCGCATGGCTCCTCGTGCGCTCCTTCTGATCTCAGCCCTCGCCGTCACCGCCTTCGCGTGCAAGCCGAAGGGTGAAGAAGGCACCGCGGGCGGCTCGGGCACTGCGGGCGGCTCGAGCTCGGCCACCGGCGGTGGCGCCGCGACGGCCGGTGGCGGCGCGGCGATCGCGGGCGGCTCGAGCCTCCCCACGTTCACCGTCGGCGGCACCGTCTCGGGGCTGACCGGCACGGTCGTGCTCCACAACAACGGCGGTGATGCGCTCACCGTCGGCGCCGACGGCCCGTTCACCTTCGCCACCCCCATCGCGCAGGGCGGCGCGTATGCCGTCACCGTCGCCGCGCACCCGGCACGCCAGTTCTGCAGAATCGCCGGCGGCACCGGCACGGTCTCGGCCGCCGTCACCACCGTCACCATCACCTGCCGCGCGACGCTGCTCTTCGTCGGCGATGACGGCGCGCATGGCCTCGAGCTCTTCACCACCGACGGCACCGAAGAAGGCACGCGCCTCGTGAAAGACGTCAACACCCGCGCCAACATCGGCAGCGAGCCCGAGCGCGGCGTCGCCGCCGGCGCCAACTTCTACTTTCCCGCCAGCACGCACGCAGCGGGCACCGAGCTGTGGCGCACCGACGGCACTGCAGCCGGCACCGTGCTGCTCAAAGACCTCAACCCGGGCAGGGCGAGCAGCGACCCGACCAACCTCACCGCTGCGGGCAGCCTGCTCTACTTCTCGGCGCGCGACGCGATGGGCGACGGCCTGTGGCGAACCGACGGCTCACCGGCGGGCACGCTGAAGCTCACGAGCTTCAACGTCAGCACGCTCGCGGTGATGGGCGACGCCGTCTACTTCCAGGGGCGCGACGTCACCAACGGCAATGAGCTGTGGAAGAGCGACGGCACGCTGGCAGGCACCGGCCTGCTGAGGAACATCAACGACGGCCTCCCCTCGAGCGCGCCGGGCAGCTTCGTCGTGGTGGGCTCGGTGCTGTACTTCTCGGCGATCGACTCCCGCGGCGCCGAGCTGTGGAAGACCGACGGCACCGCGGTCGGCACGGTGTTGGTGAAGGACATTCTCCCTGGCACCCCCGGCAGCTCGGCGTCGCCGCTCGCCGCTCTTCAGGGCGCCCTGTACTTCTCTGCGAACGACGGTGTCAGCGGCGTCGAGCTGTGGAAGACCGACGGCACCGCGAACGGTACGGTGTTGGTGAAAGACCTCGTACCAGGGTCGGCCTCCGCCAGCCCGAACCGCGCCTTCACCTTCGGCGTCACGCCGCGCCTCTACTTCTTCGTCGGCACCGCATTGTGGGCGAGCGATGGCACCGCTGCCGGCACGACCGAGGTGATTCCCGCGGCGACTCGGCCGTCGGCGCCCTTCTTGCCGATGGGAGGCGCCTTCTACTTCACGTGCACCTCGAGCGCCGTTCTGTGCCGCTACGACGGCGTCGTCTCGCAGCTCACCCAGCGGCCCATCACGCAGCTCACCGTCTCGGGCTCTCGGCTCTACTTCATGTCGAACGATGGCGTTCACAACGACGAGGTGTGGAGCTCCGACGGCACCGCGCTCGGCACCGCCATGGTGCGCGACGTCAACCCGAACAACACGGGCGAGGCGCAGCAGCCGCAGCTCCTCGCGCCGTACGCCGGGGGCCTCGTGTTCGCACACCTCGGCGGGCCCGAAGGGTACGAGCTGTGGAAGACCGACGGCACGCTGGCCGGCACGCAGCTCGTGAAAGATCTCTACGCGGGCTCCAACTCGAGCTCCCCCGAATTTCTCGGCGCGGTCGGCGGCAAGCTCTACCTGCAGGCGACCGACGGCATCACGGGGCCCGAGCTCTACGACTTCGACGGCACCACGCTGAAGCAGACCGCCGACCTCGAGCGGCGCACCGAAAATGGCGCCATCAGCAGCTCGGTCGCCCTCAGGCTCGGCGCGCTCACCCTCTTGAGCCTCGACGACGTCGAGCACGGCCACGAGCTGTGGGCGACCGACGGCACCACCGCCGGCACACGCATGGTCGTCGACCTCAGGTCGGGGCCTGCCGGCAGCTACCCGTATCTGCTCGCCACGCTCGGCGCCAAAGCAGTCATCGCCGCCGATGATGGCGTGAACAATCGCGTGCTGTGGGTGACCGATGGCACCGCCGCGGGCACCGTGATGCTGAGAGACTCGGCGTCGAACATGGGCTTCAGGTACTGGGGCTCGGGCGTGGTGATGAACGACCGCCTCTACTACGCGGGGCTGAGCGCGAGCGGCGTCGACCTCTGGGTCACCGACGGCACCAGCGCCGGCACCGCGCGAGTCGCCGACCTCGACTTGGAGCCCTTCGCGCTCACCGCAGTCGGCTCGACCCTCTACTTCACGACCTCGCAGGGCTTCGAAGACGCACGTTCGCTGTGGAAGAGCGACGGCACGACCGCCGGTACCTCGAAGTTCGCGCCGCAGGTCGGGGCCCGGAACTTCCGGGCGGCCTCCAACTTCACCGCGTTCGCCGGCAAGACCTTCTTCAGAAACGCCAGCATGGCGAATGGCCTCGAGCTGTGGGTGACCGATGGCACCGACACCGGCACGCAGCTCTTTCTCGACGTCAACCCCGGCACCACGGGCAGCGACCCGGGCCACCTCACCGTGTTCAACGGCAAGCTCTGGTTCTGGGGTTTGGGTTCGGGCGGCTTTCGGCTGTTTTCGACCGACGGCACGATTGAAGGCACGACACCTCTCGTCGGCACGCCGCCGATGACCTCGGAGGCGACCCACATGTTCACCGCGGGCGGCCGGCTCTACGCCGTTCTCGGCGGCACGCACGAAGGCACGCTGTGGGTGACCGACGGCACGCAGCCTCTCATCAACGTCGCCGGCCCGCTCAACTGCGACGACCCCGTGGTCATCGACGGGCAGATCTACCTGAGGGGTTGGCGCGAGGGGCTGGGCTACGAGCTGTGGCGCAGCAGCGGCGGCACCGCGACCCGCCTCACCGACGTGAACCCCGGCGAAGGCGACGGCTTCTACAGCCTGCTCCCCTGAGTCGCGGCGCGCTAAGACGACCGCGCCATGAAGATTCTCGTCATCAACGTCGGCAGCACCTCGATCAAGTACCAGGTCTACGAGATGGACACCGAGACCATCATCGCCGGCGGCATCGTCGAGCGTGTCGGTTCGGCGAAGGCGCACCACAAGTGGCGGCTCGGCAGCACGAAGAGCGAGGCGAACATCGACGCCCCCACCGTGAAGGCCGGCCTCGAGCACGTGCTGAAGCAGCTCGCCGCCGAGGGTGTCGGCGACCTGAAGGCCGTCGGCCACCGCGTCGTGCACGGCGGCGAGAAGCTCGTTCAGCCCTGCCTCATCACCGACGACGTCAAGCGCATCATCGAGACCTGCGCCCAGTTCGCGCCCATTCACAACCCCGCCAACCTCGCCGGCATCGAGGCCGCCCAGGCCACGCTGCCCGACGCGAAGCACGTCGCCGTCTTCGACACCGCGTTTCACGGCGAGCTCTCGCCCCACGCGTTCATGTACGCCGTGCCCTACGAGCTGTACCTCGAGAAGGGCGTGCGCCGGTACGGCTTCCACGGCCCCAGCCACCAGTTCATGGCCCAGTCGGCTTCCGAGTTTCTCAAGACCGACCTCTCGCGCCTGAAGCTCATCACCTGCCACCTCGGCGGCGGCGCCTCGGTCTGCGCCATCGACGGCGGCAAGTCGGTCGACACCTCGATGGGCATGACCCCGCTCGAGGGCCTCGTCATGGGCACCCGCTCGGGCGACGTCGACCCCGCGCTCGCCATCGTGCTCGGCCGCATGGGCATGGGCCCCGACGCCGTCGACGAGACCTTGAACCGCAAGGCCGGCCTGCTCGGCGTCTCGGGCCTCTCGGCCGACTTCCGCGACCTCGAGCACGCGGCGGCCGGCGGCAACGCGCGCGCCCGCCTCGCCATCGAGATGTTCGTGCACCGCGTGAAGAAGTACATCGGCGCGTACGCGGCCGTGCTCGGCGGCGCCGACGCCATCGTGTTCACCGGCGGCATCGGCGAGAACGCGGTGAAGGTGCGCTCGGCCGTCTGCGACGCGCTCGTGTACATGGGCGTGGTCGTCGACGCCGAGAAGAACGCCGCGTGCAACGCGCGCGGGGCCGGGGGCGTCGTCGACATCGCCGCGCCTCGCGCGCCGACGCGTGTGCTCGTCGTGGCGACCGACGAAGAGAAGATGATCGCGCGCGAGGTGGTGCGCGTCACCGTCGGCCCGAGCGCGGCGCGGCAGCGCATCGGCGGCCACGCGATACCCGTCGGCGTCAGCGTGCGGCACGTGCACCTCACGCGCGCGCACTGCGACGCCCTGTTCGGCGCCGGCTACGAGCTCACCGAGCGCCGGCCCGTCTCACAGCCCGGCCAGTACGTCTGCCGCGAGACCGTCGACCTCGTCGGGCCGAAGGGTGAGATCGAGCGCGTCGCCATCATCAACCCGCTGCGCAAAGAGACGCAGGTCGAGCTCGCGAAGACCGACGCCATCACGCTCGGCGTGAACCCACCGCTGCGCGAGTCGGGGCACCTCGAGAACACGCCGGGCCTCACGCTGCGCGGGCCGAAGGGCAGCGTCGCCATCGACCACGGCGTCATTCTCGCGAAGCGCCACGTGCACATGCACCCCGACGACGCGAAGCGCATCGGCGTCGAAGACAAGTCGCACATTCGGGTGCGCGTCGAAGGCGAGCGCGAGACCGTGTTCGGCGACGTCGTCGTGCGCGTCAGCCCCCAGTTCGCGCTCGACATGCACCTCGACACCGACGAGGCGAATGGTGCAGGGCTCACCAACGACAGCGTCGCGACGTTCGACGGCGTGCAGTAGCTGCAGCCGGTCCGTCGCAAGACGTGGGATGTCTGCACCTCCCCGCCGGGGTGCCGTTTCAAAAACAGACATCCCATGGGATGTCTAAATCTGAAACGGCACTTCGGAAGACACGTCGAGACATCCCACGTCTCGACCGAGGCGACACCCGCCGCGAAGGCGATGCCGCGAGTCGGTCGGGCGCGGCGCGACCCACCTCTGCGCGGGTCGTCGCCGTTTGCCGTGACTTGCTCGCTTCGTCGTGACCGCTGTCCCGCGCTTCAGCGTTTCACGAGCTTCTTCACGCGCCCGAGCAGCCGCTCGCGAAGCCCACGACTCTCGGAAGGAACCGGCCGGGGCGCAGAAGGCGCCGGAGCCGAAGCCGTCGACAGCTCGTGCGCCACCTGCCTCAAGGTCCCCAACATCAGCGTGCGCGGCCCGATGCGCTTGCCCACCCGCTTCTCGAGCTCGGCGATCACCTTGAACGCGATCAGCGAGTGGCCGCCCAAGTTGAAGAAGTTGTCGTCGAGGCTGAAGCGAGACATGCCGAGCACCTGGCCCCAGACCTCGGCGACCAGCTTCTCGTTGTCGGTCTGCGGAGGCACCCCGACGTCTTCCCGCTCGACGTGCTCGGGCGACGGCAGCGCCTTGCGGTCGATCTTGCCAGCCGGCGACAGCGGCAGCGCCTCGAGCTTCGTCAGCACCTGCGGCACCATGTACTCGGGCAGCGTCTTGCGCAGGTGCCCGCGCAGGTGCAGGTCGGTCACGGTCTGACCTTCCTTCTCGGTGTAGTAGCCGAGCAGGGCGGGCTCACCGGGCCTCAGCTCGCGCACCGTCACCGCGGCCTGTCGCACGGCCGGGTGCTGCGTCAGCGCGTCTTCGATCTCACCCAGCTCGATGCGGAAGCCGCGCAGCTTCACCTGAAAGTCGTTGCGGCCGAGGCACTCGAGGTTGCCGTCGGGCAGCAGGCGCACCAGGTCACCGGTCTTGTACACGCCGTCGCGGAAACGTTCGGCCGTGAGGTCGGGCCGGTTCAGGTACCCGAGCGCGACGCCGCGGCCGCCGATGTACAGCTCGCCCACCACCCCCGGCAGCACGGGCTGACGCCGCGCGTCCCACACGTGGCACTGCGTGTTCGCGACGGGGCGGCCGATGAGAAGTCGACCGACCGGCTCTTTCACCTCGTAGAAGGTGCTCCACACCGTGGTCTCGGTGGGGCCGTAGCCGTTCCACACGCTGGGCAGCCGCTTCACCAGCTCGATGGCGAGGTCTCTCGGCATCGCCTCACCGGTGCAGATGCCCTTGGTCAGCCCGTCGCCCTGCCACCCGGCCGCCAGCAGCAGCCGCCACGTCGACGGCGTCGCGTCGAGGAAGTTCGCCCGGTACGCCTTCAGCGCCTCGAGCAGCCGCGGCCCGTCGGCCGCCACCTCGCGCGACACCATCGCGATGCGCGCGCCGACCGTCAGCGGCAAGAGCACCTCGCTCACCGCGATGTCGAACGACAGCGTCGTCACCGCCAGCACCGTGTCGGCCGCCGTCATGCCCGGCGTCTTCTGCACGCTCTTGAGCAGGTTCACCGTCGCGCGGTGCGGCAAGAGCACGCCCTTCGGCCTGCCCGTCGAGCCCGACGTGAAGATGACGTAGCAGACGTCTTCGGGGCCAGCCCCGTGCGGCGCGCGCGGGGCCGAGGCCGGCACGTCTTCGAGCAGCAGCGTGTGCTTCGCCGGCAGCGTGAAGTCGTCGGTGACGCGCTTCTCGGTCAGCAGCACCGCGATCTTGGCGTCGTCGACCATGAACGCCAGCCGGTCGGGCGGGTAGCCCGGGTCGAGCGGCACGTAGCCCGCACCGCTCTTCAGCGCACCGACCACCGCGGCCACCAGGTCGACGCCGCGCTCGAGGCAGATGCCGACGAGCGTGCCCTTGCCCGCGCCCAGCTCGCGCAGCTTCGCCGCGATGGCGTCGGCGCGCGCGTGCAGCTCGGCGTACGTGTACTTGCGCCCCTCGCTCTCGACCGCGATCGCGTCGGGCGACTTCGCGAGCTGCGCTTCCAGCAGGTCGACCACCGTCAACGAAGGGTCGACGTCGAGCGCGCTCTCGCCATTCCACCTCGCGAGCGATTCGAGCTCGGCGTCGGAAACGAGCCGCAACGACGCCACCGTGCCCTCGCCCTTCTCGAGCGCCTCGGCCATCGACGTCAGCAGCAGCCGGTACGCGTCGAGCCAGCGCCGCACCGTCTCGACGTCGAACAGGTCTGAGTTGAACTGGCACTCGAGCTTCGCCTGCCCGCCCAGCTCGACGACGTTCAAGAACAGGTCGTACAGCTCGTAGCGGCGCGGGTTGCCCTCGAGCGCCGGAGCCAGCCCCTCGAACGGCATCGCCTCGGGGCTCAAGCCGCGGTCGAGGTTGAAGATGACCGTCACGAGCGGCAGCCGCGACGGGTCGCGCGCGATGGGCAGCTTCTGCAAGAGCTGCCCCATCGTGAACAGCTGGTGCGCCTGGCCGTCGAGCAGCGTGGTGCGAACCTCAGCCACGAGCTGCGCGACCGCCGCCTCGGGGTTCACGCGCGTGCGCAGCGGCAACATGTTCACGCAGTGGCCGACGAGGCCGT
>JAEUJP010000527.1 GCA_016793725.1 Myxococcaceae bacterium | reverse complement strand
CACGCGCGCGTCGGCCCGCAGCCCGAAGATCGCCATCACGCCCTGCACGCTGTGCGCGCCGTAGTACAGCCCCGCCTCGAAGCACGGCTGCGCGCCGCGCGCGTCGACCGTCGCCAAGACTCCGCCCGACACCACCGGCCGCACCCGAAACGGCCACGGCACCGTCAGCTCGAGCCCGCCGCCGCCCGCGAAGTCGCTGAAGCTGCGCAGCGTCGCCGCCAGCCCGTACGCCCCGACGCCGAGCCCCGCGGCGCGCGTGAAGTTCACCGACACGGCCGGCCGCACGCCCATCGAGAAGCGCCCCGCGACCCCGTTCACCGACGGCGCCACCGTGCCACCGAGCAGCGCCGGCACGCCGAACGACACCTCGACCGGGTCGAGCGGCAGCTCGGGCTCGGGCTCCGCGGTCAGCACGGCGGCGAGCACCAGCCAGCTCACGTCAGCCGCACCGTCAGCGAGCGCGCCTTCTCGGCCCGCTTCGCCGAGAGCTCGACGCCAATGCCGCCCAGCCCCAGCTGATTCGCCACCGCCACCGCCGTGCCGAGCCCGCAGAACGGGTCGACGATCACGCGCGCTCGGGCGTGTGCCGCCAGAAACTTCACCGACGCCACACACGCCTCGACGCCCATCGCGCGCGCCCACGTCATCTCGCCGAGCCGCGGCATCACGTCGGCCGTCGACTGCCCCTTCTCGAGCCGCAGCCCCCTCGAGAAGCAGAGCAGGTGCGCGTACGCCGGCCTCCCGAACGTCGTCATGCCCGCCGGCGCGCGGCACACGACCTTGTGCCAGAGCAGCGCCGTGCCGGCCGCCTCGGCCCCGCGCTGCACCAGGTACGCCTTGTCGACCCACGTGCCCTCGCGCTTCACGTCGGTCTGAAAGAAGATCGCCGCCGCAGACGGCGCGACCGCGTCGCAGATCAGCCGGCTCGTCTCGCTGAACCACGTTCGCCAGCCCTCGAACCCCAGCGCCGGCACCTCGGAGCTGTCGGGCAGCGACGTGATGATCGAGTGGTCTGCCGGCAGCGGCGAGTGCTCTTCCAGCCACGCGACGCCGTCGCCGGCGTGAATCAGCCGCTGCACACGAGCTCCACCATGAGGCCCTCGTCGAGCCACACGTCGAGGAAGCCGGCCCACGCGCGCCAGCCGTGCGTGAGGCCGCGCTCTGCGCAGAGCTGCTCGAGCTGCGGCCGCGTGCGATCGACGCGCAGGTTGAAGTGGGTGCCCGCGCCCGCGGCCGCGACCGGCATCGCCTCGAACGTGATCTCGTCGCCCTTCAGCGACAGCCGCGACGTGCGCGGGTAGAGCTCGATGAAGGGGCCGCTCCAGGTGCGGTCGAACAGACACACCCACGCGCCGGGGTTCGGGTGAAACGGCTCGGCCTTGCCGCCGCACAGCGCGGCGAGGTGCTCGGCGGCGCGCTGCGGGTCGTGCGCGTACGCGCTGGCGTGCTCGATCGTGACCACGCGCCGCCTTGTAACAGAGTAGAAACCCGCGGCCATGAGAGCCCTGCGCGCCGTGGCCGCCGTCGTCGTGTTCCTCTCCGCCGGTTGCAACTGCGACAAGCCCACCGGCACCGACGACCTCAAGCCCGACGACCAGAAGCCCGCGCTCGATCTCAAGCCTCTGCCCAAGGCGCCCGACATTCAGGCCGTACAAGAGCCGCTGCCCGGCGCCGAAGCGCTCGCCGTCGTCGTCGCGCGCCCGCAGGGCAAGGCGATGGGCGAGGTGCGGCCGACCGTCACGTTCAACAAGCCGGTGAAGAGCCTGATGCAGGTCGAAGAGCAGCGGGCGAGCGACAAGGCGGCTCCGTTCGCCGACATTCAGCCGCCGCTCGAAGGCGAGTGGCGCTGGCTCGGGTCGGCGTCGGCCGAATTCGTTCCTTCGAAGCTGGTTCCGCTGTCGAACCACTTCGCGGTCACCATCAAGAAGGGGCTGAAGGCGCTCGACGGCACTTCGCTCGAGAGCGACTACGTCTTCGCGTTCGATACGCCCCCGCTCGAGCTGCAAGACGTCGGGCCGTACAAGAGCTTTCGCTGGCTGAAGCCCGACGACGAAATTCGCCTGCTGTTCAACCAGCCGGTCGCGAGCTCCGACCTCGAGGCGAAGCTGACGCTGAAGGTCGAGGGCGAGGCGCAGCCGTGGAAGGTGAAGGTGAAGTCGAAGAAGTCGATTCAAGAAGAGAAGCGCGAGCTCGCCGAGGCCGCGAAGAAGGAAGGGCGCCGGCCTGCGTACGACGACGACCGTATGTCCGACGATGCGCGCGGCTATCGCAACCAGCAGACGCGCTACGTGCTGGTGCCCGAGAAGAAGTTCCCGCTCGAGAAGGCGGTGAAGCTCGAGATCGCGCCCGACCTGCACGGCGAGCAGGGCCCCGCGCCCATCGCAAAGGTCGACCTCATCGGGTGGGACACGTACGGCCCGCTGAAGGTCTCGAGCATGACGTTCTGCGAGTACGGCGGCGGCTGCGCCTACGGCCCGCTCGTGCTCGAGACCACGAACGAGGTCGAGCTCGAGTCGCTGAAGACGCGCGTGAAGGTGACGCCCGCCGTCGAGCTCGACTGGGAAAATGCGCGCACCTGGGCGCCGTCGGGTCAGTACGACTCGGGCCGCGGCCCGCGCGCGATCATTCCCGGGAAGTTCAAGCCCGGCACGAAGTACGAGATCGAGGTCGCGGCCGGCGTGACCGACGTCTTCAAGCAGGCGACGAGCGCGGCCTCGACCGAGAGCCTGCGCACCAACGATCTCAACCCGGCCATCGTGACCGGCCCGTACCTCGGGCTCATCGAGGCGTCGAACGACACGCCGCCGCGGCTGCCGCTCGAGGTCTCGAACCTCAAGTCGATCGACGTGCAGCTGTGGAACCTGACCGACCCCACCGAGATCGCGCTGGCGCTGCTCGACAAGCCGCGCGCGCAGTACCTGAAGCGCGACGCGAACTTCACCGAGACGCAGGCGCTCAAGTACCCGAAGAACGTCGCGCGCGTTCACCCCATCGAGCTGTCGAAGGCGTTCGGCGAGAAGAAGACGGGCATCGCGCTCGTCAACGTGAAGAACAGAGACGTGCAGTACGCCCCGAAAGAGGGGTGGACGTTGCTGGCCCAGGTCACCGACCTCGCGGCGCACGTGAAGGTCGGCCCGAAGAAGTCGGTGGTGTGGGTGACGCGGCTGTCGACGGGCGCGCCGGTCGAGGGCGCCGACGTCTCGCTCTACGACGACACGGGCGCGTCGAAGTGGTCGGGGCAGACCGACAAAGACGGCCTCGCCGACGTGCCGGGCGCGGTCGACCTGAAGCTGAAAGGCCCCGAGTACGAGTGGCAGTACCCGCAGGTGGTGGTGCTCGCGCAGAAAGACGGCGACGTCAGCGGCACGGCGAACACGTGGGCGACCGGCGTCGAGCCGTACGAGTTCGGCCTCACGCAGGGGTGGGAAGGTGAAGCTCCGCAGACGGCGTCGTTCATGTTCACCGACCGCGGCATCTACCGGCCGGGCGACACGGTGCACATCAAGGGTGTGGTGCGCTACCGCACGGTCGGCGAGCTGAAGATGCCGTCGGCGAAGAGCACGTTCGCGATCACCGTCACCGACAGCCGCGATCAGCAGCTCAAGACCGGCAACGTGACGGTGACGAAGTACGGCACGTTCTCGTTCGAGGCGAAGGTCGGCAAAGACGCGCCCACGGGCTACTACGCGATCTCGGCGAGCGCGCAGGGCGTCGAGCTGAACGGCAGCTTCCGCGTCGCCGAGTACCGCGCGCCGCAGTTCAAGGTCGACGTCGAGACGAAGAAGCCGTCGTACGTGCACGGCGAGGCGCTCGAGGCGAAGGTGCTCGCGCGTTACCTGTTCGGCGGCGCGATGGCCGACGCGAAGACGAAGTGGAGCGTCAACCGCTTCTCGACCACGTTCACCACGCCCGAGGCGCCCGACTACACGTTCGCGCAAGAGACGTGGTGGTGGGACGACCGCGGGCCCGAAGAGGCGGGCGGCTTCTTCGCGTCGGGCGACGGGCGGGTCGACGTGAAGGGCGAGCTGCCGATCGTGCCGGGCAAGGTCGAGGCGCCCGGCGAAAAGCCGTGGACGTATACGGTCGAAGGTGAGGTCGAAGACGTGAACCGCCAGACGGTGGCGGGGCGCAGAGAGCTCACGGTGCACCCGGCATCGGCGTACGTCGGCCTGCGGGCGTCGACGGGCTTCATGCAGGCGGGCACCGAATATGCGCTCGACACGGTGGTGGTCGACACCGACGGCAAGCGCGTGAAGGGCAAGAAGGTGAACGTCACGGTGAACGCGCGCGTGTGGAAGTCGGTGAAGAAGAAAGACGCGACGGGCGGCTTCTCGACGGTGAGCGAGCCCGAAGAGAAGCAGGTGCACCAGTGCGCGCTCGAGAGCGCGGCCGACGGCGCGGTGCCGTGCAAGTTCAAGCCGACCGAGGCGGGCTTCTACATCGTGAAGGCGCAGGTCGAAGACGAGTCGGCGCGCAAGCACTCGGCGTCGCTCGGCGTGTACGTGACGGGCTCGGGCTTCGTGGCGTGGCAGCGCAACGACACCGACCGCATCGAGCTCGTGCTCGACAAGGCGAAGTACGACGTGGGCGACGTCGCGAAGGTGCTCATCAAGTCGCCGTACGCCCGCGCGAACGCGCTGCTGACGGTCGAGCGTGAGGGCGTGCTGATGCGCAAGCCGCTGAAGCTCGAGGGCTCGGTGACGGCGGTCGAGATACCCGTCACCGAAGACATGGTGCCGAACGTGTTCGCGGGCGTGGTGCTGATGCAGCCGCGCGTGGCGAAGGGCGGCATCGAGAGCGGCGACGACCCGGGCCGGCCGAACGCGCGCATCGGGCTCGTGAAGCTGAGCGTCGAGAAGAAGACGAAGCGGCTCAGCGTGAAGGTGTCGACCGACAAGCCGCAGTACCAGCCGGGGCAAGAGGTGAAGGTGACGGTCGACGTCGCCGACTCGAGGGGCGCGGGCGCCGACGGTGAGGTGACGCTGTACGCGGTCGACGAGGCGGTGCTGATGCTCACGGGCTACGAGACGCCCGACCCGATCAACGCGATCTTCCCCGAGCGGCCGCTGTCGGTGCGCATCGGTGAGCCGCTCCTGCACCTGGTGCGCAAGCGCTCGTACGGCGAGAAGGGCGAGGCGCAGGGCGGCGGCGGCGGCCGCGAGGGCTCGGGCTTTCGGCAGAACTTCAAGACGACGGCGCTGTGGGCTCCGACGGTCGAGGCTCGCAATGGCAAGGCGACCGCCACGTTCAAGCTGCCCGACAACCTGACGACGTTTCGCATCATGGCGGTGGTCATCACCGAGAAGGAGCGCTTCGGCAGCGGCGAGGCGAAAATTCTCGTGAACAAGCCGGTGCTGGTGATGCCGGCGCTGCCGCGGTTCGCGCGGGTGGGCGACACGTTCGAGGCCGGGGTGGTGGTGCACGCGTACGGCAGCGGGTCGGGCGAGGTGGCGGTGACGGCGGCGGTCGAGGGCGCGGCCGCGCTGAGCGGGCCGGCGGAGCAGAAGGTGCAGGTCAGCGAGACGGCTCCCAGAGAGGTGCGGTTTGTGTTCAAGGCCGAGCGGCCGGGCACCGCGACCTTTCGCTTCAAGGCGGTGAAGGGCGACGACAACGACGGGGTCGAAGAGAAGCTCCCCGTCGAGCTGCCGGTCGCGCTCGAGGCGGTGGCGACGTACGGCGACACCGAGGCGAAGAGCGTCGAGGGTGTTGCGCCTCCGAAAGACGTGTGGGGCGATCTGGGCGGGCTGTCGGTGACGATGTCGTCGACGTCGCTGGGCAACTTCTCGCAGGGCTTTCAGCAGCTCATCGAATACCCGTACGGGTGCCTCGAGCAGCAGTCGTCGCGGCTCGTGCCGTTCATTGCGCTGCGTGAGATCGCCGGGCAGTTCAAGGTGCCGTGGCCGGCGCCCGACAAGAAGAAGGCGGCGGCCGACAACGAGCTGAACGCGTGGCTGAACACGTATCTCTTCCCGACGCTCGATGTCTCGAAGGTGCGCGACCCCGATGAGGTGATCGCCGAGACGGTGAAGTCGATCGGCACGCTGCAAGACGACGACGGCTCGTTCAAGTACTGGCCCACGTCGTGGTGCTCGTCGTCGTGGACTTCGGCGTGGGCCACCCTGTCGCTGCACCGCGCGAGAGAGGTGGGCTTCACGGTGCCTGCGAAGCAGCTCGCGAAGGCCGAGGCGTACCTCGGCAAGGTCGCCGGCGGCACCTGCCAGCCGTGCGAGCGCGGGTGCGACGACGAGACGCGGGTGATGGCTGCGTACGTGCTCGCGCGTATGGGCAAGCCGAAGGCGTCGGCGTACGGCGAGCTGTACGGGCGCAAAGACAAGCTCTCGCTGTTCAGCCGCACGCTGCTCGCGAACGCGATGTTCGTCGGCGGCGGCGACAAGAAGCAGGCTTCGGCCCTGCTGCAAGAGGTGCTCAACTTCGCCAAGGAGTCGCCCAAGGGCGTTCACATCGAAGAGGCCTCGTCGGCGACTTACGCGACCTACTTCCACTCCGACACGCGCACCACCGGCGCGCTCTTGCAGGCGCTCACCGACATTCAGCCTGCGCACCCGTTCGTGGGGAAGCTGTCGCGGTATCTGCTCGGCGTTCGCCAGGGCGACGGCGAGTGGCGCACCACGCAGGAGGCCGCGTGGACCTTGATGGGCCTCACCGAGGTCGTGCGTACCAAAGAGAAAGACACGCCCGAATATCAGGCCGTCGTGTCGCTCGGCGACGCGAAGCTGTTCGAGCAGAAGTTCAGCGGGCGCTCGATGACCGTCGAGAAGCGCGAGCTGCCGATGAAGGACCTGCTCGCGAAGGCCGGCGGCTCGGAGCAGAAGCTCACGTTCTCGAAAGAGGGCACCGGGGTTCTGTATTACTCGGCGCTGCTCCAGTACGCGCCCAAGGCGCTGCCGATGACGGCGCTCGACAACGGCCTCGTGGTGCAGCGCTGGTTCGAGCCGTACGCCGGAGGCGGCCAGGCCACGAAGTTCTACGCCGGTGACCTCGTGCGGGTTCGCGTTCGGGTCGCCTCGAATCAAGAGCGGCACTGGGCCGCGTTCGAGGTTCCGCTGCCTGCGGGGTTGGAGCCCGTCGACACCTCGCTCGCCACCACCGGCCGCAACACGTCTTCGCCCAACGAAGAGCGGCGCGACGTCGGCTACGAGGGTGAGGGCGCTGAAGACGGTGAAGAGGGCGGTGCCTACGAGGGCGACGGCGTCGGGCCCTGGGCGTACTCGTTCTGGAGCCCCTTCAATCACATCGAGCAGAGAGACAGCCGCGTGGTGCTGTTCGCCGATCATCTGCCGCCTGGCGTTCACGTCTCTTCGTTCGTGGCTCGCGCGACCACCCCTGGCACGTACTTGATGAAGCCTGCTCGCGGTGAGCTCATGTACGAGCCCGAGGTGTGGGGGCGCAGTGAGGGCGGCTCTTTCGAGGTCGCTGTTCCGGTGCCGGTCACGGCTCGGTGAGGGGGAGGATGCAAGCACCGATAGCCCTGAGCGGAGCCGCGAAGCGGCGCAGTCGAAGGGGGCCCTGAATGCTCTCCTTCGTCGTGTACATGCTCCATTGCGTCGACGGCAGCTTCTACATCGGCCAGACCGACGACCTGGAGGTGCGGCTCGCGCAACACCGAGATCGGACCTTCACCGATTCTTACACGGACGAGCGTCTTCCGGTTGAGCTCGTCGGGTTCGCTGAGTTCCCGACACGCGACGAAGCACTCGCGCGCGAGCGGCAACTCAAAGGCTGGTCGCGCAAGAAGAAGATCGCGCTCATCGATGCAGATTGGGCGCGCATCAAGGCGTACGCCAAAGGCCGCGAACGCGACGGGCGCCCTTCGACTGCGCCTGTCCTGAGCTTGTCGAAGGGCCAGGGTGAACGGTGAAGGTTCGTTACCTCACCATTCTGCTCGTCCCCCTTGCGGCGTTCGTTGCCGCCCCGTTGCCCGACGGGCTCACCGATTATCGGGAGCTCACTTCCGTTCGAGTGCTCGATCGCTCTGGCGGTCTTCTTCGCGAGCTCCGCTCTTCTCGCGACGGCCGCTCTTCGCCCGTCTCGCTCGACGCATTGCCATCTCACGTCGCCGACGCCTTTCTCGCCGCCGAAGACCATCGCTTTCGTTCGCACCTCGGCGTCTCGCCCACGGCCTTCGTGCGCGCCGCTCGCCAGAACTTCGCTGCAGGGCACATCGTCGCCGGCGGCAGCACCATCACCATGCAGCTCGCCCGCACGCTGGTGCCTCGCCCTCGTACGTTCTTCGGCAAGGCCCAGGAGGCCCTGTGGGCCCTTCGCCTCGAGGCCCACCTCACGAAAGACGAAATTCTCTCGCAGTACCTGAACCGCATTCCCTTCGGGAACAACACCTTCGGCATCGAGGCCGCCTCGCAGCTCTACTTCGGCCGCCCCGCCCGGCACTTGAGCGTCGCCCAGGCCGCCGCCCTCGCCGCCATTCCCCGCGGGCCGACCGCCTACAACCCCTACCGGCGCGCCGACGCGCTGCGCGTGCGCCAGCGCTGGGTGCTCTCTCGCATGGGGCGCAGCGACGTCTTCGATGAGCCGCTCGATCTCGTCGCCTTCGATTCGGTCTTTCGCGCCCCTCACTTCGTCGAGCAGCTCGACGTCGGAGCCGCTGGCGAGGTCGTCACGACGCTCGACTCCGGCTTGCAGCGCCGCGTCGAAGAGATCGTTCGCGAAGAGCTCGGCGCCCTCGAGCACAAGCGCGTCTCGAACGCCGCCGTGCTCGTCATCGACAACGCGAACGGCGAGGTGCTCGCCTACGCCGGCAGCGCCGACTTCTTCGACGCCGAGCACGAAGGCCAGAACGACGGCGTTCAGATGTTGCGGCAGCCCGGCTCTGCGCTGAAGCCGTTCATCTACGCCGAGGCCTTCACGCGCGGCTACACGCCTGCGACCGTCATACCCGACCTCGAGACGCACTTCGGCTCGGTCAAGGGCACCTACGCGCCCAAGAACTACGACCGCAAGACGCACGGCCCCGTGCGCGTGCGCGAGGCCCTGGCCAACAGCTTCAACGTGCCCGCCGTGCGCGTCACCGACGAGCTCGGCCCCGAGGTCGCGCTGTCTGCGCTGCGCCGCGCCGGCTTCGCGTCGCTCGACCGCGGCGCCGAGCACTACGGCCTCGGCGTCGCCCTCGGCAACGGCGAGGTCACCCTGTGGGAGGCCGCCCGCGCCTACGCCGGCCTCGCCCGCGGCGGCGTGCTGCACCCGCTCGTGGTGGTTCGCTCGCCGCGCGCTTCACTCGAGAAGCCCGTGCGCTTCGCCGACCCGCGCGCCGTCGCGCTCGTCACCGACATTCTGGCCGACAACGCCGCGCGCGCCCGCGCCTTCGGCCTCGACAACGCGCTGCGGCTGCACTTCCCCGTCGCCGCCAAGACCGGCACCTCGAAGGGCTACAGCGACAACTGGACGATCGGCTTCACCCGCGAGCGCACCGTCGCGGTCTGGGCTGGCAACTTCGACGCCGTGCCGATGGTGCAGGTCAGCGGCATCACCGGCGCCGGGCCCATCTTTCACCGCGTCATGGCCCGCGCGATGGAGGGCATCGTGCCTGCTCCGCTCGTCGACGAGACCGGCCTCGTGCACGCCTCGATCTGCCCGCTGAGCGGCGCACTCGCCGGGCCGCAGTGCCCCTCGGCGATGAGCGAGCTGTTCAAGCAGGGCACCGAGCCGCGCGCGGCGTGCCCGATGCACCGGCCCGTGGTCGGCGGGCTCTCGCCGGCGATGCAGAAGCGCTGCGGCGAGAGCGTCACCGACCTCGGCGTCGACTACTACGACTGGGCGCACCACATGGGGCTGCAAGCCGAGCCGTGGCTCGCGGCGGCGTGTGCGGGCGCAGACGGCGCGGCGGCCGGCGACGGGGCCGCGAAGATTCTTTCGCCCTCGAGCGGCGACGAGTACCTGCTCATCGATGACCTGCCCCTTGCCGATCAGGCGATACCGGTGCGCATTCGTGCGGCGCCCTCGCTCGGCCCGCTCGAGGTTCGGCTCGACGGTGACGCCGTCGCGACGCTCGACGCGCCGTTCACCGGCCGCGTGCCGGCGAAGAAGGGCGCCCACGTGCTCTCGGTGCTCGCGAACGGCGAGGTGCTCGCCAGCGTGCGCTACGTCGTCCGTGCGCAATAAAGGGGACAGGCTACTTTTCTGCGCAGCTCGGCACGCCGCTTGCGCCGTTGCGCAGAAAAGTAGCCTGTCCCCTTTATTGCGCAGTTGCTGAAACTCGGCGCCCGCTCACCGCACTTGACGCCCTGCATGTTCACGCTCATCGCCACTTTGCTGACCGCCGAGCCCTACATCGAGCTGCGCGAGCAGGCGCGCACGCTGCTCCAGGCCGAGTGCGGCAGCTGCCACACCCGCGGCCTCGAGACCGCGAAGCCGAAGGCGCTCGCCGTCTTCGACCTCACGCGCAGCGAGTTCGCCGACGGCATGACCCTCGAGCAACTTGAGAGCGCGCAGTGGCGGCTCGCCTCGGACCTCAAAGAGAACGAGCAGCCCCGTGCCGTCTCGAAGGCCGAGCAGGCGCTGTTCAAGCGCTTCGCCGAGGCGGCGCTGCTGCGCCGCAAGCGCTGAACCTCGCTGGGTGCCGGGGGTCTGCTACAAGGTGAGGCCCGTGAAACGGCTCCTCCTGCTGCCGCTCCTCGCCGTCTGCGCCTGCAACAAGTCCTCCGAGACCAAGAAGCCCGAGGGCGGCGGCGACAAGCCCGTCGTCGTCGCGAGCATCTTCCCGCTGCACGATCTCGTGCGGCGCATCGGCGGCGACAAGATCGAGTCGAAGCTGCTGCTCGAGCCCGGCAAGAGCGAGCACAACTACGTCGGCTCGGCGAAAGACGCGAAGGTCGTCTCGCGCGCGAAGGTCGCCTTTCTCATCGGCCTGGCGATGGACGAGTGGACAGAGAAGATCGTCACGGCCTCGGGCGGCAGCGCCAAGATCGTCGAGCTCGGCGAGATCGTGGGCGGCAAGCTGATTCCGCTCCCGCGCTTCGAAGAAGAGCACCCAGAGGGCGAGAAGCCCGCCGCGCCCGAAGAGCGCGAAGCGGGTGAAGAGCATCACCACGATCACTCGGGCATCGACCCGCACCTGTGGCTGTCGATACCGAAGGTGAAGCAGATGACTCCCGAGATCGAGAAGGCGCTGGCCGAGGCCTTCCCCGAGAGCAAAGAGGTGTTCACGGCGAACCGCACGAAGCTCGACGGCGAGCTCGACGCCCTTCACGACGAGGTGAAGAAGAAGGTCGGCGCGATGACGAACAAGCGCATCATCACCTTTCACGGCTCGTTCGGTTATTTCGCGGAAGAGTACGGGGTCGAGATCGCCGCCGTCGTCGAGCCTTCGCCCGGCAAAGAGCCGTCGGCCGCGTACCTGCGCAAAATTCTCTCGGCCGTGGCCGCCAAGCAGCCGCTCGCCGTCTTCACCGAGCCGCAGCTCGACCCGAAGCCCGCCGAGGTGCTCGGCAAAGAGGGCTCGTTGCCGGTGCGGCAGCTCGACCCGATCGGCGGCGTGCCCGGCCGCGACTCGTACGAGCTCTTGATGCGGTTCAACGCCGAATCGCTCGCGGCGCCCTGAATGACACAAGAGCAGATTCTCAACGTCGAGGCCCTCGAGGTGCGCTTCGGCGCGCGTCAGATCTTCTCGGACGTCACGTTTCACGTCTGCCGCGGCGAGTTCTGCTGCCTTTTGGGGCCGAACGGGGCCGGCAAGTCGACGCTGCTGAAGACGCTGCTCGGCTTCGTCGAGCCGCACTCGGGCAAGGTGTCGGTGCTCGGCCTCGCGCCCGGCAAGGCGGGCAAGCGGCTCGGCTACGTGCCGCAGCTGAAGAGCTTCGAGCGCTCGTTTCCCGCGTCGGTGCTCGAGCTGATCGTGGCGAACCTGCGCGGCGCGTGGCCCATCAGCGTCACGGCCGCCGAGCGCGAGAAGGCGCGCGGGGCGCTCGCGCAGGTGAAGGGCGAGAAGCTCATCGACCGCCCGCTCGACGGCCTGTCGGGAGGCGAGACGCAGCGCGCGTTTCTGGCGCGGGCGCTCGTCACCGAGCCCGAGCTCATCTTTCTCGACGAGCCCGCGACCGGCGTCGACGCCTCGGGCCGCGAAGACCTCTACGATCTGCTGCACGCCATCTCGGCCGACAAGTACCTCGCCGCCGTCATGGTCACGCACAGCCCCGCCGCCATCGCCCGCACGGCCGAGAAGATCGTGCTCATCGACGGCACCGTGAAGGCGTTCGGCCCGCCCGCCGAGCTCATGGAGGGCGGCAAGCTCTACGCGATGATGGGCCTGGGGAAGCGTGACCCCAACTCGGTGCCGGAGGAAGGCTGAGTGTTCGCCTGGTGGAGCGACTACGAGTTCATGCGCAACGCCATCATGGCGGGCGCGCTCGTCGGTGCCCTCTGCGCCGTGCTCGGCACCTTCGTCGTTCAGCGCGACATGGCGTTCGTCGGCGAAGGGCTCGCGCACGCGGCGTTCGGCGGCGTCGCGCTGGGCCTCTTGCTCGATCTCGGCGTGCGCTTTTCGATCTCGTGGCTCGGCCCCATCTGGGTGGCCGTGCCGTTCTGCGCCGTCGTCGCGCTCGGCATCGGGTGGGTGCAGAACCGCGGGCTCGCGAGTGAAGGCACGGCCGTCGGCATCTTCTTCTCGGTCTCGGTCGCGCTCGGCATCGTGTTCATCTACCTGCGCACGACGCCGGCCGGTGATCTCGAGGGTTATCTGTTCGGCAACATTCTCGCGGTGCGCCGCAGCGACGTGTACGCGGCGCTCGCGCTGGCGGTCATCGTGGGCACGATCATGGGCCTCACGTGGACGAAGATGGCCTACATCGCGTTCGACCGTACGCTCGCGCGGCTGTCGGGCATTCGCGTCGAGGCGCTCGACTACCTGCTGCTCGTCATGATGTCGGCGGTCATCGTGCTGTCGGTGCGCACCGTCGGCGTCATTCTGGTGTCGAGCTACCTCATCAGTCCCGCAGCCACCGCCCGGCTGCTCGGGGGCAGCCTCATCGGCATGACGCTCAAGGCCGTCGCCATCGGCGTGCTCGGGTCGACGGCCGGCCTCATCATCTCGTTCTACGTCGAGGTGCCCAGCGGGGCGACCGTCATTCTCACCCTGGCGGCCGCCTTCGGCTTGGCCTCGCTGCTGGCCAACCGCCGCCGAAGCCGCTAAGCGGGCGGTGCCATG
>JAEUJP010000480.1 GCA_016793725.1 Myxococcaceae bacterium | reverse complement strand
CCGAAGAACACGACGTCTTCGTAGAGCTGCCCGCCCGGCACCTTCGCACCGTCGAGCACGATGCACCGGTTCAAGTGAGCCCCATCGCCGACGGTCGCGCCCGGCCCCACCGACGTGGCCGAGCCCACCCTCACACCCCGCCCCAGCTTCGCGCCCGCGCCGAACCACGCCGGCCCGCTGACCGCCACGTCGCCCAACGACGCCGACGGGTCGGCCCAGAAGTTCCCCGCGCCGCGCGGCTCGGCGATGAAGCCCGGCACCTGGCCGAACAGCACGTCGCGGTGGGTGGCCGTGTAGCGCTCGAGCGTGCCGAGATCTGACCAGTAGACCCGCTCGCGCAAGACGTGCCCGTGCACCCGCACGCCCTGCTGCAGCATGCGCAGGTAGACGTCGTGGTTGATGTCTTCGGGCCCGCTCGCCGACATGAAGTCGAAGACCTTCGGCGACATCACATGCATGCCGCTGAAGTGCCAGCCGGTCAGCCGCTCGCCGCCGGGCCCCTTGCCGGCGATGCGGCGCACGTCGTGCCCCGCGTCGATCTCGACCGCGTTGTACTTCGCGCCCTCGGGCATCGGCAGCAGCACCATCGTCGCCGCCGCCTTCGACGCGAGGTGCGCCTTCACCACCGCCGCGACGTCGACGTCGAAGAGCACGTCGCCGTTCATCACGACGAAGTCGCCGTCGTTCAAGAACGAGCGCAGCCCGCGCACGCCACCCCCGGTACCTTGAATCTCACCGGCCTCGCGCGAGACCACGACGCCCGGCCACTCCCGTTCGGCGCACGCCTGCATCACGGCGGGCAGGTGAAACGTGTTGATGCCGAGCGCGGTGATGCCGGCCTTCTTCAGGGCGCGCACGCTGTGGCGAATGAGCGGCTGCCCGAGCAGCGGCACCGCGGGCTTCGGCCAGACCTCGGTCACGGGCCTCAGCCGCGTGCCCAGCCCGGCGCACAAGATGACGGCTTTCACGCGAGCTCGGGCACGTACTTCGCGACGATGCGCCGCAGGTCGCTCAGCTGCGGCTGCTTGTCGAGCGCGGCCTTCACGTACCGCAGCGAAGCCGGAATCGAGGGCAGGAAGCCGGGGTTGCCCTTCACGCGGTTGATGAACTCGAAGCGGCCCGCGTCTTTCAGCTTTCGCTGCACCGTGAGCAGATCGAAGAAGCGAATGAAGTCGCCCTCGTCGCCGCCGCCGATGCGCTTCAGGTACCGGCGCAGCATGTCTTCGACGAACGGGCGCTCGAGCTCGACGTAGCTGTCGCGCAGCAACGCCACGAGGTCGTACTGCCGCGGGCCCTGCAGCGCGTCTTGAAAGTCGATGACGACGAGCTCGCCGTCTTTCACCATCAGGTTGCGGCTCTGGTAGTCGCGGTGGGTGAAGCCGCGCGGCGCGGCGGCGAGCTCTTTCGAGATGCGCTGGAAGATGGCGTCGAGCTCGGCGCGCTCGGCGCCCTCGGGCTTCTTGCCGCTCCAGGCCTCGAGGCCCCACTCGCGAAAGTGGTGGAGCTCCCAGTCGTAGAGGTCTTGGTCGAACGCGCGGGTGAACGCGAGGCACGACGGGTCGGGGCGGGCTTCGGCCGTCAGCCGCAGCGTCGCGAGCAGATCGACGGCGGCGCCGTACAGCTGCTCTTTCTGGCCGGTGGTGACGAGGGCCTGCTCGAACGTCTGGTCCGACAGATCTTCGAGCACCATCATGCCGGCCGGCTCGTCGTACTGAACGATGTGCGGCACCCGCACGCCGAGCGACGTGAGGTAGCGGTGCACGTTGACGAAGGGCAGCTCTTTCGGAGCCTCACCCTTGCTCGCCTCTTCGCTCTTCTTCACGGCGTCGGGCGGCATGACCATCACCACCCAGCTCTTGGGGCCGAGCGACACGCGGTAGTACGAGCGGTTGCTCGCGTCGCCCTTGAGCTTCTTCACCTGCGCGTCGGCCGTGCGCTCGCCCGTGGCCTTCGCGACCTGCGCCTTCAGCTGCTCGTCGGTAGCTGCGCTCATCGATCTTTTTTCAACGGGAGCACGTCGAACGGCAACGCCGTCACCGTCGTGAAGCGGTGCACCCTCTCGGGCACCTTGGCCATCTGTGCTTCGCCGAAGCCCTGGCCGGTCACGATCACGATCACGGGCTCGTCGGCCTGGTTGCGGCCGGGGCCGATGCGCATGATGCCGCGCACGCCGAACATGACCCGAATGGCCTCTTCGACGGCGGCGCGCAGCTCGGGGTCTTCCTGGTCTTCCGAGTGGCCTTCGCGCTCGGAGTCTTCTTTGAAGAACACGCCGTGCGGCTCGGCCTGGTTGAGCAGCGTGAACGCATCGGGCGGCTTGCCCGACTTCAGCGCGCGCTCGGCGGCCTCTTTGACGGCGCTCGTGGTGCTGGCGGCAGAGACGGCCTCGCTGAGGCCGGTGCGGCTGACACCCAGGCTGCCGAACGCCGGAGTGCCCGGCTTCAGCTGCTGATGAAGACCCGAGCCCGTCGGGTTCGGCTTCGCCTGAAACTCGTCTTTTTTCTGCTGCGCCGCGAGCTGCTGGCCGTGCTTCTGGTCGGTCTTGCGCGCCTCGGTCGTCGTCTTGAAGGTCTGCTTGACCTGCTTGTCTTTGTGACCGTCTTCGTCTTCGCGCTGTGACTCGGCGAGCGCCTCTTCGCGATCGGCCTTCTTGTCGTGGGCCTCGGCGTGAGATTCGGTCGTCCACCCCATTGCGTCGGCGTGCTCGCGGGCGTTCTCTTCGTGGGCCTTCGCGACGTGCTCGCCCGAGAACTCGAGGGGGTCTTCGTTCTCGAGCTCTTTGTCTTCTTGTTTGATCTCGCGCCGGTGCTCGACGTGCCGGGGGCGCCTCGGCTGCCTGATCATCGGCGGCGGAGGGGGGCGATTTGATGGGGGGACGCGCGACACGGGAGCGACTATCTTACAGACCCACCCCATGGCGGACTACGGAAAGCGCGACTACGGCAGGTGCCCCTGCAGCGGCCAGTACGAGCAGCGCTTCGTCGAGGTGCGCATGACGGTGAACGGCAAGGTGGTCGTGCTGACCGACGTGCCGCAGGGCGCGTGCCCGAACTGCGGGTCGCGCGTCTACAAGGCCGAGGTGCTCGAGCGCATCGAGAGCCTGATGAAGGGCGAGAAGGTGAAGCGGTCGACCGCGTGATCAGTTAGAAGCTCGCGGTTATGAACGTGCACCCCAACGTCCTGTCGGCGATCGGCAACACTCCGCTGGTGAAGCTGAACAAGATGGTCGGCCCGAACGACGCGACCGTCTACGTGAAGCTCGAGTTCATGAACCCCGGCGGGTCGGTGAAAGACCGCATGGCGAAGCACATGGTCGAGAAGGCCGAGCAGGCGGGGCACCTGAAGCCTGGCGGCACGATCGTCGAGAACACGTCGGGCAACACGGGCATGGGGCTCGCGATGATCGCGGCGGTGAAGGGCTACCGGTGCGTGTTCACGATGCCCGACAAGATGTCGATCGAGAAGATCAACCGCCTGAAGGGCATGGGCGCACAGGTGGTGGTGACGCCGACGAACGTCGCGGCCGACGACCCGCGCAGCTACTACGAGACGGCGAAGCGCATCGTGCGCGAGACGCCGGGGGCGTTCTACCCGAACCAGTACCACTCGCCCGACAACATCGAGGCGCACTACCTCACGACGGGCAAAGAGGTGTGGGAGCAGCTCGACGGCAAGCTCGACGCGTTCGTGTCGGGCCTGGGCACGGGCGGCACGATGAGCGGCGCGGGCAAGTACCTCAAAGAGAAGAACCCGAAGATCCAGAACGTGGGCGCCGACCCCGAAGGGTCGATCTACGAGGGGTACTTCAAGACGGGCAAGTTAGGCCAGCCACACGTCTACAAGGTCGAGGGCATCGGCGAAGACATGCTGTGCGCGGCGATGGACTTCAAGGTGGTCGACCAGGTGCGGCAGGTCGACGACCGGCAGTGCTTCGTGGCGGCGCGGCGGCTGGCGCGTGAAGAGGGCATCTTCGCGGGCGGCAGCTCGGGGGCGGCGGTGCACGTGGCGGTCGAGCTCGCGAAAGAGCTGGGCAAGGGCAAGGTCATCGTGGCGGTGCTGCCCGACGGCGGCTCGAGCTACATCTCGAAGTTCTATTCAGACGAGTGGATGCGCGACAACGGGTTCATCGAAGAGAAGGGCCCGGGCGTGGTGTCTGACCTGATGAAGGCGAAGCCGCGCGACGTGATCTCGGCGAAGAAGGGCGAGAAGATCTCGCAGGTGATCGAAGACATGAAGCGGCACGGGATCTCGCAGATGCCGGTGGTCGAAAAAGACGGCTCGGCGGTCGGCATGATTCACGAGTACGACCTCTTGAACGGGCTCATCGGCGGCGCGCACAAGATGGGCGACGCGATCGACAAGCTGGTGGCTCCGCTGCAGGGCGTCGTGACGCCCGAGACGAACATCAACCGGCTGAACGACGTGTTCGCGCAAGACAACGTGGCGGTGGTGCGCGAGGGCCAGAAGGTGACGGCGATCGTCACGAAGATCGACCTGATCGAGTTCTTGGCGTCGCGCGCGGCCTAGCAAGGCGAGCCGTCTCGCGCGAGGTGAGGTGGCCTCGTGCCGCACGACGAGACGTCCCGTCTCGCGCCGGCTGAGGGTGGCCTCGTGGCGCGG
>JAEUJP010000334.1 GCA_016793725.1 Myxococcaceae bacterium | reverse complement strand
GGCGCTGGCAGCGTCGCGTTCATCGAGCCCGGCAGACGGGCGCGCGCCGGGCGGCGCTGAGCCAGAGGCGCTGGGTTCCTGGTCGCTACGCTCCCGTTTCTGCGCCAGAGGCGCTGAGCTTCTGGTCGCTACGCTCCCGTTTCCGCGCCAGAGGCGCTGAGCTTCTGGTCGCTACGCTCCCGTTTCCGCGCCAGAGGCGCGGTCAGGGCAGCTCGCCGAAGCCGGCGTCGATGGCGGTGGCGCGGAAGCGGCCGTTGAGCGTGCGGCCGAAGCCGATGTCGCCGCCGGTCTCTTGAAACGACACGCTGAAGTCGCCGACGGTCTCTTGGTCGGGCAGGCCGCCCTGGTGAATCGCGAGGTCGCCCTTGTTGACGGGCGGCAACAGGCGCGACGGCTCGCCGCCCGGAGCGTGCACGACGGCGGCGCGCGGGTGGCCGAGCGCGTATTGGCCGCTCAGGTCGATCTTGGTGCCGGGGCCGAGGTCGATGACCTGGCCGCCGCCGTCAGGCACGTACAGCGACACGGTGAGGCTCGCGACGATGTCGAGGTAGATGTTCCGGTTGCGCAAGAACGTGATGCGAATCGCCTCGGGGTTTCGGTGAATCTCGACGCGCGAGACGTCGAGGGGGAACACCTCACTCATGCTGCCGCCGAGCTGGTTGTCTTCGAGGCACGAAGCGCAGAGCAGCGCGATGAGGCACAGCCGGGCGCGCGCGCTCATGGAACCTTGCGCACCGCCAGCTTCAGGGGCCCGCCGCGCTCACGGTATGCGATGACCTTGCGGCCGTTCGGCAAGAAGCCGAGCTTCGTCGTGATGACCGTGCTCGTGTCGACGGTCTCGATGTTCCACTGGTTGCTGACGCTGTTGCGCTGGGCGACGCGCACCTCGTCGAGCTCTGCCTTGCACTGCGAGACGTTCGCGAACTGGCGATCGCTGCACACGTAGAACGAGATGGCCGGCTCGTGAAACGCAGGGTCCATCGCCAGCGACGGGTACCAGCCGCCCGTGCCCTCGCCGTAGACCGTGTCGGCGGCGTCGAAGTTCGGAGCGGCAACCGACTTTCTCACGTAGCGCAGCACGTTGTCGGCGACGTCGACCACTGCGACGCCGATGCCCTCTTCGGAGTCGTACGCCACGCTCGCGCCCTGCTGCGTGCCCGCGACGCTCAGCACCTGGCGAGGCGCCGTCCACGTGCCGCCGGGGCCGGTGCGGCTGACGTAGTTGACGTCTTGCCCCGACGTGTCGGCGCCGCCCAGCACCTTGTCGTAGAAGACGTACGGCACGTCGTTGATCATGAGCATCTGATTGTGCCCGCCCGGCGCGTCTTTCATCGGCCCGCCCGCTTTCGTGCACTCGCGGCTCGCCGCGACGGCCGGGGGCGTGCCCCGAATGCACTCGAGGTCGGAGCCGGCCCAGTCTTGCTGGGGGAACTGGCCGTTGTGCACGTCGCGGTAGCACCAGGTCAAGAGCCCCGTGCTGTCGTAGCGAATCGCCGGGTACAAGCCGACCACCGGGCCGTCGACGTCAGACACGCGGTCACCGCAGAACGTCTGGTTGCCGTTCGTCGCGCCGATGATGCCGTTCGTCCACGTCGTGCCGCCGGTGCGCGTCGCGAGCTCGGCGTCGGAGTTGAACCAGAAGAAGACGTTGTCTGAGCCGCCGCCGAGGTATGCGACCGCGGGCTCGCCCGTCGTCGGGTGAAAGTCGACGGCGATGCCGATCATGCGCTGCACCGAGTCGACGGTCTGCGGCGCCCTCACCATGCCGTCTTCCCACTCGACGTACTTCACGTCGTAGAACGGCGTCGTGCCGCCGTCGGTGGTGATGCCGCCGTCGTCGCCCGGCAGGTAGATGATGGGGTTCTCGCCCATGCCCGTGAAGTAGGCGACGCCGACGCGGTTGCTCGTCTTCGACGTCACGAGCGCCATGTAGAAGCGGTCTGAAGGCGCGGTGTCGAGCGTGTACCGGTCGTAGACGTCGAGGCCGCCGCCGCCGCCCGAGCCAGCCCCGGTGCCACCGCCGCCGCCGACCCCGCTGTTGCAGGCGGGGTTCGCGGGGTTCGGGCACGTCGAACACGCAGAGACGACCAAGACCAACGCCGCGACCAGGGCACAGATGAGGGTTCTCATGGGCGAATCAAGATTGTGCATCACTCACCTCTCAGCGGCCAGCTTCAGCTTGCTCAACTGCACGTCTGGCACGAGACTAAGGCTCCCTCGATGTCGCGCCGCCGGCCCTCGTCACGCATGAAGTCGCCTTCTGCCGCTGCCGAGAGCGATTCTCTCGAGAGCGATTTTTCCCGCCGGGTGTTCGTGCATCGGCTGGCGTTCATGGGGGGCGGGGTCGTGCTCCTCGGCAGTGCGTGCACCGACGAAAAGAAACCTTCACCGAATCCGCCGGCCGCTCCGCCGAAGCCGGCGCCGAAGGTCGGCGACACACCCACCGCGACGCACAAGAGCTTCACGGCCGAGCAGTGGGCGGTGCTGGTGGCGGCGGTCGACCGCGTGATTCCGCGCGATGAAGACCCGGGAGCGCTCGACGCCAACGTGCCCCAGTACATCGATGAGGCGCTGACGGCTCAGCAGCTGAAGAAGATGCAGCTCGACTTCGCGAACGGGCTGAACGCGCTGAACCGGCGCTGCGAGCGCATGTACAAGACGGGCTTCGCGACGGCGACTGCCGAGCAGCAAGACGACGTGCTGACGATCGCGTTCAAAGACGCGCCCGAGAGCACGGGCGAGTACAAGTGGTACGACATTCTGTTGTCGCTGACGCTCGAGGGGTACCTGGGCGACCCGTCGTACGGGGGCAACAAGAACAAGGTCGGGTGGAAGCTGGTGGGCTTCGACCTGGTGGGGCGCGAGGCGGGTGAAGTGGCGCCCGACTACGAGGGCAAGAAGGCGCTCGATCACCTGCGCTGCGGCAGCGGGAAGGGGTGCTGACGTGGCGAAAGACCCCGTCGACATCGTCATCATCGGGAGCGGCGCCGGCGGCGGCCCGATGGCGTTCGAGCTGACGAAGGCGGGCCACAAGGTGGTGGTGCTCGAGAAGGGGCCGCACTACCAGCAGAGCGACTTCGTGCACGACGAGATCTTGAACTCGCGGCGCAACTTCTTCATGCCCCTGCCGTGGGACGAGCCGCACCTGTTGCGCTCGGGCAACACGAACTTCAAGCACTCGAACGACGCGTGGACGGCGAACTGCGTCGGCGGCGGCACGGTGCACATGAGCGGGTACTTCTACCGCCTGAAGCCGGTCGACTTTCGGCTGCGCACCGAGCTGGGCGCGGTGAAGGGCGCGAACCTCGCCGACTGGCCGATCACCTACGAAGAGCTCGAGCCGTTCTACGAGAAGGCCGAATACGAGCTGGGCGTGTCGGGCAACGCGGTGCCGCACCCGATGCTCGAGCCTCGCAAGAAGAACTACCCGTTGCCGCCGCTGCGGTCGCACCCGATCGGCGACGAGATCGACAAGGTCTGCAAGGGGCTCGGCTGGCACTCGATACCGACGGCGCGCGGCATTCTGTCTCGAGAGCACCAGGGCCGGGCGCCGTGCACCTACTGCACGCTGTGCGGCAGCTACGGGTGCGAGCACGGGGCGAAGGCGTCGACGAACGCGTCGCTGATTCCGCGGGCGCTGGCGACCGGCAACCTCGACCTTCGCCCGAAGTGTATGGCGAAAGAGATCACGGTCGACGCGAAGGGCAACTGCAAGAGCGTCATCTACATCGACCCCGAGGGCGTCGAGCAGGAGCAGCCGGCGAAGTACGTCATCGTGTCGTGCACGGCGGTCGAGAGCGCTCGACTGCTCTTGATGTCGAAGTCGAGCCGGTTTCCGAACGGGTTGGGCAACGACAGCGGCCAGCTGGGCAAAAACCTGATGTTCAGCTCGTTCGGCGAGTCGCGGGCGCACTTCAAGGTGAGCACGACGAAAGAGCGGTGGCCGTGGCTGGCCGAGAGCCGCGAGCCGTTCGTGAACCGCAGCCTGCAAGATTTTTATTGGATGCCCGACGACAAGTTCGGCTTCCGCAAGGGCGGCACGCTGGGCTTCATGTGGACGCACCCGAACCCCATCTTCGCGGCGGCGCACATCGCGGGGCGCGGCGAGAAGGGCGTGTTCGGCAAGGCGCTGAAAGACCGGCTGCGCGAGTACCGTGACTCGAAAATTCTGCAGTTCGAGATCTACGGCGAGTTCTTGCCGACCGACGGCACGAACGTGACGCTGTCAGACAAGTCGCCGACGAAAGACGGCAAGGTCGTGACAGACAAGTACGGGCTGCCGGTCGCGGCCATCACGGTGACGCGCCACCCGCTCGACCTCACGATGACGAAGTTTCTCGTCGAGCGCGGCGAAGAGGTGCTGCAGAGCCTGAACCCCGACCGCGTGCAGCGCCTGGGTGTCGCGGGCGAGACGATGATTCTGCAGAGCGGCACCGCGCGCATGGGCAAAGACCCGGCGACGTCGTTTCTCGACAGAGACTGCCGCTCGCACGTGGTGAAGAACCTCTACGTGGTCGACGGCAGCTTCATGCCGACGAGCGGCGGCGTGCCCGTGACGCTCACCATCGCCGCGAACTCGTTTCGCGTGGCGAAGAGCTTCAACGAGCGGCTGAAGAAGGAAGGCAAGTAGACCCCGGAGCGCTTTGGCGCCTGGCCTTGCGTCGTACTATCTTGCGGTCGTGACTCCCGCGGTGCTGAACGAAGTCGTCGCCGGGCGTGCGCCTGGGGTTCTGCCGATCAGCGTCGACCAGCTCCATCGGATGCTGAGCCTGGGGATCTTGCTGGAGGGCGACCCGGTCGAGCTCATCGAAGGTGTGCTCGTTCGAAAGAACCGCAGCGACGCGGGTCAGGGGGAAAACGTGCATGGTCCGCGGCACGCGTACGCAGTCAGCTGCCTCGCTCGTCTTGACCGAAGGCTCGAGCCGTTGGGGGCTCACATTCGAACGCAGCTGCCCGTCACGCTCTCGAACGTCAGCGAGCCCGAGCCAGACGGAGCCATCGTGCGGGGTGCGCCTCGAGACTTCGCTTCAGCTCACCCGACACCTGAGCAGGTGCTGGTGGTCTTCGAGGTCGCCGACAGCTCGCTCGAGTACGACCGAACGACCAAGCAGCGGCTGTTCGCTGCCGCCGGCATCGCGACGTACGTGATCGTGAATGTCCAGGCAGAGTGCCTCGAGGTCTTCGAAGAACCGAACGGCAACCAGTACGCACGCACGGCCACGCTGGAGCGTGGGTCGAAGCTCGCGCTGAGCGGTCTCATCGAGATCTCGGTCAACGAGCTACTGCCCGCTGTCTCGTAAGCCCGAGCTCAGCGCAGGACGCGCAGCAGCCGCGCGAACGCGCGCTCCGTGCCGGCAGGGTCGGCGCGAATCGGCGAGAACGCACGATTGCGTGGCTCGAGGGCGCCGCGCGCCGGAGCGAACGCCTTGAGCGTGAAGAGCGCGCCGCCGGCGGGCTCCTCGGCCTTCATGAAGATGCCCACCTCGCCTGAGCGGGGCGAGTCCCATGGCGCAGCAAAGAGACACCAGCTGCCGTCGGGGACGTCGGGCTCCATCGAGCGGCCTGAGACTCGAGCGACGCACAGACCTTTGCGGGCACGAATGAAGTCGGGCGGCTGGACCCAGGCCGAGATCTCGACGCGCTGCCACCGGCTCCATGCGCCCGCTGCAGGCCGGAAGCCGTAGACGGGAATCGCGTGGCGGGAGCGCGGGACCCTGGGTAGCGGCAGCAACTCTTCGGGCGAGGCGCGACGTGCTGTGGCGAGCAACGCGTCGAGGTCGGGCTGTCGAAGGTGGCGGCTCAAGGCGAAGAGCTGCTCGCGCGGCGTTTCCGAGAGCACGAGGTCGGCGACGGTCACCTCGAGAGCCTCGGCGACGGTGGCGAGCGCGCGCAGTGACGGCACGACGAGACCTCGCTCGAGCTCGCTGACGTAGCCGCGCCCGAGGCCGACCTCTTCGACGAAGGCGTCGAAGGTGAACGCCTTCTCGGCGCGGAGCTGGCGCACGCGGGCGCCCACGCGCTGAGCGAGCACGTCTGGAGTCGCGCGGTGAGCCTTCGTGCGCCTCCGGGAACGCATCGCGGGGCGTGTAGCGAGAACCCATCTTGCGAACGTTCGAGTTCTCGAACTAGATACCGGGTCGCAGCTTTCTGGGAGGGGTCCTTGCACAACAAGTCGAAGAAGGCGGCGGCGCTCGCAGCGCTCGTCGTGGCAGCAGTTGCAGTCAAGGTGTGGGCCGATGGCATTCCCACGCAGACTCCGCTGGCGTACTCGGGCGTGCTGCAAGACTCAGTCGGCAACCCGATCACCACGCCCCAGTCGATTCAGCTGACGCTGTGGGACGACGCGAGCGCGAACGCGTCGCTCAATCAGAAGTGCAGCACACCGACGCAGAGCGTGACGCCCGACTCGCAGGGGCGCTTCCGCATCGTGCTCGATCAGGCGTGCTTCGGCGCGGTTCAGGCGAGCCCGAACCTGTGGGTGCAGCTGCAGGTCGGTGCGACGGTGCTGCCGCGGTCGAAGTTGAACGCGGTGCCGTACGCGGTCGAAGCGGGCAAGGCGACGCGCGTCGTGGTCACCATGGGCACGGCAGGCGCCGATGGCGGCGTGCGAACAACCGTTGACGGGGTGTATTGCGGGGCAGCAGCCAACACCAACGGCGCGTTCACCGCTCAGGCAGGCAGCCTGACTGGCCTGCGCGCAGGGAAGTTCCTGTGCGAGCAGGCCTGCTCGTCCCCAACCGCTCACATGTGTGGCTCGAGCGAGGCCCTTCGATCACACGAGCTCGGTGGGTCGCTGCCCAACGGCTGGCTCAAGGGTGGGTGGGGAACCTCTTTCTCCCTCGGCGGCGCAACTTCACAGCAGTTCGATTGCTACGGGTGGACTGTGGGTCCGATGGCGGCCTGGCCGGGTGGCTACCTCCAGCTTGGCGCGACCTGGGACAGCAGCAACCGCTCGATCTCCAACGACTACTGCAACAGCACGATACCGATTCTTTGCTGCGACTGAGGGGGACGACGACCATGAACCGGCACCCCAGCTTCCTCTCAGCACTCTGCGTGTTCGCGCTCGCGGCTTGTCCCGAGCCCCAGACTGATCGCCCGTGCGCGACGAACGCCGACTGTCTCAACGGCCAGACGTGTAACGCCGCCAAGAAGTGCGTCTCGGGCGGCACCGGCGGCGGCGGAGCCGGCACCGCAGGCGGCGGCGCCGCGGGTGGCGCGAGCGCAGGCGGCGGTGAAGCAGGCGGCGGCGCGGCCGGCGGCGCCGCGGGCGGAAACGCCGGAGGCACCGCGGGCGGCGGCACACAGCAGATCGGCGACGGCGGCTTCATCGCGACCGGCACCATCGGCTCGCTGGGCGGCAGTGTCAGCGGCGGTGGCATTCGCGTGGTGAACGAATCACTCGAGCGGCTGGAGCGCTCGTGCATGAACAACATCTGCGCCTACGGAGCCATCACCCCATGAACACGAAGACGAAGCTGGCAGTCGC
>JAEUJP010000322.1 GCA_016793725.1 Myxococcaceae bacterium | reverse complement strand
CCGCGCCATCGCCCACGCCCCGCGAAGACCCCGACATCACGCGCCCGTCACCGCCCGGTGCCAGACCCTTCTGCCTCAGTCGGGCCGGGGCGCGCGGGGTGCATTTCCCCACACGCAGAGGAGAAAGACCCATGGCGGAGCGAAAGTTCCACCGAAGCGCCGCCGCTCGTCGCGCTGAACGTCGGGCCGGCCCCGCTGTTTCGAGATCACGACGGCGAGCTGAATCGCGCTCACGGGGTGTGGAGGCGCTTTGTCTCTCGCGTCGTGAAGCGCCTCGTGGGTGTGGCGCCTACGTTCTCGCGAGTCGCACGTTTGTCTCTGGGCACTCGCGTTGCAGAAGTCGTTCGCATGCGCGGCACGGTTGAGCGGGCCGCGGAGGAACGGGGTTGGGGTTGGGCGGGAGTGCGGGGAGCGTGGAGGGCGGGTCGGTCGAGGTGACGGTACGGACGGGTGGGGCGGCGTTGGTGGGGGGCCGTGCCGGCCTCAGCAGGTCAAAACGGAGGGGGAGCGCGCGCTCGGGTCTGCGAAACCCTTGAGCGACGTGCTGGAAGTAGAAGCGGCGTGGCGCCCAACCTTGGCGCCACGCCGCTTGGTTATTTTCGCGCGCGTCAAGGGAAGCGCCCAGCCGCCGCGAGCAGATCGAGCCGCGCCTGGCGCGACTGATCTTCGGCGACCGCCGCGGCCGTCTCGGCGTCGCGCGCGCGCCGCTCGGCGTCGGTCACGTCGAGGTTCGTCACGCTGCCCGCCGAGTAGGCCAGGTTCGACAGCTCCAACGCTTCGCGTGCCTGCTTCGCCGCGTCGCGCGCCGCCTTCAACGCCTCGTCGGCGTGCTTCACGATCTCGAACGCGCCGCGCACCTCGCTCTTCGCGACGCGCAGCGTGTTCTCGAGCTGCGCGTCGGTCTGCTTCGCGTTCGCGCGCCGCTCTTTCTGCTGCCCGTAGCGCAGGCCGCCGTCGTAGAGCGGTATCGAGAGCACCGCCGAGGCCTGCCAGCCGGTCTGCGGCTGCGTCGGCGACGGAGGGTTGGTGAGAAACGGTTGGCCCAACAGCGTGAGCAGCGGCAGGTAGTCGGTGAAGTCGGCGTGCGTCGACTTCTCGGCCGCATCGCGCCGTGCCGTCGCCGCCTTCACGTCGAGCCGCTCGGGGGTCGACTTCAGCGCTTCATCGAGGTTCGCCGGCGCCGGCAGCTCGGGCTCGGTGAGTGCCGCGTCGAGCGGCACGTCGCCGCCGACGGCCACGCCGAGCTGCTCCTGCAGTCGCACCAACGTGCCCGCCGCGTTTTCGGCCTGCGTCGACGAGACGGCGAGCTCCTGCTGCGCGCGAATCTCTTCGAGCCGGTTGCCGACGCCCCCCTGCCGCCGCTGGGTCGCGTAGTCGACGTGAGCCTTCGCGGTCTCGCGTGCGCGCACCGCCGCCTCGAGCACACGCTTCTGGCCCAGCACCGACAGCCACGTGCGCGCCGCGTTCAGCGCCACCTGCCGCCGCACGTCTTCGCTCGTCGCGACCTGCGCCTTCGCGTTGTTCGATGCGCGCCACCAGTTCGCCCAGCGCTGCGGCGCGATCAGGGGCACCGCCAGCTGGGCGTTGCCCTGCAGCGCGTCGGCCGGCTGCAGCAGGCGGCGGGTTCCGGTCATGGTGTCGGCCAGCACGCGGTCGGCGTCGAGCCGCGTGTACGTGCCGTTCAGCGCGAGCGTCGGCAGGCTCGGAGCCCGCTGCTGCTCGACCAGCGCCCAGGCGCGGTCGACGTCGGCCTCGGCGACCCGCAGCGCGGGGTTCTGTCTCAGCGCGCGGTCGATGGCCTGCTGAAACTCGACGGGCTCGGCGGCAGCGAGCAGTACGGCCAGGGCCGCGGTCATGCGTGTGCTCCTTCTTCGTCTTCGTGTTCCTCGGGGTCGCGCTTCGCGAACCGGTCTAACGCCGTGTAGAGCACCGGCACGAGAAACAAGGTCAGCACCGTCGAGACCCCCAGGCCCCCGATGACCGCGCGCGCGAGCGGCAGGTTCGTCTCGCTGCCCTCGCCGATGCCGAGCGCCATGGGCGCGAGACCGACGAGCGTCGCGATGGTCGTCATGAGAATCGGGCGCAGGCGGGTGCGGCCGGCCTCGATGGTCGCGTCGTGAATCGACCTGCCGCGGCGGCGCAGCACGTTCGCGAAGTCGACGAGCAGCACGCCGTTCGAGACGACGATGCCGATCATCATGATGATGCCCATGAAGCTGTTCACCGACAGCGTCGTGCCCGTCGCCCACAGCATGAGAAAGACGCCGCTCACGCCGAGCGGCACGCTGAACATGATGACGAGCGGGTCGATCAGGCTCTTGAACTGCGACGCGAGCACCATGTACACGAGCACGATCGCGAGCAGCGCCGAGAAGCCGAGGCCCGCGAACGCGTCTTTCTGCGCCTGCGCCTGCCCCGACAGCCGCACCGTGAAGCCGTCGGGCGGCGGCAGCTCGTCGAGCGCCGCTTGTGTCGCAGCGGCCGCCGCGCCGAGGTCGGTGGTGAGCGCCACGTTCGCCGTCACGTCGATCGCGCGCTGCAGGTACTTGCGGCTCACCGTCACCGGCCCGCTGGTGCGGCGCACGTCGGCCACCGTCGAGAGCGTCACCAGGCGGCCCTCGGGCGTGCGCACGGGCACGTCGGCGAGGTCGGTCACGTGCGAGCGGTGCGGGTCGGCCGCGCGCACGTTGATGAAGTACTCGTTGCCGGTCTCGGGGTCGCTGAACGGAATCGGAGCGAACTGGTTGCTGCCCGACAGCGTCGCCAGCACCGTCTGCGCGATCGTCTGCTGCGACAGCCCCAGCACGCCCGCCTTCTCGCGATCGACCTCGACGTCGAGCTCGGGGTAGTTCTCTTCGCGGCTGATCTGCACGTCGGTGAGCAGCGGTCGCCCCTGCGCGTCGACCAGCCCCTTCATCGCCGCCGCCACCGCGCGCGCGTGCGCCTGCCCTTCAGAGAAGTCGTAGCCGAGAATCTCGACGTCGATCGGCGCGCTCGAGCCGAAGTTGATGATGCGGCCGACGATGCCGCCCGTGTTGAAGAACACCTGAATGCCCGGGAGCTTGTCGCCCAGCGCCTTGCGCACCTTCTCGACCGCCTCCATGTCGGAGTACGAGCGATCGATGCGCTGCGAGAGGTTGATGTTGACGCGCGCGGCGTGCGGGCCGCTGTTGTCAGAGAACAGGCCCGAGCGCCCCTGCGGCAGGCCGACGTTGCTGAGCATGGTGCGCACGGTGCCCGCACCTTCGCCCTGCCTGCCGAGCGCGCCCGTCACCGTGTCTTCGACGACCTTCGCGATGTCTTCGGTCTTCGTGGTGCGCGTGCCGATCGGCGCACGAATGCCGGCGCCGATCTGCGACTCGTCGGTCTTGGGAAAGAACTCGGTGCCGACGCGCCGGCCCGCGAACAGCAGCGCCGCGGCCGCGAAGACGAGAATCACGGCGACGGTCAGCAGCCGGTGCTTCAGCACGCGCTCGAGCACCGAGGCGTACGCGTGATCCATTCGGTTGAGCTGATGCTCGACCCACTTCGCGGTCTTGTTCGTCGGGTGCCCGGGCTTCAGCCAATAGAGGCAGAGCAGCGGCGTCACCGTGCGCGACACGAAGAAGCTCATCAAGAGCGAGAACGAGATGGTGAGCGCCAGCGGCACGAACAGGTTGCGCGCGACGCCCTGAAGGAAGAGCACGGGGAAGAAGACGACGATGGTCGTGATGGTCGAGACCAGAATCGGCAGCGCCACCTCTTGTGCCGCCGCGAGCACGGCGGCTCTTCGCGGCTGCCCCATGCCGAGGTGCCGGTGAATGTTCTCGAGCTCGACGATCGAGTCGTCGACGAGCCGCCCGACCCCCAGCGCGAGCCCGCCCAGCGTGAAGATGTTGAGCGTCTGCCCGGTGAAGTAGAGCAGCACGAACGTCGCGACGACCGAGAGCGGTATCGCTACCGCCACGATGCCCGTCGCGCGCAGCGACAAGAGGAAGACGAGAATCACGACCACCGCGAACAGGCCGCCCTGCAGCGCCTCGTGCTGCAGCGCCGACACCGCGTTGCGAATGTAGGTGCTCTGGTCGAACGAGATCGCGAGCTTCACGTTCGGCGGTATGCCGCGCAGCTCGCCCATCGCGTTTCTCACCGCGTCGACGACGGCGATGGTGTTCGCGCCCGGCTGCTTCAGTACGCGCAGGTAGACGCCGCGCTGCCCGTTCACGCGCACGACCTCGGTCTGGTCTGAAGCGCCGTCGGCCACCTGCGCCACGTCGCGCACGCGCACGGCGCGCGCCTCGCCCCTCGGCGGCTTCACCACCACGTCGCGAATCTCTTCGAGCGTGCCGACCTGCGTGTTGGTGAACACGTTGTAGTCGCGCGTCTCGGTGCGCAGCGAGCCCGAGGGCAGGAGCAGGTTCGAGCTGCGCACCGCGCCGACCAGGTCGAGCATCGAGAGATCGCGCGCGCGCAGGGCGTCGACGTCGCCGAGCACCTGAATCTCGCGCGTGCGGCCACCGCCGGGCACCGCGCTCGCCACGCCGGGCAGGCGCTCGATCTGCGGCTCGATGGTGTTGAGCGCGAGATCGTAGAGCTGCTTCTCGTCGAGCTCGTCAGACGTCACGGCCAGCTGCACGACGGGTATGTTCGTGATGTCGAACTTCAGCGTCAGCGGCTGACCGACGCCCGGGGGCAGCGTGTTCGCGATCTGCCCGATGCGCTGCTGAACCTCGAACTGCGCGTTGTCGAGGTTCGTGCCGTATTGAAACCACGCGGTCACCAGCGACACGCCCTGCTTGCTGGTGCTCTCGACGCGATCGATGCCCGGCGCCGCGCTGACCGCGCGCTCGATCGGCATGGTGATCGCCTTCTCGACGTCTTCGGGGCCGGCCCCGCTGTAGAAGACGGCGACGCGCACGTTCGGCACGTCGATGGTGGGGAAGAGGTCGACCGGCAGCCGGCTCAGCGACACCCAGCCGAGCACGATCGTCATGAGCGACATCATGAGGATCAGCACGGGGTTTCGGAGCGCGAGGCGGGTCAGCCACATGCGGGGGTCACCTGTTTGCGGCCGCGGTACCGCCGCCGTCTTTGTTGCCCCCGGCCTTGTTGCTCCCCGCTTCGCGGGGCCCCGAATGCTGCTCCGCTCCCTGGGGGCGCTGCGCGGTGCGAATTTTCGCCCCGTCGGCGAGCGCGTCGATGCCGCGCACCACGATCTCGGCGCCGGCCTCGAGGCCCTTCTTCGCTTCCAGACGGTCGCCGAGATCTTCGCCGAGCTCGATCGGCACGCGCTGCACCGTCTCGCCCTTCACCACGAAGACGAAGGCCTTGTCGTTGGCGAGCTGCACCGCCTCGAGTGGCACGACCACCGCCCCGGGTTTCACCTCGGTCTCGATCTCGCCCTTGCCGTACATGCCGGGGCGCAGGCGGCCGTCGGAGTTCGGCAGGTGAATTTCGGCGTCGAGCGTGCGCGTGACCGGGTCGAAGCCCGGCGCGATGCGCTGCACGCGGCCGGTGACGGGCTCGGCGCTGCCGGCGACGAAGACCCGCGCCGTCTGGCCCACCTGCAGGTGAATCGCCTGGTCTTCGGTGGCCGCGAGGAACGCGCGCACGACGTCGATCTTCGCGATGGTCAGGGCGGGGGGGGTGGCCGGGCCGATGAGCGCGCCGGGGTCGAGGCGCCGCGTGATGACGACGCCGTCGTACGGGGCCTCGAGCCGGGTCTCACCGAGGCGCACGCCGAGCGCGCCGAGCTGAGACTGCGCGGCGCCGAACTGGGCCTCGGCCGCGGCGGCGGCGTTGGTGGCGTTCGCGAGGTCTTGCTGCGACACGAGGCCGTTCGGCGCCAGCTTCTGCGCGCGCTCGAGGTTCGTCTTCGCGAGCGTTCTCGCCGCTTCGGCCTGCGCGACGGTATTGCGGGCGGCCGCCAGCTGGTCGGGCAGCTCAGACGGCCGAACCAGCGCGAGCACCTGCCCCTTCTTCACGACGTCGCCGCGATCGACGAGCACCGCGTCGAGGTAGCCGACCGTCTTGCTGCCCAGGTCGGCCTGCGCGACCGGGCGAATGTCGACGGGGCCGCGCACCAGCACCGGCACGTCTTCGGTCGCGACCTTCGCCGTCGTGACGAGCGGGGCGGGCTTCGTCTTCGGGGGCGCCTTGCCTTCGGAGCACGCCACCAGCAGCAGCAACAACGTTACCGGTCGGAACATCGGCCACCGTTCTAACGTCGTGATCGTTGCGAATGCAACGATTGCGGCCTATGGCGGCGCGGGTGCCGAGCGAACGAGCGCTACAGCATGCGACCGAGCTCGCCCGGCTGATCGGCCGCACGCGACGGCTGATTCGCGGGCGGGTCGTGCGCGCGCTCAGCGCAGAGAACCAGTCGTTTCACGAGTGGCAGGTGGTCGCGAACGTGAAGTGGCAGGGCCCGATGACGCAGGGCGCGCTCGCCGATCACATCGGCATCAGCGCGGCGTCGCTGTCTCGGCTCATCGATCGCCTCGAGAGGTCGGGCCTCGTCGAGCGGGTGGGGCAGGCGTCTGACAAGCGCCGCATCGCCGTGCACCTCACCGCGAAGGGTGAGGGCTGGTACGTGAAGTGGCACCTCGTGCCGATGGGCGAGATGCACGACGTGCTGTCGAGGCTGAGCCGCGACGAGCAGGCGCGGCTGCAGGCGCTGCTCGAGAAGCTCGTCGGCGAGTAGCCGGGCGGGTGATACGTGGGCGCGGGTGTCGCACTGCTCCGGGCACGGCCTGCCTGGCGAGCGCGCTCGGCAGGGCGCCTGGCACGAGGTGCGCCACGCCCGCGACACCACGAAGCTCGCGTTGAGCTTCGGGTGGTTGCCTGAGCTCCCTCGCGTCGCCCCGCTGCTCGAGCCGCGCTCGCTCGAGGCCATCGCTCTGGGCGACGCCTACGAGGGCTGCGGCCGCGAGCTGCTCGGCTCCGTTCTCAACGCCTGGCAGGCCGAGCACGCCGAAGACTCGCGCGTCCGCGAGCTGATGCGCGGCGTCGCTCCCGACGAGGCGCAGCACGCCGCCTTCTCGATGTCACTGGCGGAGACATTGACGGCGCGGTTGCCGCCC
>JAEUJP010000274.1 GCA_016793725.1 Myxococcaceae bacterium | reverse complement strand
ACCGGGTCACCGGGTCACCCGGTCACCACCCCTCGAAGGCACTCGGCCGCGAGGTGGGCCGCGCCGGAGTGTCCTTTGCCCCTGGTGACCGGGTCACCGGGTCACCCGGTCACCACCCCTCGAAGGCACTCGGCCGCGAGGTGGGCCGCGCTGGAGTGTCCTTTGCCCCTGGTGACCGGGTCACCGGGTCACCCGGTCACCACCCCTCGAAGGCGCTCGGGTGGGCTCCACCACGTGCTTTCTCGAAGCTTGCGGCGGTCGGAGTCGTCTTACGGCGGCAGGTCGACGCGGAAGTCGACATCGGGCGCGCCCGCATCGACCTCGAGCGTTCGCCCGTTCGCGTCGCGCACCACCAGCCGGTGTGAGCCGCGCCGCAGCCCCTCGAACCGAAAGTCGCCGCGGCGGTTGCTCGTCACGTGCGTGCCCTCGACCTCGACGTCGAGCCCGGGAAACGGCGCGTCGCCGAGCCGCACCCGACCCATCAGCACGGCGCCCGCCTCGAGGTTCACCGTCAGCTCGACCACGCCTGCGTCGGGCACCGCGAACAACCCCTCGTGCGGCACGTGACCCGGCTCGACGATGCGCAGCTGGTGCAGCCCCGGCTTCAGGTTCGCGCGCCGCGCCACGCCCGCATCGTCGAACCGCACGTCGACCCACCCCTCGTCGTGCTGCAGCTCGACCGGCCCGTCTTCGAACCGCTCGCTCTGCTCGGCCTCGCTCGAAATCTGAGCGCGCCCGCTCGCCGGTCTGCCATCGCTCCGCTGGGCTCGCAACCGCACGAGAGTCGCCGCCTCGAGCGCCAGCGTCACCGGGCCATCGCCCGACACCGTCACCGCCGCGGCGCCGCGCCCCGGGTCGTGTGCGTTCAGCTCCACCGGGCCCTCGGCCTCGACGTCGAGCGCGAAGCTGCCGTCGTCGGCCGCTCGCGTCCACCCCAGGTAGTGGTGGTCGCCGCCGCCCCACGCCGTCACGATCGCACCCGGCCCCCCCTGCACCGTGCCGCGCACGGAGCGCCCGGGCTCGAGCGTGAACGTCACCTCGTTCACGCCCTGCTGCAGCGTGATGGCGCGCACCTGCTCCCTGAAGCCTCTCGCACGCACGAGCACGCGAACCGGCCCGAGCTCCAGCTCGCCGAGCTCGGCCGGTGCCTCGCGCTCGAAGTGGGCCTCGGCCAGCGGGCGCGAGAGCGCGCTCAGGCCGGCGGTCTCTGGCCGCAGCACCAGCAGCGTCGCGCTCTCTACCGCCGCCCCGCGCAACGTCACGCGCAGCCGCGCGCGGGGCTTCAGCTTCACCGCCGCAGTCGCCCCCGTCGCGACGACCGGCGCGCTCACCGACCAGTCGCCGGCCGCCCCGGTGAGGGCGCACACCACGCCGAGCACGTCGTCGAACCGAACGACTCCGGCCGACGAGCGGGCACGCAGCGTCTGGTGGTCGCACCGCAGCGTGTAGTCGCCGTCGGGCGCGCCGCCCTCGAGCTGCACCTCGAGCGGGTGGGGCGTGCCCAGAAACAGCTCGCGTGACGTGCTGCGCGGCAGCAGCACGGTCGACCCCTCGGCCATCGCCCAGCTCGAGCGCAGCCCATCGAGCTCTGGCTCCGCGGCGCCGGTCGCGTCGGTCACGCCCCGCCACACCTGGCGCGTGAACGGGTTGATGACCGTCACTGCGACGCCCTCACTGCGCTCGCTCAGCGTCAGCGGCTCGGGCGCCGCGAGCTGAACGAGCATCGGGCTCGAAGCCGGAAGGTGAACGAGCGTGCCGTTCACTGCGACCCCGTCGCCTCCCTCGACGCGTGGCAGTGTGAAGCGCCCATCGGAGTCGGTCGTCGCGCTGGCCAGCGCAGCGGGAAACTCGAGCGCGCCCGCATCGAGCTTCGCGAGCACCCCGCGGCCGGCGGCGAGCGAGTCGCACGCGAGCGCCGAGAGCGAGCACGCGCCCGCATCGGCGTCGTCGAGCCAGAGCCCCGCGTGCGCGAACAGCCCCACCGCAGCACCCGCCACCGGCACGCCGCCCTCGTCGACCACGCGGCCCTCGAGCGCGGGCACGCTCGTGACGACGGTCGTACGTACGGGCGCGGGCGCGGGAGCACGCTCTCGCCGCAGCCACATAAGCGCGCCCGCGAGTATGACGACGGCGGCCACCATCACCCCCACCCGCACGTTCATGCGGGCCTTGTATCACCAGCAGGTAACGCGGCTCGTGAGACCACAATCTCCAGACCGCGGCACTATAAAGGCCACATGCGCCTCGAAGACCTCGGTCTCGTCGGCAACTGTCAATTTGCAGCGCTCATCTCACGGCAAGGCGGAGTCGAGTGGTGCTGTCTGCCGCGCTTCGACTCCGAGCCCGTGTTCGGCCGCCTGATGGACCCGAGCGGCGGCACCTTTCTGGTCGGCGCGGCCCGCGGGCAAGAGGGCACGCAGCGCTACCTCGAGAACACGAACGTGCTCGAGACGGTGTTCACCGCGCCCGACGGCCAGTTCCGGGTCGTCGACTTCGCGCCGCGCTTCTCGATGTACGGCCGCACGTTTCGGCCGACGGCGCTCTTTCGCATCATCGAGCCGCTGCAGGGCACCCCGCTGGTGCGCGTGAGCTGCACGCCGGTGCTCGGCTGGTCGAAGCAGCGCCCGCAGCGCTCGCAGGGCAGCAACCACATCTCGTTCGGCGGCTTCCCCTCGCCGCTGCGGCTCACCACCGACGTGCCGCTCTCGTTCGTCGACGGCGAGCCGTTCGCCCTCACCGGCCGGCGCATCATGGCGCTGACATGGGGCGACCCCATCGAAGAGCCGCTCGCACCGATGACCGACCGCTTCCTCGACGCGACGACGCGTCACTGGAGGCACTGGGTGAAGCAGTGCAACATCCCTCCGCTCTACCAGCGCGAGGTGATTCGGTCGGCGCTCGCGCTGAAGCTGTGCTGCTTCGAAGACACCGGGGCCATCGTCGCGGCGCCGACCACGTCGATTCCCGAGAGCCCCGACAGCGCCGGCCGCACGTGGGACTACCGGTATTGCTGGCTGCGCGACTCGTTCTACACGCTCGACGCGTTTCGCCTGCTCGGCCAGTTCGAAGAGCGCGAGAAGTTCATCGACTACCTGCTCACCGTCGCCGAGCGCGAGCAGGAGCTCGCGCTGAAGCCGCTGTACCGCGTCGACGGCTCCGACCAGACGCCCGAGATGATCAAAGAGCACTGGGCCGGTTACGAGGGCCACGGCCCCGTGCGCGTCGGCAACGCCGCCGTCAGCCACCTGCAGCACGACGTGTTCGGCGAGATGGTGCTCGCGCTCACGCCCATCTTTCTCGACGAGCGCTTCGTACAAGAGCGCTCGGCCGCCTCGTGGCGGCTGCTCGAGCGCCTCGCCGCGCGCGCGCTGAAGGTCGCCGGCACCATCGACGCAGGCCTGTGGGAGCTGCGCTCGGCGTCGCAGGTGCACACCTTCTCGAGCGTCATGTGCTGGGCCGGCGCAGACCGGGTCGCGAAGCTCGCCGAGCAGCGCGGAGCACCGTCGGCGGCCGAGCTCACACGCCAGGCCGCCGCGCTGCGCGAGAAGATTCTCGCCGAAGCGTGGAGCGGCTCGAAGAAGAGCTTCGCGGCAACCCACGGCGGCGACGTGCTCGACGCGGCCTTGCTGCAGCTCGTGACGCTGCGGCTCTTGCCGGGTGATGATCAGCGCATGCACGACACCGTCGATGCCGTGCGACGCGAGCTCGAGCTCGACGGCTGGCTCTATCGCTACAAGATCGACGACGGCTTCGGCACCCCGACGGTCGCGTTCACGCTCTGCACGTACTGGCTCGTCGAGGCCCTCGCCCGCATCGGCAAGATGGAAGAGGCCCGCGCCGTGCTCGAGCGCGCACGGCCCCAGTCGCCGCTCGGCCTCATCGCCGAAGACATCGACCCGAAGACGAAGCGCATGTGGGGCAACTTCCCCCAGGCGTACAGCCACGTCGGTCTGATCCACGCCGCGTTCGCCGCCTCGCCGCCCTGGCACGAAGTGCTCTGACGTCGAGGCAGTTGGCGCGACAAGCAGACGGTGCAATCGTCTCACCCGCGAATGCCGTCGCAGCGTCGCCAGTCAAGCAGCGTTCGCCCGCGCGTACCTGCCACCACATCACCCCCTGCGACACATTCGGGTGACACCTGGGCCACTTGTCTCATTGTCGGATTTGACGACCACACAGACACTGGCTCCGTGCCCATCGGGAGGCCCCACCAGAGTGGTCAGGCAGCCGTCGAAGCAGCGCTCACGCTGCCGCTGACGGTGTTCCTGCTGCTCGGCATCTTGCAGCTCTTTCAGCTCCTGCAGGCGCGCACGCTCGCCGAGTACGCGGTGTTTCGTGCGGTGCGCGTCGGCTCGACGAACCACGCCAACTGTCGCCCGATGATGGACGCCGCGCTGCTCGCGCTCTTGCCGACGTTTCGAACCTTCATGGGCCGAAACCTCGGCGGCACCCCGGCGGCGCAGGTGGCCGAAGAGTTTCGCCGGCACGGGCCGAACGCGGGCTACCGCTACAACGACCCCTACGCGATCGGCTCGGGCCGCACCGGCACGATGGGCGGCAACATCATGCTCATCGAAAAGCGATTCACTCTCGGCACCGGCATCGGCCGCGAGCTCGAGTTCGACACGCCGGGCGAGCCGCAGCGCCTCGAGGTCACGCTGACGTTCTGGTACCCCATGCGCATCCCCTTCGCGAACTGGGTCATCTCGAAGATGGTGCTCGGCTACGCGTCGGTGAACCCGATGATGCCGACGAAGACGGCGAACTGGCAGGGCACGGGCCTCAACGGCTTTGCGGGCGACATTCAAGCGCGCGCGAGCAACGGTGAGCTCGTGATGCCGGTGCAGGCGCGCTACAGCATGCGCATGATGTCGCCGGTCTACGACGCGTCGACGTCGTGCGGCGGCCGATAGATTTCGCGGCAACGTCTCGCGAGCGCAGTATCTTGCCGGGCCATGCGCGCGCTCCTCCTGCTCGCCCTGTTCACCACGGGCTTCTTCACCAGCGCCTGCCGCACCGTTCGCCCCGCGTGGGCCGTTCAGCCCCAGCTCAACATCACCTCGCGCCACACGAACGAAGGTGACGTCGTCGGCGGCGCCGGCAAGCTCGGCGGCCACGCGTGGCTCGGCATCCCCTTCGCCGAGCCTCCGGTCGGTGACCTGCGCTGGCGCGCGCCGCGGCCGCCCTCGCTGCGCGACTTCCCCCTCGCGGCGACCCAGTTCTCTCGCGCGTGTGTACAGCCGGCGAACCGGCTCACCATCAACGAGACCGAGCACGACGGCGTCTTCGGCTCGGAAGACTGCCTGTACCTGAACATATGGGCGCCCGAGGTCGCGAAGAACCTGCCGGTGATGGTGTGGATTCACGGGGGCGGCAACAGCATCGGCAGCGCGGCGCAGTACGACCTGTCGCGGCTGGCGACCCAAGAGAACGTCATCGCGGTGAGCGTGCAGTACCGGCTCGGCCCGCTCGGCTGGTTCCGCCACAGCGCGCTGCGCGAGGGCGCGACCGAAGACGACGCGTCGGGCAACTACGGCACGCTCGACCTGGTGCGCGCGCTCGAGTGGGTGCGCGACAACATCGCGGCGTTCGGCGGCGACCCCAACGCCGTGACCATCTTCGGCGAGTCGGCCGGCGGCACGAACGTGTACTCGCTGCTCGTCTCGCCGAAGGCGAAGGGGCTGTTTCACCGCGCCATCGCGCAGAGCCCGAGCATCTCGCGTTACACGCTCGCGAGCGCCGAAGACCTCGACGGCCACCCGAACTCGTCGAACGAGGTGCTGTCGCGCATCTGGTCGACGCGGGGCGCGCGCGACCGGCAAGACGGGCTCGAAAAAATCAAGCTGACGCCGCGCGAGGCGGTGGCGGCGGTGTGGCGCGGGCTGCCGGCGCACGAGGTGATTCGGCTGTACGTCGAGGGTGCTCCCGTCACGGCCGGCATGCTCGACGTGCCGATTCTGTTTCCCGACGGGGCGGTGCTGCCGAAAGAGGGTTGGGTGTCGGTGTTCGCGACCCCCGGAGGGTGGAACGCGGTGCCCGTCATCACCGGCAGCAACCGCGACGAGGCGAAGCTGTTTCAGCTCTTCGACAAGAGGCACACCTATTACCTGCTCGGCTTCCTGCCGCGCATGCGCGACGAGCAGAGGTACGAGGCGCAGGCGTCGGCGGTGAGCCGGCTGTGGCGGGGCGCGACGGTCGACGCGGTCGCGAAGGCGATGCGCGCCTCGGGCCACGAAGACGTCTGGTCGTACCGCTTCGACTGGGACGACGAGCCGACGAAGCTCGGCACCGAGCTCGGCAAGCTGCTCGGCGCCGCGCACGGCATCGAGATACCGTTCGTGTTCGGCGACTTCGAGGGGCAAGAGCTGCTGTACGAGCTCGAAGACAACACGCAGCGCGACCTGCTGGTGACGCGCATGATGGACCACTGGGGCAACTTCGCCCACGCCGGCAAGCCGGGCAGCGAGTGGCTGCGCTACGACCCGTCGTCGGCCAGCGCGCCGAAGTACCTCACGCTCGACACGCCGGTCGAGCGCGTGAAGATGTCGTCGACCGTCGAAGACCCCGAGGCCGTGCTGCAGGAGCTGCTCGCCGCGCGCGACACGCTGTGGGCCGACAAGTGTGACGGGCTCTCGCGGCTCGTGAAGATTGGCTTCGTCGAGCCCGAGCGGGCCGCGCGCGTCTACGAGTGCAAGACGGGGTCTGACCCGGTCTCGCCCGACACGCAGGGCACGTCGCCGGTGCCGTGACAATGAGAAGACTCCGCTCAGGGTGAGCGACAAAACACGACGGGCTCGGTTCCTCATCGGAGACCGAGCCCGTGAACTGCGAGAAGCTGATTTTTACGCCTGCGCGGTCGCCTGCTTGACCAGCTCTTCGGCCTTCGCGAACGCGGCGGGGAAGCCCTGCCACGCGTCGACCTTGCCCTCGAGCGTTCCGTTGTACGTGTTCGCCAGCACGCCGTAGACCTCGCGGAACGCGCCGTCGAGCTTCTTGAACTGCGCCTCGTGCGGGCTGCCGGCCTTCTGCTTCTTCGCCTCTTGCGAGACGGCCTCGGCCGCTTTGCGGAACTCTTCGATGAACGCGTAGAGCGCGAGGCCCTGGGCTTCGACCATCCACGCGGCGATTTTGCCGAACGCCGCCTCCTGCTCGGCCTCCGAAGCGTTGTTCACCTTCACCAGCAGGTCAGCCGCGTCTTTCAGCGGGCGACCGACCGGCAGCAGGTTGCGGTGCGGCGACGACGAGAGCTCGTTCGCGGTGCGGTAGAGCCAGTCGATGTACGGGCCGGGCTCGTACGACGGCGGGCCTTTAAGCAGGGTCTTGAGCGCGTCCATGTTCAGTTGCCCCCCGTCAGCAGGTTCTTCACCTTCGGCAGCGCCCACGCGCCACCCGCCGCGATGGCGAGCGTCGACCACGCACCCAGCGCCGGCTTCTGCTCACTGCCGTCTTCGTTTCTCGGCGTGAAGCCGCTCCACACGCCGTAGCCGGCCGCCAACACCGGAGTCCACTGGCGCATCTCGGGCGGTATGTCGATGCCCAGAATCTTCGCGCCCGCTTCGGCGCCCGCGATCGCGAGCCGCATGCGGCCCTGACCCTTGTCGTAGTCGGCGCCCACGCTCGGCTTGAAGATGCCGATGGTGTGCATGACGAGGTCGGCCGCGTTCTTCGCGCGCTCCTGCGGAGTGCCCTTGCCGGTGATGAGCTTGCCCGCCAGGCTGATCGCATCGACGCCCGCGTCGACGAAGTTGAGCACGTTGCCGAGCACCGGCACGTCTTTCAGCTTGCCGACGAGCAGGCGCAGGCCGCCTGAAATCGCCTGGCCACCGATGCCGAGCCAGCCCGGCGCCTTGCCCGCTTCGTCGAACTTCGTCGCGTCGCCGTCTGCCGGCCTGCCGCCCGTGGGCGCCCACGACTTGTTCGTCACCGCACCGGGCACCTCTGCGGTGGCTGCATTGGAGGCTGAAGTGCTGCTGAGACCGGGAATGTTGAGGCCGGCGGGTTTACCGCCAAGTCCGTCTACGGGCATTGAAATGACTCCGCTTTTGAGGGTTCTGCAGCGAGGCGACCATCGCAACTTCAAGGGTCAATGTCACGGCACGCGATGGTGTTGTATTGGCATCTTCGGTGACCGGGCTCCTCCTGTTGCTTACATTGTCGGCAAACCCCTCGCCTCGCGAGCTTGCGTGCTCGCTGGCCGACGAAGTGGGGCCCCGATTGTCGGGCAGCGAGGGCGACGCGGCGGCGGTGAGGTGGGCGGTCGAGAAGATGAAGCAGCTTGGCCTCGCGAACGTGCACACCGAGCCGGTCACGGTGCCGCACTGGGTGCGGGGCGAAGAGCGCGCCGAGCTGACGGCGCCGATCTCGCGACAGCTCGCGGTGACGGCGCTGGGCGGCTCGGTGGCGACGCCCGATGGCGGGGTCGAGGCCGAGGTGCTTCGGGTGACGACGCTCGAGCAGCTCAAGGCCCTGCCGGTAGATCAGGTGAAGGGCCGCATCGTCTTCTACGACAAGGTGATGGAGCGTCTGCCCAGCGGCAAGGGCTACGGCGACACCGTCGACGTTCGCCGCAGCGGCGCCGCCGAGGCCGCGCGCAAGGGCGCCGTCGCGAGCCTCATTCGCACGGTCGGCACCGGCGACGCCCGGCTGCCGCACACCGGCGGCATGCGCTACGAGCCCGACGTGCCCCGAATTCCCGGCGGCGCCCTCTCGATTCCCGACGCCGAGCTCTTGCGCCGCACCCTCGAGCGCGGGCCCGCGAGGCTGAAGCTCGTGCTCTCACCGCGAGCGCTGCCCGACGCCGAGTCGGCGAACGTCATCGGCGAGGTGACGGGCACGGCGAAGCCCGACGAGGTGGTGCTGCTCGGCGCCCACCTCGACGCGTGGGACCTCGGCGACGGCGCGCTCGACGACGCCGCGGGCGTGGCCATCTGCCTCGACGTCGCGCAGAAGCTCGTCGGCGCTCCGCCGAAGCGCACCGTACGCGTCGTGCTGTTCGCGAACGAAGAGAACGGCCTGCGCGGCGCGCGCACGTACGCGCAGGCGCACGCCGGCGAGCTTCAAAAGCACGTCGCCGCCATCGAGTCAGACAGCGGCGCCGGCCTCGCTTCGGGCGTGCTGTACGCCGTCGGGCCGGGGGCCGAGAAGCAGCTCGCACCGCTGAGAGCGCCGCTCGCGAAGCTGAAGGTGACGGCGCCGAAGGCGGGCGATGCGGGCGGCGCCGACACGACGCAGCTGCCCGGCGTGCCGCAGCTCGAGCTGGTGCAAGACCGGTCGCGGTACTTCGACATTCACCACTCGGCCGACGACACGTGCGACAAGATTCGCGCAGACGAGCTCGAGCAGGCGTCGGCGGTGACGCTGCTCGTCGCGCGGCACGTCGCGAATCTCGAGGGCGACTTGGGGCGGCTCCCTCAGAAATCTGCGCCCGGGAAGTGACAACCGGCCGCGCGCGCTGGACCGCAGCGCTGGCCTGTCGCTTGCTGTGGGTGGCCCGCCCATGCGTTCGGTCATCGTCGCTGCGCTGTGTTGTTTCGCCGCCGGCTGCCGCGATCGCGTCGTGAACATCGACATCGGTAGCCGGCTGTCGGTCGAGCCGGGCGAGCTCGTGTTCGAGCCGACGGTGGTGGGGCAGACGCGCGCGCTGCCGCTGAGGCTGATCAACGGCTCACGCGCGCCGCTGTCACTGCACGTCTCGTCGCCCGCTCCGTTCGCGCTCGAGCTCGACGTGCAGCTCGCCGGCGCCGACGTGCGCACCGTCGACGTCGTCTTCACCCCTCGCGCCGTCGAGTCGTTCTCGGCCGCGCTGCACGTGACCGGTGACCTCGCCCTCGAGGCTGCGCTGACCGGCGAGGGCCTCGCCGCGTCGGTGTGCACGAACCCTTCACCGTGCCGGCGCTCGACGCTCGACCCGGTCACGAACGCCTGCGCCGTTGCGAACGCGCCCGACGGCGAGAGCTGCACGAGCGACAACGCGTGCATCACCGCGGGCCACTGCCTCGCCGGGGTGTGCATCGGCTCGGCGACGTCGTGCGACGACTCCGATGTCTGCACCGTCGACGCGTGCGACGCGAGCGGCGGCT
>JAEUJP010000257.1 GCA_016793725.1 Myxococcaceae bacterium | reverse complement strand
TGCTCGCGGTGCTCATCGGCGGCATCGCCGAGCTGCTGCCCACGATTCTCGTGAAGCAGGCAGTGCCGGCGACCGGCTCGGCGCAGAAGGTCTACACGGCGCTCGAGCTGCAGGGCCGCGACCTGTACGTGCGCGAGGGCTGCTACACCTGCCACTCGCAGATGGTGCGGCCGCTCGGGCCCGAGGCCCAGCGCTTCGGCGAGCCGTCGCGCGCCGAAGAGTTCATCTACGACCACCCGTTTCAGTGGGGCAGCAAGCGCACCGGGCCCGACCTGCACCGCGTCGGCGGCCGGTACCCGAACCTCTGGCACTACACGCACATGATGGACCCGCGGTCGACCAGCCCGGGGTCGAACATGCCGTCGTACGCGTGGCTCGAGGGGCGGGTGCTCGACCTGAAGCTCGCGCCGAAGAAGCTGCAGCTGATGCAGAAGCTCGGCGTGCCGTACTCGAACGCCGACATCGACGGCGCCGAAGGGCAGCAGCGGGCGCAGGCCGAGGCCATCGCGAAAGACCTCGCGAGCCAGGGCGTGAGCCTGAGCTGGGACCGCGAGATGATCGCCATGATCGCCTACCTGCAGCGGCTCGGGCGCGACCGCGGTGTGCCGTTCGGCGAGAAGCCGGTCGAGACGGCCGAGAAGGGGGCGCGCTGATGTACCGCTCGTTCTACGAGAACCTCTCGTTCGCGTGGCTGCCCACGGCGACGCTCGTCTTCTTTCTCACGGTCTTCGCGCTGGCGCTCGTGAAGCTGTTCGTCCTGAACGGCCGGCGTGACTTCGAGCACGTCGCTGCGCTCCCCCTCGAAAAGGAGAACCCGTCATGAGTGACAACAAGGTGCACGCCGTCTTCGACGGCATCGAAGAAGAAGACAACCACCTGCCGAACTGGTGGCTGGCGACGCTCTTCCTCGCGATGGTGTTCGCGTTCGGGTACTGGTTTCTCTACCACTCGACGGTGTGGCTCGACACGCCCGCCCGCGAGTACGCGAAAGAAGCCGAGGCACAGAAGAAGCGGCTCGCCCTGCAGAACCCGATGTCAGACGAGTCGCTCGCCGCGCTGGCGAACGACCCGCGTGCGGTCGAAGAGGGCAAGAAGACGTTCACCACCATCTGCGTCGCCTGCCACAAGGCCGACGGCAGCGGCAGCGTGGGGCCGAACCTCACCGACCGCTACTGGCTGCACGGCAACAAGCCGACCGATCTCTACGGCGCGGTGATGACGGGCTTTCAAGACAAGGGCATGCCGCCGTGGGGCCCGCAGCTGGGTGAGAAGCGCACGCGCGAGGTCGTCGCGTTCGTGCTGTCGATTCGCAACTCCGAGGTCCCCGGCGGCAAGGCCCCGCAGGGCGACCTGAAAGAGTAGCCGATGCGAGCCCAGCTCTCGTCGATTCGTGCGGACGGGAGCCGGCTCCCGATTCACCCGCTCGAGGTGAAGGGGCGGTGGGTGACGCGCCGCCGCCTCACCTTCGCGCTGCTCATCGCCATCTACGTGGCCGCGCCGCTGGTGAAGATCGGCGGCCACCCGGCCGTGCACCTCGACGTCGCGGCGCGACGGTTCTACCTGCTCGGCGGCACCTTCAACGCCCAAGACTTCTGGATGGTGCTGCTCCTGGCCACCGGCTTTCTCTTCTCGGTGCTGTTCGTCACCGCGTGGCGAGGGCGCCTGTGGTGTGGCTGGGGCTGCCCCCAGACCGTCTTTCTCGAGGCCGTCTACCGGCCGATCGAGCGCCTCTTCGACGGCCCCGCCTCGCGCCGCCTCAAGCAGCACGAGACGCCCTGGGCCTTGGGCCGCGTGGCCCGCACCGCCGGCAAGTTCGCGACGTACGCCGTGGTGTCGGCCGGCCTCGCCCACGTCGCGACCTCGCTGTTCGTCTCGGCGCACGAGCTGCGCGGCATGATCTCTGACGGCCCCCACGCGCACCCCGAGGCGTTCGCGTGGACCACGGCTTTCACCGCCCTGCTCTTCTTCAACTTCGGCTGGTTTCGCGAGCAGTTCTGCGTCGTGCTCTGCCCCTACGGCCGCCTGCAGTCGGTGCTGCACGACCGGCGCAGCATCACCGTCGCCTACGACGCCGCGCGCGGTGAGCCGCGCGGCAAGGTCGCGAAGGGCAACGGCGACTGCGTCGACTGCAAGAAGTGCGTTCAGGCCTGCCCCACCGCCATCGACATTCGCGACGGCCTTCAGATGGAGTGCCTCGCCTGCGCGCAGTGCATCGACGCCTGCGACGACGTCATGGCGAAGGTCGGCCGGCAAAAGGGGCTCATTCGGTACACCTCGCAGGCCGAGCTGGCCGGGCAGCCGCGCCGCGTCTTTCGGCCGCGCCTGTTGCTGTACGCGGCGCTCGCGACCGCCGCGGCCACGACGCTGACGGTCTCGCTCGTGGGCCGCACGCCGTTCGAGGCCAACGTGCTGCGCCTGCGCGGCGTGCCGTTCGTGATAGACGGCGATCGCGTGCGCAACCAGCTCGAGGTGCACCTCGTGAACAAGCGCTCCGACGCGGCTGAGCTGAAGCTGTCGGTGCGCGGGCCCGACGGGCTCGAGGTGCAGCTCGCGCGCGACGCAGTGGCCCTGGGCTCGCTCGAAGACGCGCGCGTGCCGCTCGTGGTGAGCCTCCCGAAGGGGCAGGTGCACGGCAAGCTGCTGCTCGAGCTGGTCGTCACCGACACCGGCTCGGGCCTCGAGCGCCGCGCCCCCATACCCTTCATCGCCCCGTAGCCGGGCCCAAGAGAGGCGTCTCGCCGTGTTTCACCACGAAGGCCCCTCGCGCAGCCCCCGGACGAACGCCATCGTCGCCGGCTACCTGGCCTTCATCGGCGGCTTCGTGAACTCGGGCGGGTTCATCACGGTCGGCGCGTTCACCTCGCACGTCACGGGCAGCGTCGGTCGCATCGGCACCCACCTCGCGACGGGCGACCCGGGCGCCGCGGTGCTCGCGCTCTCGCTCGTGCTCAGCTTCTTCGTCGGGTCGGTGGGCGCGACGCTGATCATCGAGGGCCACGCCCCCAAAGCGGTGTCGCGCGCGTACGGGCGGGCCCTTCTGGTCGAGGCCGCCCTGCTCGCGCTGTTCGTCGTCACCCAGGCGCGGCGTGACGTGGCCTGCGCGGTGCTCTGCGCCGCCATGGGCATGCAGAACAGCCTCGTGACGCGGCTGTCGGGGGCGGTGATTCGCACCACCCACCTCACCGGCGTGGTCACCGACCTCGGCATCGAGGCCGCGCGCTGGCTGCGATGGCAGCAGACGCGGCGCGAGCGGCCGCAGCGGTCGCGCATCGCGCTGCTCGCCGTCATCGTCGCGACCTTCGTTGCGGGCGCCGTGGCGGGCGGCACCCTCACGGCGCGCTTCGACCGCCACGCGATGGGCCTGCCTGCGGTCGGGGTGGCCGCTGCCGCGGCCCTCGCCCTGCGCCGCCCCCGTCTCGAGCCCCCATGAACGCCATGAACCCGAACCCGATACCCCGCCGCATTCGTGACCTGATGACGCCCAGCCCGAAGACGGTGACGCCCGCGACGACGGTCGGCGACGCGTACCTGCTGATGACCGAGGGCAACTTTCGACACCTGCCCGTCGTGGCTGACGGGCGCGTCGTCGGCATGCTCAGCGACCGCGACATCTTTCGTCACATGCCGCCACCGGCCGCCCAGAACACGCCTGACCACGGTCGCTTCGTGAACCAGCCGGTCGGCACGTTGATGAGCCGCCCGGTGCTGAGCGTCTCGCCCGACGAGCCCATCGAGACCGCGGCCGACGTCATGCTGACCGAGCACGTGAGCGCGCTCGCCGTCACCGGCGCCGACGGTCGCCTCGTCGGGGTCGTCACGTTGAGCGACCTGGCGCGCTTCGCGGGCTGGCTGATTCGTTCGCTGCCGCTGCCGTGAGCGTCTGGCTCTAGACCGCGGCCGCGTGAACGCGCCGGCTGGGGGCGTCGCCGAGGTAGTCGTCGAGCACGGCCGCGACGTTGCGCAAGAGCAGGCGCCCCGTCTCGGTCACCTTCACGCGCGAGCCTTCGCGGGTCACCAGGCCGTCGGCCGCGAGCTCTTTCAGGCCCGGCGGCTCGAGGTCACCGAGGTCGGCCTCGAGCTGGCAGAACAGTCGCGCGATCTGCGCGCCGCGCCGCGCGTCGTCTTCGGACAGCCGCCAACCGCGCGAGGCGCCGAGCAGGCCGCGCTCCAAGAGCCCCGCCCAGACGTGAACGTCACGAACGTTCTGCACGAAGGCGCCGCCGGCCTCCGAGATCGCCGAAGGCCCGAAGCCGATGACCTCGCTGTCGGCGCACGTCGTGTAGCCCATGAAGTTCCGCCGCAGCGTGCCCGCGGCGCGCGCCCGAAACAGCTCGTCAGCCGGCAGCGCAAAGTGATCGAGGCCGATGGGCTCCCAGCCCGCGCCGGTGAGCCGCGCGACGCTGCGCACGAGAATGGCGAGCCGCTGCTCGGGGGTGGGGAGCTCGCGCTCGTCGAGCACGCGTTGATGAGGCTTCAGCGAAGGCACGTGCGCATAGCCGAAGAGCGCGATGCGGTCGGGCCTGAGCGTGATCACCTGGTCGAGCGTGCGGTCGAAACGTTCGGCCGTCTGCAGGGGGAGCCCGTACATCAGGTCGATGTTGACGCTCTCGAAGCCCACCTTGCGGGCCGCGCGCACGAGCGCGGCCGTCTGCGCGTAGGGCTGCAGCCGATTCACGCGCTCTTGCACGAGGGGGTCGAAGTCTTGAACGCCCATGCTGACGCGGGTGAAGCCGAGGCGCGCCAGCGTCTCGAGCTGCCCGACGGTCGTGACCGGCGGGTGCACCTCGATGCTCGCCTCGGTGGCCGCGCTGAAGTCGAACCGCGAGCGCAGGAGCGACACGACCCGCGTCAGCTGATCTTCGTCGAGGTAGGTCGGCGTGCCGCCCCCGAGGTGGAGCTGCACCACCTTGCCCGCCCGACCGAGCGCCGAGGCCACGCGGTCGACCTCGAGGCGCAGCGCCGCGAGCCAGCGCTCGACGAGCGGCTGGCTCCGCGTCACGAGCATGTTGCAGCCGCAGTAGAAGCAGAGCTTGCGGCAGAACGGCACGTGCACGTACAGCGACAGCGGCCGGCCCGCCGCGCGGCCGAACGCCTCGATGGCGAAGCTGTGGCTGACCGCACCCCAGACGTTCGCGGGCGGGTAGCTCGTGTAGCGGGGCACCGGGGTGCGGCCGTAGCGCGCGAGCAGCTCGTTCGTTAGCACCGACATGGGGCTCGACCCCTTGCAGGCTCCGCGCCGCGCGCAGCTGCTGCGGCGACGGGCCTGCCGGCGCGCAAGATTTGCGCGTTGCGGGGCCCGCACGCAGCCTCAGCACGGGGGGGGAACGGCGGTTGCACACCGCAGAACACCACCATGACCTCGATCGAAGCCGTGATGTCGACCGCGCTGCTCACCGTCAGAGACACCGAGCTCGTCTCGGCCGCCGCCGCCAAGATGGAGGCCGCCGGCATTCGGCACCTGCCGGTCACCGATGCGAAGAACCACGTCGTCGGCATCATCTCGAACCGCGACACCGCAGCCGCCGGCCGGCGCACCAAGAAGCGCGTCGGCGAGGTGATGTCGCGCGAGGTGAAGGTGGTGCGCCCCACCGACGCGGCCGAGAAGGCCGTCGAGCTCATGGTCGAGAACAAGATCGGCTCGGTGCCCGTGGTCGACGACGAAGAGACCCTCGTCGGCATCGTCACCGAGACCGACTTTCTGCAGGTCGCCTGGCAGGCGCTCAAGCGCGGCAACCGCGCGCCGTGAGGTACGCCGTCGCCGCGCTGCTGGCCGCCCATGGCCTGCTGCACCTGCTCGGCTTCTTGAAGCCGTTCGGGCTCGCGCGGCTCGAGGGCATGACCGGCCGCTCGCTGGTGCCGCTCTCGGGCGCCGCTGCCTCGGCGGTGGGCGTCGCCTGGCTCGCCGCAGCCGTCGTGCTCACGGGCGCCGGCGCGCTGAGGCTGCTCGAGCTGAAGGGCTGGTGGTGGCTCACGGCCTTCGGCGTCGTGCTGTCGCAGGCGCTCATCGTGCTCATGTGGCACGACGCGAAGGTCGGCACGCTCGCGAACGTGCTGCTCGCGGTCGCGGTGGTGGTCGCGGCCGCCCAGGCCCGCTTCGCCGGGCGCGTCGAAGCCGAGGCCCGGGCCCTGCTTCGCGCGGTGCCCGCGGGCGCGGGCGACGTGGTGGGCCTCGCCGATCTCGAGCCGCTGCCTGCGCCGATTCGACGGTGGCTCGGCGCCGCCGGGGTCGTCGGCCGCCCGCGCGTGCGCACGGTGCGGCTGCTCCAGACCGGCCAGATGCGGCTCGGCAGAAACTCGGGGTGGTTGAACGTCGCTGCCGAGCAGTACTTCGACGTGCCGGGCGCGGCGTTCGTGTGGTCGGTGAAGACGAAGCTCTTCGACGTGCTGCCGCTGCTGGGGCGCGACCGCCTCGCGGGCGGCCACGGCAACATGCTCATCGTCGCTGCCGGGCTCGTGACCGTCGCGAACGGCACCGGCGCAAAGATCGACCAGGGCACGCAGCTGCGCTACCTCGCCGAGCTGGTCTGGTTTCCCTCGGCGGCCCTCGAGCCGTACGTGCGCTGGCAGCCCCTCGACGACCACCGCGCCCGCGCCACCCTCACGAAAGACGGCACGACCGTCTCGGCCGACTTCACCATCGACGACCGCGGCCGCTTCGAGTCGCTCACCGCGCAGCGCTGGTACAGCCCGCCGGGCGGCACCCCGTCGCTGCAGACCTGGGTGATTCCCGCGCGCGCGTGGCGCCGCTTCGACGGCGTCGAGGTGCCGTCGCAGGGCGACGCCGTGTGGAAGCTGCCCGACGGCGACCTCGACTACTTTCGCTGGCGCATCAGCCACCTCGAGCACGACGTGCCGAGCACGTTCGAGGCGCAGCCCGACCGGCCCCCCGCCCCCGCGACGCAAGGTCTGCACGCCCCGCAGGCGGCGCACGAGTGACCCGGCCCGAGCACGGGTGATGCACGCAAAGGCCACCATGACCGACAACCTGCACATCGTGTGGAAGGGGCTCGAGCCCTCAGAAGCGCTGCGCTCACACATCGCCGGGCACGTCGAAGCCCTCGGCATCGACGACACCTGCCGCGTCGTCGTCGATCACCCCCACCACCAGCGGCGGCATGGGCGCCGCTTCGAGGTGAAGCTCGAGCTGGGAAGACACACCGTGAGCCATGCCGGCCACGACACCGGCGAAGACGCGTTCGCCACCGTGAGCTCGGCGTTCGCGAAGCTCGACCGGCAGCTCACCGACGAGAACCAGCAGCTCCGCGCCGTTCACCGCCGCGCCCCGCGCCGCGCGTGACGCCCCGCGCTACCGCTGCGGCGGCGGCGCGAGGCGCCGCGCGGCGTCGAGCAGGGCCTCGCCGCTGAACGGCTTGTGCAGCAGCGAGGCTCCGGGCCCGAACGCCGCGACCCAGTCTTCGAGCTTCGGGTCGTCGTGCCCGGTCACGAACACGACCGGCGTGCGCACGCCATGCCACCTCGCGCGGTGCATCGCCTGGAGCCCGTTCACCCACGGCAGCCCGATGTCGGCCACCACGAGGTCGAACGGCCCTTCGCCGACGAGGCGCTCTTGCAGCTCGGCGCCGCTCGCCGCGACGAGCACGTCGAAGCCCGTTTCGGCCAACAGCTCGCGCAGCGTGTCGGCCATCGCCGCGTCGTCTTCCGCGATGAGCACGCGCTGCGACATCGGCGCGACTCATAGTCTGCCCGCCCGCCGCGGGGCATTGCCCCCGGGTACCAGGTCAGGCGGCGGCGCGGGCGGCGAGCGCGAGCTCGACGCGGTTCCGGGCGCCGAGCTTGCGAAAGAGCTGCGTGACGTGAGCCTTCACCGTGCGCTCGCTGATGCCGAGCACGGCGGCGACGGTGAGGTTGTCGCAGCCCCCGCCGATCTCGCCGAGCACCTGGCGCTCTCGCGGCGTGAGCCCTTCGAGCCGGCCCAGCGGCGGCCGCACCGAACGCTCGCGCGTGCGGGCGCGGCGCCGGCGGTGAACGCGGGCGAGCGCCATCGAGAGCTCGTGGCCGCTGGCGCAGACGGCGTCGGCGCCGAGCAGCCCGAGCTGCTGCGCGAAGCGGCGGTCAGCCCCCGTCGCGGCGACGAGCACGCGCACCGTGGGGTACCGCTCGGCCAGCACACCGATGACCCACCGCCGGTCGCGGCGCTCATGAGACAGGTCGATCACCACCGCCGCCGGGAGCTGCTGCCCGAGCGCGGTCAGCAGCGCCCCGGGCTCGTGAATCACCCGCGCAGCGGCGTGCCCGTGCTCGCGCGCCACGCGCCGCAGCGGGGCGCCGCCCAGGCGCCGGTCTTCGAGCAACCACCACCCCGCACCCTGGCCGACGTCTCTCATCGCGGTCGAAAATTGCAGCCCGTGTGCCGCGCGCAGCCCGTGCGTGTTCTGGCCGCGCGCGCAGACCCTGCGCGCCGCGCTCACCGGGCGCAACGCCTGCGCGCGAGCTTCTGCACCTCGACCAGGGTCACCGGCACGAGCCCCAGACCCGCGGCGGCGAGCCACTGGCCGGGCGACAGCGACACGATGCCCAACAGGCCCCGCGTCGACTCGAGCTGGTGCACCAGCGCCTGCATCGCCACCGCGCCGAGCACCACGCCGAGCAGGGCGAGGTTCGCGAAGGCCCCGACCTCCCAGAAGATTCGCTTCGGGCTGCGCGCCGAGAACGCCTTGAACACCTCGACGAAGACGAGCAGCGCGAAGGTGAAGCTGCGCGCCACCGCGACGTCGGCGCGCTGCAAGAGTACCACGTAGGCGCCGAAGACCAGCGCCGTCTCGAGCAGGCCGGCCCCGAGCACGCGCAGCCACTCGCGACCGCCCAGAATCGCCTCAGTGACGCGGCGTGGGGGCCGCTGCATCACCTCGGGGCCGGGCGCGTCGTTGACCAGCGCGAGCGCCATGAAGCCGTCGATGACGAGGTTCACCCACAAGAGGTGGAGCGGCAGCAGCGGCGCCGGCAGGCCCGCGACCGAGCTCACGAACATGAGGAGCAGCTTCGCCGCGTTGCCCGACAGCAGGTACACGAGCACCTTGCGAATGTTGTCGAAGATGCCGCGGCCCTCTCGCACGGCCGCGACGATGGTGGCGAAGTCGTCGTCGGTCAGCACGACGTCGGCGGCCTCGCGCGTCACCTCGGTGCCGGTGCGGCCCATGGCCACGCCGATGTGGGCCTCGCGCAGGGCGGGCGCGTCGTTGACGCCGTCGCCGGTCATGGCGACGACCTCGCCCCGCGCCTTCCAGTCGCGAACGATCTTCAGCTTGTCTTCGGGCGTGGCGCGCGCGTGCACGTGCTCGATGCCGAGCTCGGCGGCGATGGCGTTCGCCGTCAGCGGGTGGTCGCCGGTGATCATGACCGTCACGATGCCCGCCGCCGCCGCCGCCTTCACCGCGGCGACCGCCTCGGGCCGCGGCGGGTCGGCCATCGCCACGAGCCCGACCAGCCTGAGGGCCTCTTCGTCGTCGCGCGCTCCCACCGCGACCGCCAGCACCCTCAGGCCCCGCGCCGCGAAGCCGGCCGCCACCTGCGCCGCCCCTTGGGTGCCCGCACTGCACCGCGGCAACATCACCTCGGGGGCCCCCTTCACGTAGAGGCACCCGTCGGCGCGCCAGATTGACATGCGCTTTCGCTGCGCATCGAATGGCCGCTCCGAGAGGCGGGGCTTCGAGCGCTCGAGGTCGGCCCGCTCGATGCCGCGCGCGCGCGCCGCCGCGAGAATCGCGAGCTCGGTCGTGTCGCCGACCGCGGGCCGGCCGGGGTGGGCCAGCTCGGCGTCGCAGCAGGCCGCCGCCGCCTCGAGCAGGGCCCGCTCATCGGGGCCCCACAGCTCGCGCACCGTCATGGCCCCCGTGGTCAGCGTGCCCGTCTTGTCGGTGCAGATGACCGACGCGCAGCCGAGCGTCTCGACCGCAGGCAGCTTGCGCACGAGCGCGTGCCGCCGCGACATGCGCTGCACGCCGATCGCCAGCGCGACGGTCACGATCGCCGAGAGGCCTTCGGGCACGGCGGCGATCGCGAGGGCCACCGCCGCCCGCATCACGTCGAGCGGCTCGCCCCCGCGAACGAGCTGAACCGCCCCCACGACGGCGACGACCGCGACGCAGCCGAAGAGCAGCATGCGCCCGACGACGGCGAGCCGTCGCTGCAGCGGTGTTTCGCCTTGTGAAGCGGTCGAGAGCAGCCCGGCGATGCGGCCCAGCTCGGTGCGCATGCCGGTGGCGACCACCTCGGCGGTGCCGGTGCCCTTGCCGACCGACGTGCCCATGAAGACGTGGTCGCTGCGCTCGGCGAGGGGCGCCCCGACCGGCGCGGGGGCGTGCGACTTCTCGACCTGCGCGCTCTCGCCGGTGAGCGGGGCCTCGTTCGTGGCGAGCTGGTGGGCGCGCACGAGCCGGGCGTCGGCGGCCACGACGTCGCCGGCCTCGAGCACCAGCAGGTCGCCCGGCACGACGTGGGCTGCCGCGATGGTCAGGGTCGCGCCGTCGCGACGCACGCGCGCCCGCGGCGCCGTCATCGACCGCAGGGCCTGCATGGCGCGCTCGGCCCGGTACTCTTGAAAGAAGCCCACGGCCGCATCGAGCACCACGATCGCCCCGATGGCGACGGCGTCGGCCAGCTCACCCAGCACCGCCGACAACGCACACGCGACGAGCAGCAGCAGCACCACGGGGCTCTTCAGCTGGCCGAGCAGCATGAGGGCGACCGACGGCTTCGCGGCGCCCTCGAGCGCGTTGAGGCCGTGCGCTTCGAGCCGCTCGGCGGCCTCGGCGGCCGTCAGCCCGCGCGAGGTGTGCACTACCTCGCCAGCTCGCGCAGGGCCTCGAGGCGCCGGGCGACGTCGTCGGGCAGCCGGGTGCCGCCGCTGCCGGTGAAGTCGAGCAGCGTACGTTCGGCGAGCCGGCCGGCGCAGCGCCGCGCGAGCGGGGTGTGCGGCTGCTCGCGAACGCACGCCTCGAGGTAGATGCCGTCGAGCGCCCAGAGGTCGGGGTCGAGCGTCGCCCCGGTCGCGAGGCCGAGCGCGAACAGCGCGTCGCCGCGCCACGGGGCCTTCGGCTCTCGCTCGAGCGCGAGGCTCAGGTAGGCGGTCGCGCGCAGCAGCTTCACGCGATCTTCCTCGCGCGGGTACACCGAGCCCTCGAGCTCGGCGACGTCGATGAGCTCGCTCGCCCGCGCGTACAGCGCTGCGCCGCCCGCCGAGGCCGCGTCGAGCCGCTCGGCCGCCCACGACTTCGCGTCGTTGAGCTGCCTGACACAGTCTCGGCGAGACGACGCCGACAGCACGCTCGACGTGCAGCGGCCCTCGAGCAGCGCGATCGCGGCCTTCGGGTCGTCTTTCGCGCGCACCGCGACCGAGAGCGCCGCGCGAAACGCGCGGAGCTGCTCGAACACCTCGGCGTCGGTCGACGGCGGCCGCGACAGCGCGTCGCCCCACAGCGCGAGCGCCGCGTCGAACTGCCGCGTCGCCGCGAAAAAGTCGGCGCGCTCGAGCGGCGGCAGCCCTGCCCCGTCGGCGCTGCGGCCCGCGCGGGTGAAGTCGGCAGCCGACAGCTGGCGCGCGTGGCACTGCAGACACAGCGAGGTCGCCCCGCGCAGGCGGAGCCGCGCCGACTCGGGCCGGCCCGCAGTCAGGTCGCTCTCGGCCCACGACACGCTCTCGGCGAAGAGCGCGCTCAGCGCCGCCGCGGGCTCCTGCGTCTGGGGCCGCTGAAAGCGGTGCCGGGTTCGAGCCAGCACGGCGATGCTGCCGCGCACGGCCGCCGCGTTCTTCGGGTCGGCGAACGCCTCGGGGCTCACGAGCAGCGGCTGCAGCGTCACCAGCGCCGCGAGGTTGCCGCGCATGGTGCCCTTCACGTCGTTCGGCGCCGCAGCCAGCACGAGACAGCTCGAGAGAATCGACCCAAGGTGGTGCGGGCTCATGGGCACCTCGACTTCAAGGCCCGTGCCCACGGCGCAGAAGTTGCTGTGCCCGAGCGCCATGAGCTCCTCGCCACGCAAACTTCGCCGTCAGTCGTCACCTCGCGCAAAACCTGCACGCCGCGAGTGGGTCTTCGACCTCTCGGGGCTGAAGGCGGCCCGGGCTGCAGCGGGCTCAGACGGGCTCGCGGCGCTGCTCGGGGGCAAGGGCGCGAAGCTCGCCGAGATGACCGCGCTGAGGCTGCCGGTGCCGCCCGGCTTCGTCGTGACGACCGAGGCGTGCCGCGCGGCGATGAAGACGAACGCGGCTCCGCCCGGGCTGTGGGAGCAGGTCGACGCAGCGCTCGCGCGCCTCGAGACGGCGACGGGCAGGCGTTTCGGCGACCCTGCGGCCCCGCTGCTGGTCTCGTGCCGGTCGGGGGCCAAGCTCTCGATGCCCGGGATGATGGACACGGTGCTCAACCTCGGCCTCAATGACGCCGTCGCCGAGGCCCTCGCGCGCGAGACCGGCGACGCCCGGTTCGCGTACGACGCCTACCGGCGCCTGGCGCAGATGTTCGGCACGGTCGTGCTCGGAGCGCCCGACGAGCCGTTCGAGGCTGCGCTCGCCGCCCGGCGCGCCGCCCGCGGCGTCGGCAACGACGCCGAGCTGCCGGCCGAAGATCTGCGCGAGCTGACCCAACAGTTCAAGCGCCTCGCCCCCTTTCCCCAAGACCCGAAAGAGCAGCTCCGCGCCGCCGTGCTCGCCGTCTTTCGCTCGTGGAGCGGCAAGCGCGCCCGCGACTACCGCGCCGCCGCCGGCATACCCGACGATCTCGGCACCGCCGTCAACGTCGTCAGCATGGTGTTCGGCAACCTCGGGTTGACCTCGGCGACCGGCGTCGCCACCACGCGCGACGTGACGACCGGCGCGCCGCAGCTCGAGGGCGACTTTCTCGTCAACGCGCAGGGCGAAGACGTCGTCGCGGGCACGCGCGCCACGCGCCCCATCGCCGAGCTCGACGCGCTGTTCCCAGCTGCCGCGCGCCAGCTGCGCGGCATCTGCAAGAAGCTCGAGCGCCACTACCGCGAGGTTCAAGACGTCGAGTTCACCATCGAGCGCAACCGGCTGTGGATGTTGCAGACCCGCACCGCGAAGCGTACGGCGCAGGCGGCGATTCGCATCGCGGTCGACCTCGCGAACGAGAAGGTCATCTCGCGCCGCGAGGCCGTGCTGCGCGTCGGGCCCGACCAGGTCGACGCCTTCTTGCACCCGCAGCTCGACGCCGAGACCTCGAAGGCCGCCGTCGCCGAGGGCGCACTGCTCGGCTCGGGCCTGAACGTCTCGCCGGGCGCGGCGATCGGCCGGCTCGCCTTCGACGCCGACACGGCCGAGGCGTGGGCGAAAGCGCAGAAGCCCGTCATCATGGCCCGCCCCGAGACGAAGCCCGACGACGTGCACGGCCTCTTGGCTGCCAACGGCGTGCTGACGAGCCGCGGCGGCCGCACGAGCCACGCAGCCCTGGTCGCCCGCCAGTTCGGCAAGCCGGCGGTCGTCGGCGCCATGAAGCTCGTCATCGACCCCATCGCGCGCACGCTCACCGCCCCCGGTGGCCGCGTGCTGCGCGAGGGCGACTTCGTCTCGATCGACGGCACGCGCGGCGACGTCTACGCCGGCGAGCTCAAGACGGTGGTGCCCGATCTCGCCGACCCGCGGCTGACGACGCTCTTGCAGTGGGCCGACCAGGCCCGGCGCCTGGGCGTCTACGCGAACGCCGACTACCCCCGCGACGCCGAGCGCGCGCGACAGTTCGGCGCCGAGGGCATCGGGCTCTGCCGCACCGAGCACATGTTCTTCGAGCCCGAGCGGCTCGCGGTGGTGCAGGCCGTCATTCTCGCGCCCGACGCCGCGGCGCGAGAGGCGCACCTGAAGACGTTGCTGCCGCTGCAGCGCGCCGACTTCGAGGGCCTGTTCACCGCGATGAACGGGCTGCCGGTCACGATTCGGCTCATCGACCCGCCGCTCCACGAGTTCCTGCCGTCGCACGACGACCTGCAGCGTGAGGTCACCCGCCTGCAGACCCGCTTTGAGCTCTGCCCCACCGAGCGGCCCGCGCTCGAGACGCTGCTCGCACCGGCGCGGCAGATGCTCGCGGCCGTCGAGCGGCTGCGCGAGCAGAACCCGATGATGGGGCTGCGCGGCGTGCGGCTCGCCATTCACATGCCCGAGCTCGTGCGCATGCAGGTGCGGGCGCTGTTCGAGGCCGCGTGCGCGTGCGCGGCGCGGGGCGTGAAGGTACTGCCCAAGGTCATGGTGCCGCTCACGGCGATGTCGGCCGAGCTGCAGCTCGAGCGCGCGATGGTCGAAGACGTGGCGAAGGCCGTGATGGCCGAGCAGGGCCGAATCGTCGCCTACCGCTTCGGCACCATGATCGAGGTGCCGCGCGCGGCGCTCGTCGCGGGCCGGCTCGCCGAGCACGCCGAGTTCTTCTCGTTCGGCACGAACGACCTCACGCAGGCGACGTTCGGCATCTCGCGCGACGACGCCGAGCCGAAGTTTCTCGCCGAGTACCTGAAGCGCGGCATCTTGAAGAAGAACCCGTTCGCGACGCTCGACCAGGCCGGCGTCGGCGAGCTGATGCGCATCGCCATCGAGCGCGGCCGAGCGCGCCGCAAGGGCCTCGACGTCGGCATCTGCGGCGAGCACGGCGGCGACCCCGAGACCATCGCGTTCTGCCACGAGGCCGGGCTCGACTACGTGTCGTGCTCGCCGTATCGCGTGCCCATCGCCCGGCTGGCCGCAGCCCACGCGGCCCTGCGCGCCTGACGCGCGTGCTTTGCGCGCCCTGGCGCCCGCCGCGCACGGCTTGCGCGCCGGGCCCCGCCCGCCGCCCGCCGGCGAAAAGGCGCGGGCGTTGCAGTGGCAGGGGCCATGACCACACAGATTCAACCGACTCCGGAAGAGCTGACGACGCGGCTGTTCATGATCGTTCTCGGCGGCACCGTCGCGTTCTTCGCGGCGATGGGGCTCGTGTTTCTCTTCATGAAGGCCTGACCGTCGTGGACGTGACCGCCAGGTGGCTCGACGTCGAGCACCGCGAGCTCGACCACGCGCTGGCCGAGGTCGAGTTTCTCGCCGAGCGGCGCGCGTTCGACCCGGCAGCGCGGCGCTTTCACGAGTTTCGCGAGCGCTTTCTCGCGCACCTGGAAACCGAAGAAGCCGACCCGAAGGTGGCCGAGGTGGTGAAGCCCGCACACGCGCGTCTGTTGGCGGCGCTCGACGCGGTGACGAGCGCGCTCGATCGGCACGACTACGCCGAGTTCAGCTCCGGAGTGACCGCGCTCGGCAAGCTGGTCGCCGCCCACGAGCGCGACGAAGAGGCGCTCGCGCGATGACGAAGGTCTCGGCCGACGAGGCGCTCGCGCGGCTGCAGTCGGGGCAGCGCGTGTTCGTTCAAGGCGCGGCGGCGACCCCGCTCGTGCTGCTCGAGGCCCTGGCGCGGCGCGCCGCGGCCCTCACCGGGGTCGAGACCGTACACCTGCACCTCGAGGGCGACGCGCCGCACGCTGCGCCGGCGCTGGCGGGGCACGTGCGGCCGACGGCGCTCTTCGTGGGCCCCAACCTGCGCGCGGCGGTCGACGAGGGGCGCGCCGACTTCGTGCCCATCTTCTTGTCCGAGGTGCCGCTGCTGTTTCGGCGCGGCCTCATGCCGCTCGACCTCGCCCTGGTGCACGTCTCGCCGCCTGACCGCCACGGCTGGTGCTCGCTCGGCACGTCGGTCGACGTCGCGGTCGCGGCCGTCGAGTGTGCGCGCGACGTCGTCGCGCAGGTGAACCCACACATGCCGCGCACGTTCGGGCACGGCCAGGTGCACGTGTCGCGCTTCAGGCACGTCATCGAGGTCGACGCGGCCCTGCCGGCGCATGCTCCGGCGCCGCCGTCGGCGGTCGAAGACGCCATCGGCCGGCGCATCGCGGCGATGGTCGACGACGGCGCGACGCTGCAGATGGGCATCGGCGCGATACCCGACGCGGTGCTGGGCTCGCTCTCGGGCCACCGCTGGCTGGGCGTGCACACCGAGATGTTCAGCGACGGACTCTTGCCGCTGATCGAGCGCGGCGTGGTCACCGGCGAGAAGAAGGCGCGCCAGCGGGGCAAGGTGGTGACGAGCTTCGTGATGGGCACACAGAAGCTGTACGACTTCGTGCACGACAACCCGTCGGTCGAGCTGCGCGAGTCGTCGTACGTGAACGACACCGCGGTGATTCGGCAGAACCCGAAGGTGACGGCCATCAACAGCGCGATCGAGGTCGACCTCACCGGCCAGGTGTGCGCCGACTCGATCGGCGAGCGCATCTGGTCGGGCGTCGGCGGCCAGATGGACTTCATGCGCGGCGCCGCCCTGTCGGAAGGTGGCAAGCCCATCATCGCCCTGCCCTCGACCACCTCGAAGGGCCTCTCGCGCATCGTGGCGCAGCTGAAGCCCGGCGCCGGGGTCGTCACCACACGCGCGCACGTGCGCTACGTCGTGACCGAGCACGGCGTCGCCGACCTCTACGGCAAGAGCCTCGAGCAGCGCGCGAGGTCGCTCATCGCCGTGGCGGCCCCACAGCACCGCGACGACCTGGCGCGCGCCGCGCACGTTCGTTTCCGGCGCGGGGCCTGACGCGTGCAGCGCCCCGCCCCGTCGATCTGGCTGTGGGCGCTCGGCTACTTCGCCTGCTACGCGCCGTACTCGGCCCTGACGAAGGCGCTGTCGAGCCAGAGCGGCGAGCAGCCCGCGCTCGACGGGGTGGCGCTGCTGCCGCTCAGCACCCTGGCGTCGCTGGCCGGCATGGCCGTGTTCATGGTGGCGACGGGCTGGTGGCGGGCCGCGTCGCGGCGCACGGTGCTCGGGGTGTCGGTGCCCTGCCCGTCGCGGTGGACGCTGCTGTCGGGCCTCGCCACGGCGGCGATCATCGGCACCACGACGCTCGCCTACACGTTTCGAGACACGTCGATCGTCTTCATGATGTTGCTGATGCGCGGCGGGGTGCTGATTCTGGCCCCGCTCGTCGACGCGCTCGCCGGCCGCCACATTCGGTGGAGCTCGTGGGTGGCGCTCGGCCTGAGCATCGCCGCCGTCGCGGCCGCGACACTTCGCCGTGAGGCCTTCTGGGTGTCGGCGGCGGCGCTGGCCGACGCGGCCGTCTACCTCGCGAGCTACTTCGTACGGCTGCGGTTCATGAGCCGCCTCGCGAAGGGCGAGCCGGGCGCGAACCGCCGCTACTTCGTCGAAGAGCAGCTGGTCGCCGCGCCCGCCATCTTCGTCACGCTCGCGCTGATCGCCCTGGTCGGCCCCGCGGAGCTCGCCGCGCCGGTGCGCCAAGGCTTCTTCGGGCTCACGCCGGGGCAGGCGACCCTCACGCTCGCGGTGGGGCTGCTGTCGCAGGGCACCGGCGTGTTCGGCGCCCTCATTCTGCTCGACGCGAGAGAGAGCTCGTTCTGCGTGCCGGTGAACCGGGCCTCGAGCATTCTCGCGGGCGTGCTCGCGACGGTGGCGCTCGGCGCGTTCGGGCTCGACGCACGGCTCGGGGCGGGCGAGCTTCTGGGCGCGGGCCTGGTGCTCGCGGCGATCGGGGTGCTCGCGCTGCCCCGGCGGCCGCCGCGCGCGGGGTCTTCGACACCGGGCGCCGCCACGCTCCGGCGCTGAGCAGCGCCACACTTTTTTTCGTGACGCGCCCCCCGGGCGCGCCGAGGCTCACCGTCGATGCACGCCGACGCAACCGGCAGGCCCGTCGCCGATCTGGTGAAGGTCTTTCTCGTGCTCGGCTGCCGCTCGTTCGGCGGCCCGGTCGCACACCTGGGGTACTTTCGCGCCGAGCTGGTCGAGAAGCGGCGGTGGCTCGACGACTCGCAGTACGCCGACCTCGTCGCGCTCTGCCAGTCTCTGCCCGGCCCCGCGAGCAGCCAGCTGGTGTTCGCCGTCGGCATGAACCGCGCCGGGCTCATCGGCGCGCTGGCCGCCTCGGTGAGCTTCACGCTGCCCTCGGCCGCGCTCATGATCGCCTTCGCCTACGGCGCGGGGGCGGCGGGCGGCGCGATCGGGGCCGGCTGGCTCCAGGGCCTGAAGGTCGCCGCCGTCGCCGTCGTCGCGCAGGCGGTGTGGGCCATGGGCCAGAAGCTCTGCCCCGACGGCCCGCGGGTCGCCATCTGCGCCGCAGCCGCCGCAGCGCTGCTCGCGTTTCCCACCGGGCCGGCGCAGCTCGCGGTCATCGCCGCAGGCGCGCTCGCGGGCGCGTGGGCCTTTCGCCGCCCCGCGGCGGCTGGGCTCGGCCCCGAGCGACGCCCCCCGCGACGCACTCGGGCGGCGGCCGCCGCGGCGCTCGCGCTCTTCGTGCTGCTCCTCGTCGCGCTACCGACCCTGAGGGCGCTCACGCCCAGCCGCCACGTCGCCACGTTCGACGGCTTCTATCGCGCGGGGGCGATGGTGTTCGGCGGAGGTCACGTGGTGCTGCCGCTGCTCAGCGCCGAGGTCGTCGCCACCGGGTGGCTCACGAACGAGCAGTTTCTCGCGGGGTACGCCGCTGCGCAGGCGCTGCCGGGCCCACTCTTCACCTTCGCAGGCTACCTCGGCGCCGCGATGGCGCCCGGCCCGCTGGCCTGGGCCGACGGGCTGTGGTGTCTGTTCGCAGTCTTTCTACCCGGGTGGCTGCTCGTCGCCGGGGCGCTGCCGTTCTGGGAGCGGCTGCGCGCGAAGCCGGGGGCGCAGGCGGCGCTCGCAGGGGCGAACGCGTCGGTCGTCGGTGTGCTGCTCGCGGCGCTGTACCACCCCGTGTCGACCGAAGGGCTGCGCAGCATGACCGACGCGGTTGCGGCCGGGGTGGCCTTCGCGATGCTCGAGCACGCAAGGCTCCCGGCGTGGCTCGTGGTGCTCGCCCTCGCGCTGGCAGGCCAGTGGGTGCTCCCGCACTGAAGCCTCACCCCGACCCGGGCGTTCAGCCCTTCCCGGTCAACAGGCTCCACAAGCCGCTCGCCGGGGCCTTGGGCTCGGCCTGGCACCGGCACCGCTGCTCGGGCGGCACGTTCGCGAGCGCCTGCTCGATGTGCCGGCCGCAGCCCGACCACGTGGGCTTCCCACATCTTCCACACTTCACTTGTGTGCACATTCGCTGCACCTCCTGACGGTGAGAGCCATCGGCCGGAAAAAGGGTTCACCTGCGAACCCTTCTCGCGGGGGCGAGGCTCTGAAAAGGTCATGAGCCACCCAACGACCCTCGTCATCACCCTGCCCGGCGGCCGCCGCGTCGACGCCCAGGTCGGCGGCCACGTCGT
>JAEUJP010000235.1 GCA_016793725.1 Myxococcaceae bacterium | reverse complement strand
TGTCGGCCGCCGAGCGGCGCGAGGGCATGCGGCGCGCGCTCGCCGCCGAAAAAGACGCGCTGTTGCGCGCGCACCGCGCCGGCCGAGTGAGCGACGAGAGTCTCGAGCAGCTGCTCGCCGACGTCGACGCGCGGCTCCTCGAGGTCGGCCAGCAGGAGGGCCAATGAGAGTTCAGCACTGGCCTCGAGACCTGCTCCGCGAGTACGACATTCACGTGACACCGGCTTCGGTCACCGTGGGAGGCAGAGAGCACGTCGTCGCCGGAGGCGCGACCATCGAGGCCGAGAGCCGCGACCCGCGCACGCTGCCGCCGCTCGCGCTGCTCTGCCTCGCGCTGCTGTCGATACCCTTCACGCTGAGCGTGCGTGAGGGGTGGGTCATCGCCGTGCCCATCGTGCTCATGCTGCTCGCGGGCGCGCGGCTGTTCACGGTCGAGTCGCAGTTCTGCGTGGTGCTGTACTCGGCGCAGCGGCGCACGACGCTGTTCGAGAGCCGCGACGAGCGCCTCGTCATCGCGCTGACGGCCGCGGTGCGCGCCGCCCTGGAGGAGCGATGACCGCCGCGCGCCTGCGCTCGCTCGACGTCGCGCGCTGCATCGCCATCGTGATGATGGTGCTCGCGCACGTGCGCGACGGGCTCATCTCGACCGAGGGCAACGCGCACTGGCTCGCGCGGCTGCACGACTGGACGCGCGGGCTCACGGCGCCCCTGTTCTTCATCGTGTCGGGCTGGGCGTTCGCGGCGGCGACGGTGCCGCGCTGGCCTTCATTTCAGGTCTGGGGCCCGGGCTTGCGCGCGCGCACCGAGCGCATCGTGACGCTGTTCGTGGTCGGCAAGCTGCTCACGCTGCCGTGGTGGCACCCCGGCTTCCCCGTCGACGTGCCGGCCGACGTGTGGGTGCCGTTCACGGCGTCGGGCGTGCTCGAGTGCATCGCGCTGGCGATGGCGGTGGCGCACGGGCTCGCGCTGCTGAAGCTGACGCCGCGAACCTTTGCAGCGGTCATGCTCGCGCTCACGGTGGCGGCGGTGGGGCTCGCAGCGCCGGTGCAGGCCGCGACGGCCGGCTGGCCGCTGCTCTTGCGCGGGCCCTTCAACACCGACGGGGCAGGCGGCGGGTTCGCGCTCTTTCCCAACGGTGGGTACTTCTGGCTCGGCGTCGCGGTCGGCGCGCTGTGGGTGACGAAGCCGTGGAGCAGCGCGACGACGCTGGGGCTCGGCGCCGCCGCGAAGCTCGTCGCGCTCGCGGTCGGCGGCGGCGGCGCGCTCTTTCTCTCGCGCGGCGGCTGGGCGCTGCTGCTGCTCGGCGCGCTGCAGCTCGCGGTGCCGGCGGGCGCGGCGATGCCGAAGGTCGAGCTGGTCGCGCGGCGGGCGTTCACGTTCTACGTCGTGCACATGGTGGCGCTGTGGGGTGTGCCGTTCGTGCCGGGGCTCGTCTTTCTCGTGCAGAAGAGCTTCTCGGTGTTCGGCGTGCTCGGGGCGACCGCGGCGATTCTGGGCGGCACGGCCGCGGCGCTGCTCGCGGTCGACCGCTGGTCGCCCGAGCGGGGCGCGGCCGCGGTGACGCGGTGACGCGGCGGTCGCAGAAGTGCCTCACCCGCGTGTGCGAGCGCGCGTCGAATTTCCAGCACCTGCCCGCGTGGCGCATCACGTGCAACCCTGGCAGGCATGCTCGCGCACCTCGGGAAACTGGTCGGTAACGCCCTCGCTCCGCTGACCGGGGCCGTCGCGCGGCTGCGGCGCTCGCGCATGTTTCACCCCGACGGAGTCGTGTACTCGGCCGAGGTGCACGCGCTCGAGTCGGCGCCCGACCTGCGCGCGCTGGGCGAGCGGCTGAGCGGCGAGACGCTGAGCCGCTTCTCGAGCGCGTGGTGGAAGCAGGGGCACGAGTGGCCCGACGTGCTCGGGCTCGCGCTGAGGTTCGGTGGCGAGCGCGGCGACCAGGACCTGCTGCTCGCCACCGTGCGATTCCCCTTCACCACGCCGGTCGCGCCGCTCGGCACGCGCTTCACGTCGTTCGCGTGGAACCACTTTCACGCGGTGTCGCCGTTCGAGGCCGACGGCGTCGGTCGCATCAAGCTGCGCCTGCGCTCGCCGCGCCTCGGCCGTCGCGACAGCGAGACCCGCGAGCAGCACCTCGCCCGCCTCGCCGAAGAGCGCCGCGCCGCGTGGCTCATCGAAGCGCGCCGCCTCGAGGTGCCGTTCTTCAAGCGGCGCTGGGAGCCGTTCGCCCAGCTCGAGCTCACCGCGCCCGACGAGCGCGTCGACCAGGCCGCCCTGCACTTCTCGCCGTTCAACGACCGCCGCGGCCTTGTGCCGGTCGGCTTCGTGCACCACCTGCGCATCGGCACGTACGCGTCGAGCCAGCGCGCGCGCCTCGCCACACACGGGTGACCGCGAGGACCCGCGCCCGAATAGAGTGCCGCGATGCTCTCGACCCTGGTCGTGACCGTGGCAATCGCCGCAACCCCCGCGACGGCGGCGCTCGTGTGGGGTGGCGGCAAGACGAAGGCCGACGCCGAAAAGTGGGTGAAGGCGTGGGCCGACGCGTCGGCTCCGTTTCAGGGGCTGTACACGCTGCCCGCGGGCCACCCGCGCATCGTCGAGAGCGCGAAGGTGAAGGGCATGAAGCCCGGCTTCCACGTCGTGCTCCTGGGCGTGTGCCCCGCCGCCGAGCTCGCGCCGCGGCTGAAGCTGTTCAAGGGCATCTACGCCGGCACCTACGCGCGGCGCGTGAGCGGCGTGCCGGTCGACTGCCCCACCCTCGCCGCCAAGACGAACGTGAAGCACACCGAGTCGGTGACGGCGGGCGAGACCGTGCTGACCCTCAGCCACCTCGACACGCCCAGGGGCGAGCTGATGCGCGCGACGCACATGTCTCGCGCCGGCGCGCTGCTCACGACCGAGGGCTTCGACACCCCGCGCAAGACCGCGTCGGTGTGCCTCGGCGGCTTCAAGCAGGTCGGCGAGTCGTTCGAGGTGACGCTGTGCGAGAGCACGAAAGAGAAGAACGTGTGCTGCGCCTCGCGCAAGCTGCTCACGCTGAGCGTCGACGGCGGCAAGCTGAAGCAGGAGGCCGGCGCCGCGAAGGCCGCACCCGCTGCGCCGCCCGCCGCCGCCGAGCCCGAGCGCCCGTGTGACACGACGAAGGTCGGCGCCGACTTCGAGCTCGTGGTGTGCGAGGCCGGCCGGCTCGAGCAGGGGCCAGGCTTCGTCGAGAAGAAGCTGACGTCGCAGCTGAAGCGCGGCGGCAAGACGGCCGACCTCGACAGCTGGAGCGACGGCTGGGAGTGGGGCGCGAAGCACAAGAGCGTCGGCGTGCTCGCGACGTCGGGCGGCAACGTGCTCGTGCTGCAGTTCGACAGCTACGGCGAGGGCGCCGGCCTCGACTCGAAGAACACGACGCTGTCGGCGTGGTCACCCGACCTGGCGCAGCTGTGGAGCCTGTCTGCGAACGAGGTGACCGCAAAGGTCGAGGGCGGCGAGCTGAAGGTGAAGGCGCGCACCGTCATCGGCGGCGAGCCCGAGCACGAAGACGTCGACGAAGACGAGTTCGTGATGCAGTGGCAAGACGGCAAGCTGCTGCGCAAGCCGTAACCCGGTGAACCGACCTCAGGGCACCGGCAGGCCGGCGTCGGGCACGTCGGCGGGGTCGGCGGGCTCTTTGAGGCGCTCGGCGACGACAGCTTCGGAGACGGCCTTCAGCGAGGCGAGGCCCTTGTCGAAGTCGGCGCCGACGAGCGCGTCCATGTCGAAGAAGACGCCGAACGCCTTCGCCATGAAGTTGTTCTTGCCGGTCATCTTCCACGTCGTCTTCGTGGCGGCGCCGGCGGGCTCGAACGCGAACTCGGTGTGGTTCTGCGCGGCGAACGGCTTGAGAAAGCTCAAGTCGATGTTGATGCGCTCGGCGGCCTTGGCGTCGACGATCTTCATCTCGCCCTCGCCGACGTCGTCGTTGCCGACCCAGTGGTAGACGGCGCCGATGCCGGCCTCCGTGCCCGAGTAGGTGCGCTTCATGTTCGGGTCCATCTTCTCCCACGGGCTCCACGCGCCCCACTCGTGAAAGTCGTTCACCTGCGCGAACACGACGTCGGGCGGAGCGTTGATGCTCGTCGAGCGCTGAATCGCGAACTCCGAGTCGCGGCGCGCGATGAAGCCGATGAGGCCGACGAGCACGACCACGAGACCGATGAGCACCTTCTTGAGCATGGTGTGCGTCTCCCTAGCAGAATAGGGCTCGACCCGATGCCCCGACGCGCGCGCGACTTCGACGTTCGGCTCTCTGACGTGAACGTCTTTCTCGCCGTGCGCTCGCACGGCTCGGTGACGGCGGCCGCGCGCCTGCTCGACAGCTCGCCGTCGCACGTGAGCAAGGCCATCGACCGGCTCGAGCGGCAGCTGGCGACGAAGCTGCTGACGCGCACGGGGCGCGGCGTGACGTTGACTCCGGCGGCGCTGAAGCTGGCGCCGCTGCTCACCGACGCGGCCGATGCGCTGCGCAAGGCGCGCAAGCGGGGCGACGAGCCGCGCGATGTGACGGTGGCGGCGCCGTCGTACCTCTTGAACGCGTACGTGCCGCTGCTCGCCGAGGCGATGGCGGCGATGCGGCTTCGCGCGCTGCAGCTGTCGCCGCCGGCGATCGCGGCGTCGATGGGCAGCGGCGAGTTCGAGGTCGCGTTCAGCCCGGGCTCGCCGCGGCTGCCGCCCGCGTGGAGCTCGAGCATCGTGGGCGAGCTCGGCATCGGCCTGTTCGCGCAGCCGGCGCTCGCGAAGAAGCTGCAGAAGCCGACCGAAGAGGCGCTGCGCAAGCAGCCGTTCATCACGCCGGTGCAGTACAAGAACGGCAAGTGGGAGCCCGTCGACGACGGCTGCCCGCTGCCGGTGGGTGAGCGGCTGGCGGGGCACGAGGCACCGGCGATCGGGCTCGCGCTCGAGATCGCCGCCCACACCCCGCAGCTCGCGTTCGGGCCGCGCATCGCCGCGCGGTCGTTTCTGCAGCAGAAGCGGCTGGCCGAAATTCACGTGCCGGGCTGGCGCGTGGCGAGCCCGCTGTACCTGGCGGTCGACATCGATCGCATCACGGCGCGCGAGCGCGGCACGCTGATCGAGATCGCGACGAAGCTGAGCGGCTGAGCGCCCCTCAGAGCCGGTCGGCGAGCCTGCGCATGCCTTGCCCCGCCACCAGCCTCGCCGCGATGCCCTCTGCGACGGCCGCAATCGTGAGGCTCGGGTTTGCGCACAATGAAGAGGGGATGATGGCGCCGTCGACCACGAACAGGTCGGGCCGCGTGAAGCTCTCGCCGTTCTCGTCGACCACGCCGTGCCGCGCCTCGCTCGCCATCGGCACGCCGCCGAGCGGGTGAGAGGTGTGCACCGTGCCGCGCTCGCGGTAGGCGTCGAGGTACAGCTCGCCGCCGAGCGCCTCGTAGATGCGCCGCATCACCGTCAGCGCCGCCGACCAGCGCGCCTCGGTCGCCGCGCTCGTCTCGCGCCACGCCACCTCGGGCCCGCGCGGGCCGAGCTTCACTTCACCTTCACCGTCGTCGAACGCGAGGCACCCCATCGTCAGCATGCGCGCGCCGAACGTCGTCATGCGCTGCTTGAAGGCCGCGCCCCAGTCGCGCTCGCCGGGCGCGAAGTCGGTCGAGCCGCGCCCCACCGCCATTGGGGCTCTCGCCCGCAGCACCGACGTGAACTGGCCCAGCGAGAGAAACAGCGGCGCCGCGTAGAACGGAATCACGATGAACCCGTGCTGCTTGTAGAAGCTCGGGCAGAAGCTCGACATCGGCTTGCCCTTGAAGCCCTCGACGTCGCCCACCGCCGCTCCGACGCTGCCCGTCACGCCGTAGTCGCCGTTCGCCGAGAGCCGCTTGCCGAGCAGGCCGTGAGGGTCGAGCGGCGCGCCGGAGTCGAAGGCCTCCTGCGACCGCAAGAGCAGCGCGCTCGAGCCCACCGCTCCGCACGCGACGACGAGCACGCGGCACTCGAGCTCGAGCGGCTGGTTCGTGCGGTGGTCTTTGCCCGTCACCACGTAGCCGCCGCCGGGCCGCGGCGCGACGCGCTCGACCTCGCACCCCGTCTGCAGCTCGGCGCCGGCCGCGGCCGCGTCGGCGAGGTAGTTGAGCGTCAGGCTCTGCCGGCCGCTGAAGCGGGGCCCCTCGTTCCACCAACCCTCGTTCGCGTCGTCGCTCGTCGCGACCTTCAGCGGCACCGCGGTCGCGCCGATGCGCCGGCACCCTTCGGCGAACACCGCGTCGCGCTTCGTGGTGAGCGCCCAGTGCGGAGCGCTCGCATCCGTCCACGCCAGCCTCCTCACCTTCAGCCGCTGCTCGACCGTCGCGTACAGCGGGTCGAGCGCGGCGCGCGTGTACCGCGCAGGCCACAGCCGCCGGCCGTCGCGCAGCTGCTCGAACGCCTCGGTCGGCGCGCGCAGCGAGACGCCGTCGTAGACCTGCGAGCCGCCGCCGAGCGCGCGGCCCGTCGCCACCGCCATGCTCGGCGTGCCCGAGCGATAGTGCCCGTGCGTGTCGGTGTAGAGCCGGGCGAGCGAGTCGAGGTAGCGCGGCGAGAGCGTGTGGCGAAAGCGGTTGCCCTGCGCGTTGAGCGGTTGGCCCGGGCCGTGCGGGTCGAGCGCGCCGCTCGGGTCGGCGCCGTGCTCGAGCAGCACGAGCCGCCTGCCGCCGCCCAGCGCCTTCACGGCCGGAGCGAGCCGCGCGGCCATCACCGCCCCGCCGAAGCCCGAGCCGATGACGAGCACGTCGATCACCTGAGGTCACCTTCGGGTGTGAGCACCGCCGACAGGTCGTCGCCCGCCGTCGCGGCCGGCGCCCGGTTGTGCGTGTAGTCGTCGACCGCGCCGCTCGCCGTCGTGCGCGGCCAGCCCGACACCGCGAGCCGGTCGCCGAAGTCTTCGAACGGGGGGAAGCCGACCTCGACGAGCCCGGCGTCCGACGTCACCGCGCCGAGCCACGCCACACAGGCCGCCGCCCGCATCGCGAGCATCACCGGCGCCGTCGCGTCGTCGTCGAACGCCGCTTCGGCGAGCCGCTCGCGCGTCGCGAGGTCGAGCTCGCGGTAGCGCGCGAGCGGCTGCTCGAGCTGGGCCCGCGCGTCGAGCGCCCGATTGAGCAGCCCGCGGCCGGTGGTGCCGAGGTCATCGAGCGCCGTGAGCAGCGGCTCGGGCAGCGGGCGCAAGAACCCCTGCGACTGGGCGAAGCGCACGAACTCTTCGTCTTCGAGCACGCGGTCGACGCCCGCCTCGCGCGCGCCCGGCAGCATCACGTCGAACAGCGCGTCGACGGCGTCGGCGTACGGCGAGACCGGCTCGGGCTCGCGCGACGGCACCTGCGCCGGCAGCTTTGCCTTCGCGGGCAAAACCGTACCGCCGCAACCGGAAACCAGGGCGAGCCAGGCGACGAGCTCGCGGCGCGTGAGGCGAACGTTCACGCGCGCCTCGATAGCGACGCGCGCGCCGGGAAACAATTTCCATAATGGAAAACGTTCATCCCGGTTCCGCGCCTTGTTCGGCGCGCCGCAAAAAACGTACACGCCGCAACGTTAAATGTTCCGCCGCACCGCCATCGCGCTCCTGCTCCCGCTCTTCGCCGCGTGCGCCGGTGGTGAAGCCGGCCCCTGCGTGCGCTGCACGGCAGAGGGGCCGCCCGAGTACATCGTCGTCGGCTCCGGCGCCGGGGGTGGCCCGCTCGCCGCCCGCCTCGCCCGCGCCGGCCGCCGCGTGCTGCTGCTCGAGGCGGGTGACGACGTCGGCGGCAGGCTCCAGTACCAGGTGCCGGCGATGCACGCGCTCTCGACCGAAGACGCCGAGCACGCGTGGTGGTTCTGGGTGAAGCACCACACCGACGAGGCGGTCGACGCGGCGGACTCGAAGCACACGGCCGACGGCATTCTGTACCCCCGCGGCAGCGCGCTCGGCGGCTCGACGGCCGTGAACGCGATGGTGACGGTGCTGCCCCCGCCCGCCGACTGGAACCGGCTCGCCGAGCTGACGTTCGACCGGGGCTTCCGCGCCTCGGCGATGACCCCGTACTTCGACCGCGTGCGCGAGTGGCTGAGCATCGAGCTGCCCGACCCGCGCCTCGCGCTCGGCGACCCGCAGGTGACCGGCTTTCTCACCGCCGCCGCCACCACGTTCGAGGGTGCGGGCCTCGGCGGCACCGGCGCCACGACCGCGAACGTCGCCTCGCTGCTGCAGGGCGACGTGAACCAGACCCTGAAGAGCGGCGAGGCCAGCGGGCTCTACCGCCTGCCGCTCGCCACCCGCGACGGCAAGCGCAACGGCACCCGCGAGCAGCTGCTCGCCACGGTCGCCGAGGGCTACCCGCTCACCCTCGTGACCGGCGCGTTCGTGACGCGGGTGCTGTGGGCCCAGGGCGCCGAGACGCCGACCGCCATCGGCGTCGAGTACGTCAAGAAGGGCAAGGTCTACGAGGCGTCGCTGAAGCCCGAGGCGGCCCCGCCCGAGCGGCTGCACGCGCTCGCGTCGCGTGAGGTGATTCTGTCGGCGGGCGTCTTCAACACGCCACAGCTGCTCATGCTGTCGGGCATCGGCGAGCGCGCGCAGCTCGAGCAGCACGGCATCGCCCCGGTCGCCGAGGTGCCGGGCGTGGGCAAGAACCTGCAAGACCGCTACGAGGCCCCGGTCGTCTACGACCTCGGCGAGCCCGTCGACGTGCTGCGCGGCTGCCGGCTGGGTGAGGCAGACGACCCGTGCCTGACCGCGTGGCACGACGGGCGGGGCGTATACCGCACGCCCGGGTTTCTCGCGTCGCTGCTGTTCAAGGCGACGGCCGGCTCGCCGCTCGCCGACGTGCAGGCGTTCGCGGTGCCGAGCGACGCGCGCGGCTACTACCCCGGCTACTCGAGAGACTCGGCCGCCGCGAAGCAGCGCTTCACGTGGCTGTTGCTCAAGGCGCACACGAAGAACCGCGACGGCGACGTGCGGCTCGCCGGCGCGAGCCCGTTCACCCGGCCGTCGATTCACTTTCACAGCTTCGACGAGCAGAGCCCGCTCGGCGACCCCGACCTCGCCGCCCTCGTCGACGGCGTGAAGCTCGTGCGGCAGGTGCAGCGCTCGCTGCGCGACGTCGTCGCG
>JAEUJP010000128.1 GCA_016793725.1 Myxococcaceae bacterium | reverse complement strand
CGCGCCGAGCGTCGTCATCGCCTGCAGCGTGCACGCGGCCTCGGGGTTCAGGCCCGACGTGAAGCTCAACAGCTGCCGCAGCGTGATGGCGGCCTTCGGCCCCGACCACCCCAGCACCGCGCCCGTCGTCGAGTCGAGCGTGAGCTGCCCGCGGCGAATGACGTCGAAGATGACCATCGCCGAGACCCACTTCGACGAGCTCGCCAGCGCGATGTTCGTGCTCGAGCGAAAGGTGCCGAGCTCGAGCGCGTACACGCGCGCGTCGGTGGTACCCGAGTAGACGTACAGCGCCAGGTTCGGCACGCCCGCATCGCTCGACGCGCCGCGCACCGTCGCCTCGACCTGCGCCCAGTCGCTCGCGGCGCCGCCTGCCGTGCTGCTGCCTCCCGCCGCGCTGCCGCCGCCGGCCGTGCTACCACCGCCCGCCGTGCTGCCGCCGCCCGCCGTGCTGCCGCCGCCACCTCCGGCGGTGCTGCCACCCGCGGAGCTGCCTCCCGCTGCGCCACCATCGGGCCCGTCACGTAACGCCCCGCATGCACTGAGACACAGCACCGCCGACAAGGTCAGAACACGCATGTGCCCGGTGTGAACACGCCGCCCGGCCGAAGGTTTCGTCATGGCGCCGCAGGCTTGCACGTCTGTCTGCGTGTCGTAGCGTCCGACCCCGAAAGCCCCCCATGTCGAAGAAGCGCCGCTACCTCGCCGAAGGCGAAGAAGGCTTCACCACGCTCATCGAGCGCGACTTCACCGCGCTCGCGCGCGACGGCAAGCTGCCGGTCGGCCACGGCGTCGACGCACAGGTGACCGAGGTGCACGCGCTCCTCACCCGCGGCGGCAAGGCGCCGCTGCTGGCCGGCGACCAGGGGGTCGGCAAGTCGGCCATCGTGCAAGAGCTCGCGCGCCGCGCCCTCCAGGGGCTGCTCGGCGAGCAGCTCTCGGGCTCGCGCATCGTCGAGGTCACGCTCGCCGGTGTGTTCGCGCGCACGGCGAACCCGAAGGCGTCGGCCGAGCTCTTCGAAGAGCTGCTCGAGCACCTCGCGCAGAGCGCCACGGTGGTCTTCATTCGCGACATCGCGCTGGTGCAGAACACGTCGCTGGTGCCGGTGCTGATTCGTGCGCTGCGCACCTCGCGCCTGCGCTTCATCTTCGAGTGCGACAGCAAGCGCGCGTCTGACCTGCTGCAGAGCGACGAGGCCCTCGCCGAGCGCCTGCACCTCATCCCCGTCACCGAGCCCGACCCCGCCCGCTCGAGGTGGATTCTGGGGCGCATCGCCGAAGAGCTCGAGGCCGAGCTCGGCCTGCCCATCGAGCCCGCGGCGTGCGACATGGCGCTGCGGCTGTCGGTGAAGTTCCTGCTCGCGCGCCGGCTGCCGCGCAAGGCCATCGAGCTCTTGAAAGAGACCGCGGTCGAGGCCGCGGGCGCTGCGCGCGACCACGTGAGCCCCGACGACGTGCTCGCGCGCTTCTGTGCCTCGACGCGCCTGCCGCGGTTCATGGCCGACGACGCGCTGCCGCTCGACCTCGACGAGATGCAGGCGTTCTTCGGCGCGCGCATTCTCGGCCAGAACGACGCGGTCTCGGCGGTGCTGCGCTCGGTCGCGCTGCTGAAGGCCGGCCTGAACGACCCGAAGCGCCCGCTGGGCGTGTTCTTGTTCTGTGGCCCGACCGGCGTCGGCAAGACTCACCTCGCGAAGCTCTTGAGCGAGTCGCTGTTCGGCACCGCCGACCGCCTGGTGCGGCTGAACATGGCCGACTACCAGCACGAGGGCGACGAGCAGGTCGTGTTCGGCAACCCCTGGGCGCAGAGCCACGAGGGCAAGCGGGGCGAGCTGTCGCGGCTGCTCGACGGCAAGGTGTTCTCGGTGCTGCTGCTCGACGAGTTCGAGAAGGCCCACGCGCGCACGCACGACCGGTTTCTGCAGCTGTTCGACGAAGGGCAGTTCATCAACGCGGCGGCAGAGACGGTCGCGTGCAACAACACGCTCATCGTCGCGACGTCGAACGTGGGGGCCGAGGTGTACCGCGAGCCGCCGCTGGGGTTCTCGGCGCAGCGGTCGCGCGAAGAGCAGCTGAAAGAGATCGACCGCCGCATCGCGCAGGCGTTTCGCGCCGAGTTCCTGAACCGGTTCGACGCCATCTGCCAGTTTCAGCCGCTGAACAAGGTCGAGATTCGGCGCATCGCGCAGCGCGAGGTGGGTCGGGTGCTCGAGCGCGACGGCATCAGGGCGAGAGGGCTCGACGTCGAGGTGGCGCCCGAGGTGGTCGACCTGCTGGTCGAGCGCGGCTACTCGCCGCTGTTCGGTGCGCGGTTCTTGAAGCGCGAGATCGAGAAGACGCTGACGGCGGCGCTGGCGGTCGAGATCGCGCGCCGGCCGCTGCCGCAGGGCACTCCGGTGAAGGTGGTGGCGCACAAGGGCCGCGTGGTCGCGATCGCCGAGCCGAAGCTGAAGCGCGAGAAGCAGGCGACGGCGCAGGCGACGCTGCCGGCCGCGGGCGCGGTGGTGGCGAAGAAGACGCTGAACCGGGCGACGCTGCTGACCGAGGCCGAGCAGCTCGTCACGCGCAGCGGCGCGCTGGTGAGCGCGGGCGGCAAGGCGAGCCTCGAGGGCAAGAAGCGCGAGCTCTTGGCGCAGAGCCAGGCGCCGGGCTTCTGGGAAAACGGCGAGACGGCGGCGGCGACGCTGCGGTCGTTTCGGCGGGTCGAAGCGCGGCTGGCCGACCTCGATCGGCTGCGCGAGGTGTGCACGACGGCGCGGCGGCGGGCGAGAGAGGCGCGCAACGACGTGCAGCTGGCGGCGGCGGTGCGGGCGGTCGAAGAGGCGGCGCGAGAGATTCAGCTGGCCGAGGCGCGCATGGCGGCGGGCGCGAGCGGCGATATGGACGACGTGTTCATCGACATCGCGGCGGCGGGCGACGGCGAAGCAGGCCGCGGGTGGGTGCGCGAGCTGATGCACCTGTACCTGGGCTGGGCCGAGAAGCGTCACTACGAGGGCAAGGTGGTGGCCGAGGGCGCCGAGCCGTCGCGCGTGGTGCTGCACCTGAGCGGGCCGGGGGTGCTCGGCTTCCTCGCGGGCGAGAAGGGGCTGCACCGGCGCATCGAAGAAGAGGCGCGCGTCGGCGCATACGTGCGGCTGCACCCCGCGACGAACGGCAAGGGCGCGAAGCCGTCACTGCACGTCGAGGCTCGCGACGTGAAGCGTCGGGCCGGCACGTACAGTGACCGCGTGGGCAGCGAGGCGCGTGCGCGCGACGACGAGACGGGGCGGTCACTGCAGCTCGCGGGCTCGGTCGATGCGCGCGAGCTCGAGAGGCTGGTGCCGATGGTGCTGCACGGCGAAGCCGAGGGCGGCGACGAGGTGCGGCGCTACTTCATGGGCCGCGGCGCACGCGTCGAAGACCCGCGCACGGGCGAGGGCACGCCGCGGGTGAAAGACGTGATGCGCGGTGAGATCGACCTGTTCATCGCCGCGTGGATTTCGAGACCGCCCGACGCAGCGCCGCCGGTCTAGGCTCGCGCTCAGTTGAGTTGATTCGGATGCGGCGCGACGCGCCCCGCGACTCTCGATCGCTCGCCCGTCAAGGCCCTGCGCGGTGCGCGTGCATCCGAATCAACTCAACTGAGCGCGGTGATAGCGTGCCCGCACTCATGGGCATCTCGATCGACTTCTACGCCGGCGACGCCGACGACATCGGCAGAGCGTGGGCGAACGGCAAACGGCCGAACGCGAAGGCGCACGCCGACTTCTCGCTGCACTTGGACCCGACGTCGCTCGACCTGTTGTCAGACCTGATGAAGGTGCCGCCGCTGCTCGACGTGCTCGGGCGGCGCGTGGGCGGTGACGGCGACGAGCGCGAGGCCAACGTGGTCGACCCGAAGTGGGTCTCTGCTGTCGGCGTGCTGCCGCCGGCCAGCGCGAACCAGCTCGCCGAAGACTGGCTGAAGGCCGTGAACGAAGAAGAGGGCGAGGGCTCGACCGACGATGCGGGTCACGCGCCGCAGGCGGTGCGGGAGCTCATCGCGCTGTGCAAGAAGGCCGGCACCGAGAAGCTCGAGGTCGTGCTGGCGTGGTCGCTGTAGCGCGAGGCTTCTGGTCGCTGCGCTCCCGTTTCCGCGCCAGAGGCGCGAGATTCAGCTGAGCAGCGCGAGCAGCCGCGCGTGACCGTCGGGCTCGGCGCGGTCGAAGCGCAGGCCGACCTGCACGCCCACACCGTCGGGCAGCACGCGCACGATGTGGCAGCGCACGCCGTCTTCGGTGGTGCCCACGCGACGCAGCAGCACCGAGTCACCCCACTCGCCGGGCGCGTCGAGCGCGTGCACGCGCAGGCCACCTTCCGAGACGTCGAGCACATCGGCGCCGCAGGAGCCCGAGAGGCCGACGAGCTGCAGGCTGCCGCCGAGGTTCTTGCGTTCGTGCTCTCGCCGCTCTTCTGACATCACGCGGGGCCTATAACATCAGTCCCAACGCGACGTCAGCTCGAGGGACCAGCCGTTCAGCGTGCCCGTCTGCCCCGACACCGTGTCGACGATGGTGAGAAACCACTCGCCGTTCACCCCGGAGTCACGCTCGACGCCCGCGCCCATCACCACACGCGCATCGCCGTTGCTGCCGACCGGCCACACCACCGACTCGGCGCTGCTCGGCTGCGTGAGCACGATCTGCAGGTCGCTCTTGCGCGGGTGGTCGAGCTCGAGGTGCACGATGACGTCTTCCGGCACGCTCGCGAGGCCGCGCACCGTGATGCCGATGCTGACCGGCGCGCCGTCGGGAATCGCGAGCGGCGTGCCGCTCCGAAAGGTGTTCGCCATCCAGCTGGGGCGGCAGAAGCCGTGCTCCATGTGCGTGAGGCCGGCGCAAACGAGGCCGCTCAGGCACACGCGCCGCGCGTCACACGCCTCGCCGTCGGGCACCGAGGGCGTGACGGGCACGGTGGTCTTCGCGAGCGCGTGCAGCGCGCGCATCGTCGCGACGCCGACGCCGTGAACCTTCGAGACCTGCTCGAGCGTCGCGAACGGGCGGTTGCTGGTGATGGGCGCGGCGCCCGCGACCGGCAGACCGCCGGCGGTGAGCTCTTGCACCGTCGCCGTGTTCGCGAGCTTCAGCGCCGCCTTCGCGGTGGCCTCGTCGAAGGTGACCGAGTCGAACGTGCCCGCGAGCGTGACGGTGCCCGCCCGCTTCGCCGCCCAGACCGGCGCGTTCGCGCGCAGCTTCGTGAGCGCCGCGGGGCCGACGTACGGCGCGGCGCCGATGCCGGCGACGCTCACGAACGGCTTGCCGGCGAGCAGCGCGTTCACCGCGCGGTTCTCGAGCTGCAGCTCGTCGTTGAGCTCGTCGTTCGTCGCCTGGTTCACGCCCCACAGCACGAGGCTGACCTGCTCGGCGGTGAAGGCGACGCCCTCGACCGTCTCGGCCTTCGCGACCGGGTGCGTGAGCGCCCACGCGAGCAGGCGCTTCAGCGCGGTGTCGCCGACGAAGGCGACGTGGTCGAGCTCGGCGACCGTGCCGTAGAGGTCGTCGTCGCTGGTGCCGGCGATGCCGTCGGCGCCGTCGCGGTGGGTGATGATGGCGGCGGCCGCGCGCGCGTCGAGCGCGACCTGGTCGTCGAGCAGGTTCGACGTGGTGCTCGGGTCGTTCACGAACGCGAGCAGCTCGGCTGCGTCGGCGCTGCTCATCGTGAGCGCGAACTGCGAGGCCTCGGGGCTCTCGGGGTCGGGCGACGTGACGTCGAAGTCGGCCTCACCACAACAGGCGAGCAGCAACAGAATCGGGAGGACGCTCGTGCGCATGGGTCGCGCGCGTAGCGAATCTCGCGCCACGACCCAAGGGGTTGTGATGATTCGGGCGTCGTTGCATTCAACGCAACATCTGTTGCTCTAATGCGTACGCACGAGTCGGGGCTCGCCTCGCTTCGGGTGGTGGCGGGCAGCCGAAGTGGCTCAGCTCCAGGGCCTGAGTCGCCCGCCTCGGGCCCATCGCTGTGCGCCCGGCAAACGCGGAAGCGGCGGCTCTTCTCGCTCACCTCGCCAGCATCACCGGAGCTCAGGGGTCCGAGGGGCGAAGACCCACTTTTGGCGACGAGTTAGGTACAGAAACCTACCCCTAACTCACTTCGAAAGTGTGACCCTTTCCCACTCGGCGCCGAGCCTGGTCGCTGCGCTGCCCGGCGAAGTCTCTCGTCGAAGTCTCTCGTCGACGTGGCCCTGTCGTCGTCGGTCGGCGCTCATGCCGCCGCCAGCGTCGCACAGCCATCGCGGCGCTCGTGTCGACGACAGCTCACGCCGGCGCCCGTCTCAGCTCAGTGAGCGGAGACTCGCGCCAACGCAGACACGACCTCATGTACACCGTCGGCCGGCGCGCGAATCAGCGCGGCGCCTTGCCCAGCTTCTTCGGCGCCGGCTTGTGCGCTGCCGGCGGCGGCGCGGGCGAGTCGACGTCATCGAAGTCATCGTCTTCGTACTTCGGCGCCACCTTCGGCTTCGGCGTCGCCGCCTCGACCCCGAACCGAACCGCAATCTGGTGCTGAAAGTCGTCGAACGCCGACCCGGCCATCTTGTCGTACGGCAGCGTGCTCGAGTCGTAGTTCCCGTAGTTGTACCGGCTGCCGTACGACGTCCAGCTGATGTTCTTCGCGGGCTCAGAGTCGAACTCGAACGTGTAGCGCGGCTTCTCGTCGCCGCTGAAGAGCATCTCGAAGTCCCAGTAGAACTGCGTGCCGAGGAACTTGCGGTCGGTCTTCTTCTGCGTGCCGCCGTAGCCGCTCTCTTTGACCGACTCGTAGATGCTGCCGTTCAGCGCCACCTCGTACTTCACCACCAGCGTCACCGGCGGCTCGGGCTCTTCGGTCTTCTTCGACCGCGACCGCGAGCTGTAGTCGTCGTCGTAATCGTACGAGCCGTACTTCGGCTTGCCGACCTCGACCACGTCATCACCGAGCAGCTTGTCGAAGGCCTTGCCGAGCGACTCGGTAATCTGCGCCTCGCGCACCTGGTTCGCCTTCGCGGTGAACGCCAGCCGCGGGTCGATGATCTTGCCGCGCAGGTCATCGGGCAGCTTGTTCAGGTCGAGCTTCTCGAACGCCGTCTTCGACTCGTACTTCACGCCCACCCGCGACGCGCCCTTCTCGCGCAGCGTCTGCACCAGCTCGAGCAGGCCCTTCGCCATCTCGCTCGACTGGTGCTGCTTCACCCGCGCTTCGGCCTTCGCGTAGACGTCGTCGATCGCCTTCTTCGCTTCGTCGGCGTGGCGGCCCTCGGGGTGCTGCGCCAGGTACTTCTTGTACCGCGTGACCTTCGACGTGTTGTAGCCGTAGCCGGTCGCGTTCTCCCACGCGCGGTTGTCGCGCTTCACCTGGTCGAGCGGTATCGCGATGAGCGTCGCGAGCCCCGCAAGGCCAACGGCTGCGCCCGCACCGATGTACCCGCGCTTCGTGCGGGCCTTCGCGCGCTCCGACGGCTTCGTCACACCTTCTTGCGGCACCAGCTCGGCGGGGATCAGGTTCGTCTCGGCCGCGCCGTCTTCGAGCAGGCCCGCGTGCATCAGCTCGAGCATGCGGCGCCGCTTCGCGAGCACGCGGTTCGCCCACTCGACCGCCTTCTCTTGCCCGTAGATGGAGTGGTTGAACGTGCGGCCATTGAAGATGAGCTCGATGCGCGTCGTCGAGTACACGCCGTTCGTGTAGTGGTGCGTGATCTTGACGTCGTGCAGGTTCGCGAGCGGCCACGCGATGAGCTTCCACGGGCGAACCTGCAGCAGGTACAGCGGGTGAACGATGGTGTACGCGCCGTACGGGCTCTTCGACGCCTCGATGATGCCCCGCAGCGACCACGCCGCCAGCAAGAGCGCCAGGCTCATGCCGACGAACAGCACGGTGAGCCCGCCGGAGCCCAGCGGCCGGTAGCTCGCGAACGCCTGACCCCACGCCCACAGCACGCCGCCGCCCGACACCAGCAGCCAGAAGATGGGCCAGCCCATCGCGCTGTTGTTGATCTTGTCGTCCGACGGCTTGTTCTTCTGCGCCACCAGCCACGCCTTCGACGCTTCGGGCAGCGTCTCGGTCTCGACCTCGAACGTGTTCGGCATGCGGCCCGTGCCGCGCTTCGGGTCGACCTGCGCCGCGTACTTCATCAGCAGGTTCGCGTCGTCGACGCGCTGCTGCGCGAAGAGCGGCGCCGCCAGCGAGCCCAGCCGGTCGGCGACGAACCGCTTCGACTTCGGGTCGTCGGGGATGATCGGCATCAGGCTCTCGAGCGTGCGGGCCATCGCCGCCGAGTCTTTGCGCTCCATCTCGACCTCGAGCTTGCGCACGAACAGACCGAAGTCGCGGAAGTCGACGCTGCCATCGAGGTGAATCGCCTTGTCGAGCACCTTGAGCGCGTCGTCCCACCGCTTCTGGTCTGCGTAGCAGTCAGAGAGGCTCACCAGCGGCCGAACGTCGTCGGGGCTCAGCTCGACCGCCTTCAGGTACGCGGCCTCGGCCGCCTTCAGCTCTTTTTTCACGTGGTGCGCGTGCCCGCGGTGCATCTGGTACGAGCCGTTCGCCGGGTGCTTCACGACGAGCTCCTCGAAGATCTCGAGCGCCGCGTCGGCCTGCTTGCCGTGCAGAAACGCCATGCCGAGCAGGTCTCTCGCGAAGTCGAGCTCGGGCTTCTCGTTCAGGAGCCGCGCGAGAATCTGCTGCGCCTCGGGGTAGCGGCCACCCTCGATGGCCTCGGTCGCGAGCCGAACCTGCTCGGCGGCGTGGCCATCGTCCTGCGTGCCCATCGTGTCGTACTCTTTGCGCGCGTCGGGGTTCGACAGCACCTCGTACGCCTCGCGCAGCTTCATGAACTGCTCGGCGTGCGTCTCGGGCGGGTACTTTCGCATCAGCGCGAAGTACGCCTTCTTGATCGCCCGCTCGTCGGCCGTCGGCTCGACGCCGAGAATCTTGTAGAAGTTCGAGGAGCTCAGGTCGCTCATGGCAGGTCTCTCCTTCACCCCCGACCCTCGCACAGAGGGCAGGGAATCGGATCGTTGACTTGTGCATCACGCCGTACTGAGGCTCGTGAGGTGACGCGCTTCGTTCTGCTCCTCCTCGTCGTGAGCGGCTGTGCCACCACGACTCCCGCGGCGCGGCGCGAGGCGGCCGCGAAGCAGCTGCTCGAGGTGCTCGGGCGCGCCGACCCCGAGTCGATCACGCTGCTCGGCCTCGGCGGCTTCGAGGGCGACGCGCGCGACTACGCACGGCCTGTCGAGACCGACGTGAAGGCGCTCGAAGACGCCGCCGACACGTTCGCCGAGGCGCTGCGCACCGAGCGTGACCGCGAGACGCGCATCGACCTGCAGATTCTCGAGACCACGGCGCGCCGCATCGCCGACCGCGCGCGCGTCAGCGACCGGCTCGTCGCCGAGGTGCCGAACCTCTCGCGCACCGTCTACGAAGGCCTGCAGCCGGGCCTTTCGCCCGGCGCGAGCGAGAGCATGAAGGCCGGCGCGCTCGCCCGGCTGAAGCGCTACGCGGGCCCGGCGTTCATCGACGTCGCCATCGCGCAGACGCGGCGTGAGCTCGCGAGCGACCGCGTGCAGCCGTGGCGCGGGCAGATCGAGTCGCGCATCAAGGTCTCGCGCGCGCTCGACGCCGAGGCCGTGAAGCTCGTGACCGAGCTCAACCTGCCCGAGACCGTCGAGCTCGCAGCCCAGCTCACCCGGTGGGAGCTCTTCCTCGAGAACGAGGTGCTGCCGAAGGCGCGCGACGACTTTCGCCCGCCCCCCGAAATCTACGCGCACGAGCTCAAGGAGCAGGGCATCGACCTCGCACCCGACGTGATGGCCGCCGAGGCGCACGCGGCGTTCGACCGCACGTTCGAAGCGTGGAGCGCTCTCGCGAAGCAGCTCGGCTCGACCGACCCGGCGGCGCTGCTCGCGAAGCTGAAGCAACGTCGACTGACGGGCGATGCGCTGCTCGCGCGGCTGAAAGAGTCGAACGGCGAGATTGAAGCCATCGTTCGCCGCGAGAAGCTGCTGACCCTGCCCGAGCGTGCGATGGCTGTGCGCTTCATGGACGCGAGCGAGGCCGCCCGCAGCCCGGTGCCGACCATCGACGTCGCGGGCTTCGTGCAGGGCCAGAAAGAGATCGCGCTGCTCGTGCCGCCCGAGCCCGCCGCCGGAGCGCCGGCCGTGCTCGACGACTTCAACTTCGAGGCTGCTGCGCTGCCGCTGTGCTCGCACGAAGGCCGCCCCGGCCACGAGCTGCAGTTCACGCACGCCGCCGAGCGCGGCCTGTCGGTCACGCGCACGCTGTTCGCGTTCAACACGGTGAACATCGAAGGCTGGGCGTTGTACGCCGAGCGGCTGGTGCGCCCGCACCTGAGCGCCGAGGCGCGCTTCGTGTCGCTGCAGTACCTGCTCATTCGGCAGGCGCGCGCGTTTCTCGAGCCCGAGCTGGTGCTGGGGAAGATCGACGAGTCGAAGGTGCGAGAGGTGCTCGGCCTGCAGCTCGGCGCCTCGGCCGCGCTCGTGGAGTCAGAGCTGCGCCGCTATCAGTTCGAGTCACGCGGCCAGGCGCCGGCGTACTTCGTGGGGCTGCAGAAGCTCGAGCGGCTGCGGGCCGACGTCGAGGCGAAGCTCGGTGAGAAGTTCGACGCGCAGCGCTTTCACGACGCGGTGCTCGACCAGGGCTTCGTGCCGCTCTCGCTGCTCGCAGACGGCGTGCTCGCCGACCTCGCGCGCTGAGGCAGCAGCAGCGCGACGCCGGCCGAGACCTGAAACAACATCGTGACCGATGACACGGCCATCACGGGCAGCTCGAGCGCGACGGGCTGCACCACCTTCGCAGCGGTGACGAAGACGAGCGCGACGTTCGCGGCGAGGCCGAGCCACGCCAGCGGCCGGGCCAGCTGTGCGCCGCGGAGCGCGAGCCACGACCAGCCGGTGAGCGCGAGCCCGTAGAAGAACATCGTCAGCGTGTAGCCTGCGCTGCGCGCCTGCTGCACGGCGGCGATGCCGTCGAGGCTGCCCGTCTTCGCGAGTGACAGCGCGGCGAACGTCGAGAGCTCGATGGCGACCGAGACGCCCATGCCCACGAGCAGCGCGGCGAGCACGAAGACCGAGAGCCGGTGCTCGCGCACGAGACGGTAGAGCGCGACCGCCATCGCTGCGCCGGTCGCGAACACGAAGAGGTCGACGAGCGCGCCGAGGCGCGCGTGCGCCGGGCTCGCGAGCAGGTACGCCGCGACGTCGGCGGCCGCGCGCGTGGGGAGCAGCGGCTGCTCGAAGACGCTGAAGTGCAGGCCGCTGATGGCGATGAACGACAGCGACAGGGCTCCGGCGGTGCGTCGCTCGGTCGAGGTCATGCGCCCGATACGCAGGTGGCCGGCTTTCCATTGCTTGTGGACTGGCGTGTCACACACATCGGAGCCGCTGTCGGTCGTGCGGCGTACGGTTCAACACATGTGGGGTGCGCGCACGAAAACATTTACATGCGTATTCCGAATGCCCTGCTCGGCCAGTCGCAGTTCCAGCTCGTTCAACCCCGTGGGTCGACGCCGGCGCAGCGGCTGGGGCGCACGGCGCAGCTGCAGGCGCTGACCGACGGGTTCGTGCAGGCGAAGCAGCAGTCGAAGACGCTGAACGTGCCGCAGATGGATCAGGGCGACTCGAACGCGTGCGGCACGACGTCGCTCGCCATGATTTCGACCTTCCTCGGCCGGCCCGTCACGCGCGAGCAGATCGACGCGTCGATTCGCAACGTCGACATCGGCAGCGCTCCCGACAACCTCGTCTCGTGGGCGCGCGCGAACGGCCTCGAGGCCTCGTACAAGAACGAGGCGTCGTTCGACGACATCACGCGCATGATCGACGCGGGCCTGCCGCCGATGGCGCTCATCGACCCCGGCAGCAGCACCGACTTCATGTCGCACTACGTCGTCGTCAGCGGCTACGAGCGCGGCGCCGACGGCAAGGTGAGCAAGCTCCACATCACCGACCCCGAGGGCTCGAAGTACACGATGACCGCCGACGAGTTCATGAAGCAGTGGGACAACATCAAGTACGGCGGCATCGAGTCGGGCGACCGCCGCCTGCTGCTCTCGTTCGCGCCGAAGGGCAGCAACGTCGAGCTGCCGTCGAGCACGCTCGGCGCCGACCTGCGCAACCAGGGCATTCGCAACCTCATCGACGGCACCGCCGACTTCTTGAACGGGTGGAAGAACGGCCGCGTCGGCGACATCATCGGCGGCGCCATCGAGACCCTCGCCAGCGTGCCCGGCTACCTCATCGGCAAAATTCCCCTGCCCGGCTTCAAGGAGCTCGGCGGCGCCATCAACAAGGTCGTCGACACCGTCGTCGAGCCCATCAAGAAGGTCGGCAACGCCATCGCAAGCGGCGTGAAGAGCGCCGCGAAGGCCGTCGGCAACTTCTTCAAGAGCCTCTTCTGACCTGACCGGCTTGACATGGCGAGTGACCAGATTTAAAAACTGGTCACTCGAATGGACCAGGCGAAGCGCGAGTGCATCATCGTTGCGGCCGTGAAGTGCTTCGCGCGCTTCGGGTTCAAGAAGGCGTCGGTCGACGAGATCGCGAAAGACGCCGGGGTCGCCAAGGGCACGGTGTACCTCGCGGCCGAGAACAAAGAAGACCTGCTGTACCAGGCGCTCCTGCACGAGCTGCGGGAGTGGAACGCGCAGATGTCGAAGCTCATCGACCCGCGCCGCGACGCGCTCGAGATTCTGATGGACCTCGCGACCCGCGGCCTCGAGTCGCTGCCGCAGCGCCCGCTCATCAAGCAGCTGTTCGAGGGCGACATGCACGCGATGCTGCCGCGCTGGCAAGACCGCTTCGACGAGCTCACGCGGCTCGGCCGGCGCAACACGGTCGAGGTGCTGAACCTCGGCGTGAAGCAGGGCCGGTTTCGCGGCGACCTCGACGCCGAAGAGACCGCTGCGCTGCTGATGGACCTTCAGGTCTCGACCATGCTGTTTCACAACCGCGAGACCCCCGACCGCGAAGAGCGGCTGGGGCGACGGCTCGTGGCGGCCATCGCGCTGATTGAACGGGGCCTCACCGGCCCGGTCGCATCGGCGTCGTCTTCGTCTGCGTCGAAGAAGTCTTCCTCCCGTCTGAGCCCCTGAGTCGCCTTCGCCTTCCCAAGGAGCGTCTTGCCATGTCTCGCACTGACCAGAACACCGGAATAGTCATCTGGACGACCACGGCGGTGATGTTCGCCGCCTGTGGCCCCGCAGGCGCCACGGGGCCGCTGACGTACGCGCGCGACGTGAAGCCGATCGTCGACGCGAGCTGCGGCGGGTGCCACGTCGAGGGGGGCATCGCGCCGTTCGAGCTGACGACGTACGACGACGTGAAGCTGCATCGGTTCGCGATCGCGGCGGCGACGAAGCTGCGCACGATGCCGCCGGTGCTCGCGGCGAAGGGCTGCAGTGAGTACACGAACGACCTGAGCCTGAGCGACGAGCAGATTTCGACGCTCGGTGCGTGGGCCGAGAGCGACGCGCTCGAAGGTGAAGCGCCCGAGGCGAGCAAGCCGGTCGACACGAGCCAGGCGGGGCTGTCGCGCATCGACCTCGAGCTGCCGATGCCGATCGTCTACACGCCACGGCAGAGCCCCGACGACTACCGCTGCTTCGTGATGGAGTGGCCGAGGCAGGGCTTCAGCTACGTGACGGGGTTTCGCGCGAAGCCGGGCAACGCGCAGGTGGTGCACCACGTCATCGCGTACCTCGCGGGGCCCGAGTACGCGGCCGAGTTCGAGGCGCTCGACGCGGCCGAAGACGGCCCGGGCTACACCTGCTTCGGCGGAGCGAACGGCATCGGGGGCGGCACGGGCTGGCTCGGCGCGTGGGCTCCCGGCGCCATCGGAGGCATGTACCCCGACGACACCGGCATTCTGGTGCGGCCCGGGTCGAAGGTGATTCTGCAGGTTCACTACAACACGCTCGGCAAGACGGGCGACCTGTCAGACCGCACGACGGTCGAGCTCGCGCTGACCGACAGCGTGAAGCACCGCGCGGCGTACGTGCCGTTCACGAACTTCAGCTGGATTCGAAACGGCGGCATGACGATTCCCGCGCACGAGAGCGATGTCGTGCACAGCTACCGCATCGACCCGACGCCGTACTGGGGGCTGGTGACGGCGGGCGCGCTGCCGAACGGAGTGGCGCTGAAGGTTCACTCGGCGGCGGCGCACCAGCACCTGCTCGGCACGAAGAGCAAGCAGGAGGTGCTGCGCAAAGACGGCACGAACGAGTGCCTGCTCGACATACCGCGGTGGGACTTTCACTGGCAGCAGGCGTACTGGCTGGCGAAGCCGAAGCTCGTGAAGCCGGGCGACCAGCTGAGCATCACGTGCCACTGGGACAACAGCATGGCGAACCAGCCGGTGGTCGACGGCAAGCGCTTGATGCCGCGCGACGCCGACTGGGGCGAGAGCACCACCGACGAGATGTGCCTGGGTCTTCTCTACGTAAGTGAATGAAAGGAGCCGTACACAATGCGAATCGCAGACAAGCTGACGTTGCTGTTCATGAAGCGGATGCTGGCGGGGCCGCGGGGGCGTTCACACTTCTTGTCTCAGGTTGCAGACGCCGAGAACAACGACGAGGGGGCGGTGTTCGCGGCGCTGCTCGAGCGCGCGAAAGAAGACGAGGCGTTGCACAAGCTGGTGGCGCGGCACGCGGCCGATGAAGAGCGGCACGCCGAGCTGCTGGGGGCGCGGGCGCTGGCGACGGGGCTGCCGCGGGCGCAGGTGCCCGAGCACCTGAAGCTGCTGCGGCGGCTCGACGAGGCGCTGGGCGGGTTCTTCGGCCAGCCGCTGAGGTCGAACGAAGACGTGATGAAGGCGTACCTGCTGCTGCAGGTGATTGAAGAGCGGGCGGTGACGCAGTTTCCGCTGTTCAAAGAGGCGTTCGTCGGGCTCGACGACGAGACGGTGAAGGTCTTCGCCGAAATCGAGGTCGATGAAGAGCGGCACCTCAAGTACTGCCAGGCGGTCGCGAAGCGATACGCGCCGAGCGAAGAGGTGCACGAGAAGACGCTGCAGCACTTCCGCGAGGTCGAGGCGAAGGTGTTTGCAGAGAACAGCGTGCGCAACATGAGCTACGCGCTGGAGCAGGGTTTTCTCGACGAGGCGCCGGCGCTGGTGCGGTTCGGGTGGCGGCTGATTCAGCTGTACGCGGCGGTGGTGAAGCCGGCGCGGCCGACTCCGTACATGGGGGTGCCGGTGCAGCGCCCGATTCTTGCGACGGCGTGAGGCCGGGCTAGAACGCCGCGCCTCATGCGCAAGGCACTGGTGGGGTTGTTCGTTGTGGGCGCGTTGTGTGTCGTCGGCGGTTCGTCGACGTCGTGCAGCGGAGGCGGTGCGGGTGGTACGGGCGGAGGCTCGGCCACCGCAGGCGGCGGGTCGGCGACTGCGGGCGGGTCAGCCGGAGGCATGGCGACCGAGACGGCAGATGCTGACGCGGGCACGTGCACGGCAGCGATGACGGCGTGCACGTTCGTCGATGCGACGGCGGCTGATGCGGGGCGTACGATCGAGTTTGGGACGACCAATCCCGGGGCATCTGTGCCAGAGTGTCTGAGGGTGAAGGTGGGCCAAACGGTGCGGTTCGTGACCGGCGCCAATCACCCCGTCGTGCAGACCTGTGGGCCGAAAAATCGGAAGCTGGCAGCACCAGACAGCGCGACGACCAACATCACGTTCGGGCTGGCGGGGGACTACGCGGGCGTATGCGGAATCCACCAATTCCCGACGGCAATTCGAGTGGAGCCATGAATTACAGAAACTTCCTGGTGGTGGGGCTGTTGGCGATTGGGTACTCGCTGGTGGGCGGGAGCACGACGTCGTGCTCTGGGGCTGAGGGTGGCGGGGCCGGCGGCGGGAGCGGCACGGCTGGCGGTGGTCGCGCGGGTGGTACGGCGACGGCTGGTGGTGCTGCAGGCGGGACTGCGACTGCGGGCGGTGGCTCGGCGACTGCGGGTGGCGGCTCGGCGACTGCGGGCGGTGGCTCGGCGACTGCGGGTGGCGGCTCGGCGACTGCCGGCGGAGGCTCGGCGACTGCGGGTGGTGGCGCTGCGACGGCCGGTGGTGGCGCGGCGACGGCGGGCGGTGGCGCGACGGCAGGCGGCGGCGCGACGGCAGGTGGCGGTGCGACGGCGGGTGGTGGTGCGACGGCGGGCGGCGGCGCGGCTGGCGGCGCAGCTTCTCCGACCTACACGAACAACGTGAGGCCCATCTTCGCGGCGAAGTGCAGCCCGTGCCACACAGGGAGCAGCTTCGGTGGACATAACATGGGCACGACGTACTCAGACACCATGCTGCCCGCGAGTGCCTGCAGCGGCCTCACGAAAGGCGCATGCTCGATCGTCCGTATCCAGAATGGCTCGATGCCCGCTGGCCGCGACTGCACCGGCAACCCGCAGACGGACATGAACAACACGAACTGCACGACGGCGGCTGAACAGGCGACGATTCAGGCGTGGATCAGCGCTGGCCTGCCGCAATAGCTCAAGCGTCGGATACGCAGACTCGCGCCCGCCGCTCGACTTCCTCGAAGCCGAGCGCGTGGGCGCAAGTTGACGCATCTCATGCTTGTGACACGGGGGTTCTATGCGAGCAGCTATTGCCGCGCTTCTGACGCTGACTGCATGCGACAGCGGCCTCCGCAAATGCCGAACGACGCCTGACTGCATCGCGCCTGCCACGTGTGTTGAGGCCCGAGGTGAGGGTATCTGCGTCTACCCCGGTGCTGATGGCGGCATCGGAGGTGGAAACAGCGGAGTCGCAGGCGGCGGAGCCGCAGGTGGCGGTGTCGCAGGTGGCGGTGTCGCAGGTGGCGGTGTCGCAGGAGGCGGCGTCGCAGGCGGCGGCGTCGCAGGAGGCGGCGTCGCTGGTAGCGGTGTCGCCGGTGGCGGTGTCGCCGGTGGTGGCGAGCCAAGTGCGATATGCAGCGCCGACAGATGGTGCTGGGCACACCCTCTCCCCCAAGGGAATGACCTCTCGGCGGTATGGGGGACCTCGGACACCAATGTTTGGGCAATCAGCTCTTCCGGGACGGCGCTTCGGTGGAATGGAGCCTCCTGGGTTCGAGTCGGCACCGGTACCGCGCATGGTCTTGCAGCGATTTGGGGCTCAAGCGCGAATGACGTCTGGGCCGTCGGAGCCGCCGGCACGATCATTCGATGGAATGGGACTTCATGGTCGGCCGTCGGAAGCGGAACAACGACCTATCTCAACGACGTATGGGGTACTGGTCCCAACGACGTTTGGGCGGTAGGCAATACTGGAACAATTCTGCACTGGACTGGTGGCGCCTGGATGAGCGTAGCGAGTGGCACAACACGCGGCTTACGTGAGGTCTGGGGCAGCACTGCGAATGATGTCTGGGCCGTTGGAGATCTGGGAACGATCCTTCGCTGGGACGGAACAGCATGGTCAAGCTTCTCCACAACAATTACATCAAGTCTGCTCACCATCTCAGGGAGCAGTGGGTCCGACATCTGGGCAGCAGGCGGCAGCGGCAGCATCGTTCGCTGGAATGGTAGCTCATGGACTGAATTATCAAGTCCTACAACAAATCAAATTGAAGACATTGTCTCGATCGCTCCGAACAATGCGTGGTGCGTTGGCTATAATGGCACTATCCTGCATTGGAACGGGACAGCCTGGACTTCAATCGCAAGCGAGACCAATAGCGCTCTTTTGGGGATTTTCCCCGCCTCGGCGAACAATATCTTGGCCGTGGGTGCTGCCGGCATGATCGCCCGTTGGAACGGTAGCGCCTGGGCAAGCGCATCCGCTTTGACAGATCGAACCATGTTTGACGTCGAAGGAAGCAGCGCAACTGACGCATGGGCCGTAGGAGTGTCAGGGACCCTTCTACGATGGAACGGAATCAACTGGCAGAACTGGGTCAGCGGAACGACGCAAACGCTGGTGAGCCTGTGGGTGCGTAGTGCCAACGACGCGTGGGCGTCTGGCACGAACGGGACAATTCTCAGATGGAATGGTTCGTCGTGGGGGGCAGTGACAAGCGGAACAACCAACTCGCTCGAGGCCCTCTGGGGCAGCGGGTCGAATGACGTCTGGGCCGCAGGACAAGGCGGCGTGGTGTTTCGGTGGAATGGCACATCGTGGACAAGTGTCCCCAGCGGGACGACGAACTATCTATTCGCGTTGTGGGGATCGGGCCCAACAGACGTCTGGGCCGGCGGACTAAACGGAACGATCATTCACTGGAACGGCACGAGTTGGAGCGACTCACCCAGCGGGACGACAAACTCGCTGCGAGGAATCTGGGGAAGCGGCCCCAATGACGTTTGGGCGGTCGGAGACAACAATACTCTGCTTCGGTGGGGTGGTAGTTCCTGGACATCGATTCCGAACAGCCGCCCACTCAATGCTATTTGGGGGAATCAGGGCGGGGACGTTTGGGCTGTTGGAACACCAGGTGTACTCCTCAGGTGGAACGGGTCGTCATGGCTGAGCGTGGCGAGCGAGACGAATAACTACCTCGGGTCGGTCTGGGGCAGCGGACCAGACGACGTCTGGGTCGTTGGGGGTAAGGGCACCATCCTCCGCTACCGTCCGTGACCTTTCGGAGGGGCATGGGGCAAGTGCTGTCTGTGAAAGCTCGAGTACAAATGTGTGGATTGTCGGGGGCGGCGGTTCAATCCTCCGATACCAGCCATGGCACAATGTCATTGGTTTGTCGAAGTCGGGCGCGTGGGGCGCCTCGACGAGGAAGGTCAATCCGCCTCCACGCTCGAACACTTCTTCACCCGCTCAACCCGCGCCACCGCTGTAGCGTGCACGCACGTTGCGTTGGCTCGCCCTGACCCTGTTGCTCCCGGCGCTCGCCGCAGGCGCTGAGCCTCCCTCGAGCTCGACGCCGCTCTCGCCTGGCTGGGCGCCCCTCATCGCCCCCACCTCGGTGCTGCTGCCCGGCCTCGGTCACCTGCTGCGCGGCGAGCGCAAGGCCGGCGGCATCATGCTCGGCGCCGCCGGCATCGCCACCACGGTCTCGGCTGGCGCCGCCGCCTTCCTCATCTTCAGTGGGGCCTCCGACGTCTCGGCTGCAGTCGGCATTCCCCTGCTCCTCACCGGCGTCAGCACCCTCTTGCTGCTCGCCATCATCGACTGGGTCGGCACCTTCGCCGGCGACGGCGCACCCCACACCGTCGACAGCTGGAGCGCACGCTTCCGGATCGCCGCCAGCGTGCTCGCTCCGATGCGCGCAGGCTCGCCCGCCTCGCCCGAGCTCATCGCCAGCCATCGCGGCGAGCGCTGGCTCATTCAGGCGCGCGCCCGCACCACCGTGAACGGCCCCGGCACCTCGGTCGAGGGCGGCGCCGGCGTGCGCGTCTTCGGCTACTCCGCCCACGAGCCACGCGCCGGGCTCTGGCTCGAAGCCGGCCTCCGCTACGAGTGGTTCGACGCCACCCGCCTGCTCCGCGCCCGCGCCCAGCTCGTCAGCACGCTGCCCATGGGCGTCTTCGCCCCGCGCCTCGCTCGCCTCACCACCCTCTTCCGGCTCGGCGTCGACCCCACCTGGGTCTGGTACTCCGGCCGATCGGGCGCCGACGTCGAGCTCCCCCTCTCGGGTGGGTTCGAGGCGCGCGTCGTCATCACCGAGCCGCTGCGCTTGTTCGCCGGCTATGAGCACTCGCGCGATGGCGCGCTCGGCGGCCTGGCCACTGGCTTCCTCGGCAACTTCTATGGCGGCGCCGAGCTCTCGCTCTTCCCCTCGTTCGTCGTCTTCGCGCGCGCCACCGCGGGCACTCCCAACGGCTTCACCCTCGGCCTGGAGTGGCGCCAATGAGACCGTTCGCCCCGCTCCTCGTCGTCGGCCTCGCCGCCTGTCTCGAGCCGGCGAGCGATCGCGCCGAGCGAGACCTCGACCTGGGCGCCGTGAAGGTCGCCGACTACGACTTCGCCTCCGACGAGGGTCTCTTGCACGTGCGCGAAGCCACCGCGCAGCGGCTGAGACTCAGGGCGAGCTGCGCCGAGGTCTCGTTTTCGCTCACCCGGCGCTCGAGCGGCATCGACGAGCTCTTCGTCGAGGTGTCGAACGTGCTGCCATCATTCGAGCTGGCCTCGACGCCCGGCGTTCTCAGCTTCGATGGCTCGCCGGTTCGCGGCACGCCCACCGGAGCCCCGCTCACTTCACGCTGGCGGCTGCAGTTTCCACCCGGAGTCGAGCGCGTCGAGCTCGCGACGCCGCCCCGCAGCGGTGACTTCACCTTCCTCGCGTTCGGTGACATCCAGAACGGCATTCGCACGTTCGCCGATGTCGTCGCGAAGCTGAACGAGCACCCCGACGCCGAGCACATCATCTTCCTCGGTGACCTCACCGAGTCGTCGCTGCCCGAAGAGTTCGATGCCGTCGAGGCCTCGTTCGCGCAGGTGGTGATGCCGGTGTTCGCGACGCCCGGCAACCACGACGTGATGGAGAACACGCTCTACCAGCGCCGCTTCGGGCGAACGAGCTACAGCTGCGTGAACCGCGGCGTGCGCTTCACGGCGGTCGACTCGAGCTCGGCGACGCTGGCTCCGGCGCTGTGGCCGCGGTATCACACTTGGCTCGAGCAGGGCCGCGATCAGCGCCACGTGCTGTTCAGCCACATTCCCTCGACCGAGGTGCTCGGCGTGCGCGCCGGCCAGTGGAGCTCACGCGCCGAGGCTCGCCGCTTCATCGGTGACGCCGTCGAAGCCGGCGCCGACCTGGTGCTGTTCGGCCACATTCACTCGTTCGATGCCTACGCGCTGGGGGGCATTCCCACGTACATCGCGGGCGGAGGCGGCGCGATTCCCGAGCGGTTCGACGGCATCGACCGCCACTTCCTCAAGGTCCGGGTCGCCGCCGACAACCTCGAGGTCGAGGTCGTGCGCGTCGACCCGTGAACGCGCCTCACTCGGCGAAGTAGTCCAACAACCCCTTCGCAATCGCATACGCAAACACGTTGCGCGTGCGCATCTCGCTCCACCGCTCGACCTCGTCGAAGTCGAGCGCGTGGTGCGTCTCGACGATGACGGCCGGCACCTCGAGCGAGCGCAAGAACCAGATGCGCTTGCCGTGGTTGCGCCGGTTGATGAACGACCCGACGTGCTCGGGCTCTGAGTCGTAGAGCCCGACGTAGTCGACGCCGTCGTACGCCTTGAAGCCGGCCGCTGACAGCGCGTCGGTAATCGCCCACGACAGCCGCTGGCGCTTCGAGCCCAGCGCAGCGGTGCCCTCGTCCGACCACAGCACCGAAAAGCCCGGCCGCGCGTCGTTGCGCCAGCTCATGCACGAGCCCTCGATGAACGGCTTCGCCTCACCGCGCACGTCGGTGTGCAGGCTCACCACCGCGTCGGCCGGCCACACTTCGGCCAACACCTTGCGCGCCTGGTAGCTCGGCTCGGCCTCGTCTTCGCGCGCCAGCCGCGCCTCGAACGGCCCCATCAGGTTCAGCCGCGTCGCCAGCCCGAACGCGATCGACAGCGTCACGTCGCGCTCCCGCTGGCAGTGCAGCCCCGTGTTGCCGTGGTTGTCTTTCGCGCCATGGCCCGCGTCGATCAGCACGCGCCACTTTCGCTTCGGCGCCTCCACCGCCACCGGCAGCTGCACCAGCGGAGCGAGGGCCCTCGGCCACGTGGGCGCCCCCGCATCGACGATGACCGGCGCGAGCACCGCGGGCCCAGGCCCACGTGGGTCGTCGGTCTCGATCTCGAACGGCGGCTCGGCGCATGCGGCGAGCAGCAGACAGAACCAACGCACGCTCGACTCAACAGCGCGCAGCAGAACCGCGTTCCGCACCTACTCGGGCGCCGGCTCCTGAAACTCGCGCACCTCGACCGGCCCCTGGCACGCGGCCGACGCTTCTTTCGCGAGCTCGAGCGCGGCCTCGAGGTTCTCGGCCTTCAGCACCCAGAACCCGCCGATCATCTCTTTCGCCTCGACGAACGGCCCGTCGGTGACGCGCGACTTGCCCGACTCGTTGCGAACCACCTTCGCGCGGTGCGCCTCGACGAGACCGCCGCCGAAGATCATCAGGTGCTTCACCTTCTCGTTGAACGCCCCGACGTCGGCGTACATCTGCTTCATCTGCTCGGGCGAAGGCACCGGCTGCCCCTTCACCGAGTGCACCGCCAACATGAACTGTCTCATGGCGCTGCTTCTATCAACGCTTCGTGCAACGTTCTCGGCGCACCCTGTCAGGGTGTTCTCGATGCGACGGCTGCTGGTCATCACCCTCGTGCTCTCGGCGTGCGACGACCCGTCGATGCTCGTGCGCGTGCGCCGGCCCGCGGCGACCGACGACGTGCGCGTGAAGTCGTGCGCAGCGTGCGCGGGAAGCGACCCGTTCGCGCTGGCGCCGAGCGCGCTCGAGCAGACTGTCGGCTTCTTCGTTCGCACCGTGCCTCAGACACTCACCCTCGAGTGGTCGATCGCCGAACGGTGCGACGCCTTCACCGTGCCGTACTCCGGCACACGGCTCGCGTTCGACGTCACGCTCGCTCCGACCGCGCCAGCCGTCGTCGAGGGCTGCCCGTCGTGTGGTTCACCCATGCCCTGCGCTCCCGCAGGCGGAGCGGGCGGTGGCAACACCGCGGGCGGCGGCAACACCGCGGGCGGCGGCAGCACCGCGGGCGGCGGCAACACCGCGGGCGGCGGCGGCACCGCGGGTGGCGGCAACACCGCGGGTGGCGGCAACACCGCGGGCGGCGGCAACACCGCAGGCGGCGGCAGCACCGCGGGCGGCGGCAGCACCGCGGGCGGCGGTGCAGCCGGTGGCGTCTTCGCTGGCGACGGCGGCCCGCTCCAGTGGAGCCCCATGCCCATCGAGGGAGCCCCACGCATCATCGTCGCCGCCAAGGCGCTCTCGCCCACCCGCGGCTTCGCGGCCGGGCAAGACGTCACGAACGGCGGCAGCGTGCTCTTCGCCTTCGACGGAGGTACGTGGACGCGCGTCTACGTCTCTTCCAGCTCCGACCCGTTCTCGGACCTCGAGGTCTCTTCGACGCGCGTCGCCGCCACGCAGGGCTCGCAGGTCGTCGAGTGCAACCCGACCGGCAGCTGCGCCAGCGCGGCGAGCTGGCAGGTGGTGCCGGCCGGCTCCGGCGACACGCTCTCGAAGCTGTGCACCGACGGCGCCCGCTTCTTCGCGACGGGCGTCACCGCAGCCGTTCAGGGCGGGCTGTACGTGCGCGGCGGCAGCGGCTACGACCGCGTCGCCGAGCTGCCCGGCGTCTGGCCGATGGGCGACTGCACCGTGCTCGCAGACGGCACCGTGTACGCCGCCGGCTTCGGTCACCTCGTGCGCCTCGCGACCGACGGCGGCACCACGTCGTTCCCCGTTCGCGCTCCGGGCTTCAACGGCACGTCGACGGGTTGGCAGACGGTTCACCACGCGGCCGGTCGTACCTTCGTCGCCGGTGACAGCCGCAAGCTCGTCGAGCTTCTGCCCGATGCGGGCTTCACGCTGTGGGTCGACCCTGGCCTCTCGCAGCCGAAGTTCCGCACGATGCAGGGCCTCGTCGTCGACGAGCTCTTCGTCGCCGGCGATGACGGGGTGAACTTCCCGCTCGGCCGCTTCGACGGTGCCGCGTGGAGCAGCGCTCCCGGCATCGAGCCGTTCTTCGACGTTCATGACCTGTGGCCCGTCGACTCGAACACCTGGCTCGCTGCCGGGCAGCTGCGAAATTCGAGCGGTGGCATCGTCGGTGGGCGGATCTTTCGCGGCCGCCGGTAGACGAGAGCCCGACCGGTTCGACTTCAGCGCTTCGCGCGTCCGCTCACCGCGAACGGAGTCGTTCGATTCGTGTCAACGCAGCGCGCGCTCGAGGCTCACGTCGAGCTGGCTGACGACCGCGCGCAGCACCGAGCTCAGCTCGTCGGGCCGCGCGTTCATCTTCGCGGTCAGGTCGCCCTTCACCTGCGCGAGCAGCTCCTTCCGAATGCGCGTGATGAGCCGCGACACCGTCGACTTGTGCGCCCCACGAATGCGGGCGATCTCTTCGACCGTCAGCCCATCGACGAAATAGAAGCGCAGCACGTTGCGGTCATCGGTCTGCAGCTCTTTCAGCGCCGCCTCGACCGCGACCTTCAGCGTCGCGCCATACTTCTTGCGCATGACGGCGAGGTCGACGTCGGCGTTCGAGCGGGCCGGCGCCATGATGTTGCTGTCGAGGCTCGCCTGCGACTTCTGCGACTCGACCGCGTTGATCGCCGTGCGCACCGCAGCGGCGCGCAGCCACGCCGCGAGCGGCCCACGCCCCGCGTACGTCTGAATCTTCTTCTCGGCGAGCAGCTTGCCGAGCAGCTGCTGAGACACGTCTTCGGCGAACGCCGAGCCCTGGCCGAAGTGCCGCACCGCCGCAGGCACCTCGCGCTCGACCCGGGCCGTGAGCTCTCGCGCTGCGGCGGCATCGTTCGCCGCGCAGGCGAACGCGAGGTAGAGGTCGCCCGCGTGCGGCAGCGCCTTCGGCCCGCTCGCGGCGAGGTGGGCGCGAAAGGCCGCGCGGCTCACCTTCAGCCTGGGCCACTGCGACTTTGCGTGCTCGAGGGCCGCTTCGAGTTCCATGGGGGGCGCCGCGTCATCTTGCCCCCTTCGCAGAGCGCCGTCAGCCGGCGTCGGCCGAGAGGTCGGGGGTCACGGCCCGGTAGATGACCTGGGTGAACTGGCCCGAGAAGCGGTCGGCGAGATTGCCGCCCGTGAAGATCCACGAGCCAAGCTGCGTGTGGCTCGCGATGTTCACCGCCCCGCTCGCGTCGCGCGAGACCAGGTCCATTCCCGGGAACCACTCGTGCGTCGGCGGCGTGCCGCCGAGGCCCGCGAGCAGGTACGCCGTGTACGTGTTGCAGTTGCCATCGACGCCGGCTGCGCCGTTCGTGTTGGGCGCGAACACGTTGTACGCAATGCCCATCGAGCCGTACGACGCCGAGAGCTGCTGCAGGTCGTCCATCATCAGCTGGCTCCACTCGGCCTCGGTGACCGTGCCGCCGACGGCCGGCCCCATCGTGATGGGGTAGAACTGCTGCGTCGGGTTCGTCGCGAGGTCGCTCTGCGCCACGGGCACGCTCGCGCCGCCCTGAATCGACGTGCTGTACGTCCACTCGCCGAGCGCGGCGTCGTAGTACGCGATCGAGGTGTGGTCGGCGCCGGCACCGACGTCGCACGACACCATGTACCAGCCCGACTCCGCCGGCTGCGCCACGCCGTTCGCGTTCGTCGTCAGCTGCTCGCCCGACAGCGGCTCGCTCGCCACCGAGACCCAGCCCTCGGGCCGCGTGCCCGCCGCCGTCACCGGGGTCGCAGCGCTCACACCGCCAACCTGGCTGACGGCCGGAGCGCCGCCGAGCGCAACCACGGGTGGAGCGAACGCCACGAACGCATCGGCCTGCTGCTGAAGCTGCGGGGCCTCGACCGTCGCGACGGTCTGCGACGGGCTCGTGGTGCGGGCGGCTTGCGGCTTGTAACCAGTGATGTTCACGATCGACCTCGGGTGGAAGTGCCGCGCCAGGTCGCGGCTGCCTTCGAGACGAGGTGCTGCCCGCGCCATCGCGTACGACGAGTGGCCGCGACGCAACGAATCGAGATTGCACTGTCTCAAGGCCTCGAGGGTCAGGCATGTCAGAAAACCCCGAGAGCTCCAGATGGTCGCTGCATGCCTGGCAGAGGATGTCGCCTGGGAGCTCGCCGCCGGGCAGCTCGCCGGGGTCGAAGCGCGCCGCGCAGGCGAGCACCTCGACGGCTGCCCGACCTGCCGCCGCTGGGTGTCGGAGCTCGCCCGCGCCGCCGCCGCCGACACCCCGCCGACCGCCGAGCCGTCTCTGCCCGAGACCCTGCCCATCGCCGAGCCCGCAGCGCCGATCGCCGCCGGCGAGCTGCTCGGCGCCTACGAGGTTCGCGCTCACGTCGGGAGCGGCGGCATGAGCCTCGTCTACGCCGCCTTCGACCCGCACCTCGGGCGCGCCGTCGCGCTCAAGGTGCTGCGGCCCGGCCGCGCCACGCCGACGATGAAGGCGCGGCTGATGCGCGAGGCCCAGGCGATGGCGCGGCTCTCTCACCCGAACGTGCTGC
>JAEUJP010000107.1 GCA_016793725.1 Myxococcaceae bacterium | reverse complement strand
AGCCCCGACGGCAAGCGCCTCGCGTTCGTCTCGAACCGCGGCGGCACCCCGCAGGTCTACGTGATGTCGAGCGAGGGCGGCGAGGCCAAGCGGCTCACCTTTCAGGGCAACTACAACCAGACCCCCGACTGGAGCCCCCGCGGCGACCTCATCGCCTTCACCGCCCGCGACGAGCGCAACGCGTTCGACCTCTTCACCATCGCCGTCGACACCGGCAAGGTGACGCGCCTCACCCAAGATCAGGGCAACAACGAAGAGCCGAGCTTCTCACCGAACGGCCGCCTCATCGTCTTCACGTCGACGCGCAGCGGTGGCGTACCGCGCCTCTTCGTCATGACGTTCGACGGCAACAACCAGGTCGAGCTGCCCGCCGAGAAGGGCTCGTACTCGACGCCCGACTGGGGCCCGTAGGGGACTGGCTACTTTTCCCATCAGCCCGGCGGCTCACGGCACTGAGCGCGCTCGGGAAAAGTTGCCTGTCCCCGCTGCCGATGCGAACCGGGCTACTCGCGCATCAGCGCGGCGCCCCAGTGGAAACCTGCACCCAGGCCCACGAAGCACACCAGATCACCCTTCTTCACCCGCCCCGACTTTCGACACTCGTCGTACGCGATGGGAATCGTGGCCGCCGTCGTGTTCCCGTACTGCATGATGTTGTTGTACACGCGCGAGTCGGGCAGCTTGAGCGCCTTCTGCATCGCCTCGCTGATGCGCAGGTTCGCCTGGTGGGGGATCACGAGCGCGATGTCGTCGACCGTACAGCCGACCTTCGCGCAGACCTCGTGCACCGCCTCGGGCATCTTCGTCACCGCCATCTTGAAGACCGTCTTGCCGTCCATCACCGGCACTCCGCGCCCTTCGCGCGCCATGCCCTCGTCGAAGTACGGGCGGTACTTGAAGCCCGCCGACGGCACGTACAGCGCCTCGACGTTCTTGCCGTCGCTGTGCAGCGCGTAGCCGAGCAGCCCCCGGTTCGGGTCTTCGGTCGGCCCGAGCACACACGCCCCCGCAGCGTCGCCGAACAGCACCGTCAGGTGGCGGAACTTCGAGTGCCAGTCGCGCTCGGCCTGTGCCACCTCGTCGGTGCTCTCGCCCATCAGCACCTTCCACGCCTGCTTCGAGAACGGCATGAAGCCCGTGTGCACCTCGGCGCCGATGAAGAGCAGCCGCTTCGCCGCCCCCGTGCGAATCAGCGCGTCACACACCTGCAGGCCGTACACGAAGCCGCTGCACTGCTGCCGAATGTCGAGCGCGGGAATGTTGCCGATGCCCAGCTTCGCCTGCACCTGGCTGCCGATGCCCGGGAAGTAGTAGTCGGGCGTCATCGTCGCGCAGACGATGTAGTCGACCTCGGCCGCCGTGATGCCCGCGTCTTTGAGGGCTTTGTGGGCCGCGTCGGTCGCGAGGTCTGACGTCGAGGTGCCCTCTTTCACGTAGTAGCGCTGCTGAATGCCCGAACGTTCGCGGATCCACTCGTCCGAGGTCTCCATGATCTTCGCCATCATCTCGTTCGTGACCGTCTTCTCGCCGGTCACGAAGCCGGTGCCATAGATGCGGGAGTGCGCGTTCAGCATGACGGGGTGCCTTAGCCCCCCCGGCCCGGCCCCTGCAAATGTTCCCTCGCATGGCCGTTCGCCGTGTCAGCCCGCCCGCAGCCTTCGCCCGCCCCGCCGACGCCGCCGATGCGCCCGCCCTCACCCGCCTGCTCGATCAGCTCGGCTACCCCTGCAGTGAAGAGCAGGTTCGCGCCCGCCTGGGCTTCGGCCCGCCCGATCGCCGCGTCGTCGTCGCCGAGCTCGACGGCGACGTCGTCGGTCTCGCCGTGCTCGAGCTGATTCACCCCCTGCACGAAGCCGCCCCCGAAGGTGTGCTCACCGCCCTCGTCACCGAGGCCAACGCCCGCCACCGCGGCATCGCCCGCGTGCTCCTCGCCGACGTCGCCCGAAGGGCCCGCCAGGCCGGCGCCCAGCGCCTCACCCTGCGCTGCCACCGCCGCCGCGACGACGCCCACGCCTTCTACCGCGCGCTCGGCTTCGACGAGACCCACCTCACCTTCGACCGGGGGCTATAACCGGCCCACGCATGGCGTTCTGGCCCCTCGACCCGAAGGTCGTCTTCTTGAACCACGGCTCGTTCGGCGCTTGCCCGTTTCCCGTGCTCGAAGAGCAGAACCGCCTGCGCGCGCGCCTCGAGGCCCAGCCCATTCACTTTCAGCTCGTCGAGCGTGAAGCCCTCGAGCGCGACGTGCGCGCGAAGCTCGGCGCGTTCGTCGGCGCCGACCCCGACGATCTCGTCTTCGTGCCGAACGCGTCGACCGCCACCAACGCCGTGCTGCGCAGCCTGCGGTTTTCGGCCGGCGACGAGCTGCTCATCACCAGCCACGGCTACAACGCGTGCAACAACGCCGTGCGCTTCGTCGCCGAGCGCTCGGGCGCCCGCGTCGTCGTCGCCGACGTGCCGTTTCCCCTTCAATCGGCCGAGCAGGTCGTTCGCGCCGTGCTCGCGTGCGTCACCCCGCGCACGAAGCTCGCCGTGCTCGATCACGTCACCAGCCCCACGGGCCTCGTCTTCCCCATCGGCGAGCTCGTCTCGTCTCTGAAAGAGCGCGGCGTCGAGACCCTCGTCGACGGCGCCCACGCGCCCGGCATGGTGCCGCTCGACCTCGCCGCGCTGGGCGCCGCCTACTACACGGGCAACCTGCACAAGTGGGTCTGCGCCCCGAAGGGCGCCGCGTTTCTGCACGTGCGCCGCGCGCTGCAGCCGCAGATTCGGCCCCTCGTCATCAGCCATGGCGCGAACAGCCCCCGCACCGACCGCTCGCGCTTTCAGCTCGAGTTCGACTGGCAGGGCACCGTCGACCCGACGCCCTGGCTCTGCGTGTCGAAGGCGCTCGAGACGATGGAAAAGCTCGAGCCCGGCGGCTGGCCGGCGCTGATGAAGCGGAACCGGGCGCTCGCCCTGCGAGCGCGAGATCTGCTCACCCCCACGCGCCCCGCCCCCGACGACATGCTCGGCACCCTCGTCGCGTGGCAGCTCGACGACGGCGACGCCCTGCCGCTGCACGACGCCCTGTTCGCTTCAGGCATCGAGGTGCCCGTGTTTCCCTGGCCGGCGCCTCCCAGGCGGCTGATTCGCATCTCGGCGCAGCACTACAACGAGGTCGCCGACTACGAGCGGTTGGCCGAGGCACTGCGCCGGTGATCGCCCTGGTCGCCATGCTGCTCGCCGCCGACCCGGCTGCGTGCGCGACAGACGCCGACTGCGAGCTCACGACCCTCGCCAACTGCTGCGACTGCTGCCCGTCCGAGCCGCGCGCCGCCCCGAAGAGCCGCTGCCGCGGCGTGAGCTGCCCGGCGCGGGCGTGCCCGAAAGAAGCGTGCAAGAAGGTGCCTGAGACGACGACCGCGAAGGCCGTCTGCCGTGAAAACCGCTGCACCCGGGTCGCGCCATGATCCTGCTCACGCTGCTCGTCTTGAACCTCGACATCGCCCCCCGCGAGCCGACGGGCTGCAGCACCGACAGCGACTGTGTCATCACCACGTTCGAGGGCTGCTGCGGCAGCTGCTGCCCGCCTGCGCCGGTCGCGCTTCCCCGCCTCATCGACGAGGCCCGTCGCCGCCGCTGCGCCGTCGTCGAGTGCACCGCCAAGGCCTGCCCCGACGTCGTCTGCACGAAGCAGGAACCCGTGACCGCCTTTCGCGCCGTCTGCGAGCGACGGCAGTGTGTGGCGGTGAAGACGACGGCCGCGCCGGTGTGCCGCGCCGCCAGCGACTGCCGCGTCGACTTCACGTTCGACACCAACGGGTGCGCCCAGACCCCGAGCGCCGTGCCGGCGACCACGCCGAGGCCGCCCCAGCCACCGCCGCGGCCTTTGTCGAAAAAAGAGGGCACGAAGCCCCAGTTCGGCCTCTCGCCCGGTGGGCCGCAAGCCCCCGGCCCCTGCCCGCCTCCGCCGCAGGCGCGCGCCGTCTGCGCGAGCGGCCGCTGCGTGCTGAGCCGCCAGTTCGAAGAGTGACCTGCTACGGTGCGCGGCTCCATGGCCGCCCGCTACGCCGCGATCGACGTCGGTACCAACTCCGTTCTCTTGCTCGTCGCCGAGCGCGACGCACGCGGCAAGTGGCAGCCGGTGCTCGAGCGCGCCGAGATCACGCGCCTCGGCAAGGGCGTCGACCAGTCGAAGCGCCTCGCCCCCGAGGCCATCGAGACCACCGTGAAGTGCCTCGAGGGCTATGCGAAAGAAGCGCGCGAGGCGGGCGCCGCGAAGATCGTCACCAGCGCCACCAGCGCCGCGCGCGACGCGAGCAACGGCCGCGAGTTTCTCGACGCCGCCAAGGCCCGCGCCGGGCTCGACATCGAGATCATCGCCGGCGCCGAAGAGGCGCGGCTCAGCTACGCGTCGGCGCACGCCGACTTCGGCGGCGAAGTGCCGCTCATCGTGCTCGACATCGGCGGCGGCTCGACCGAGTTCATCTACGGCACCGCCGCCGGCGAGGTGCAGTTTCGCCACAGCTTCGACGTCGGCTCGGTGCGCATGACCGAGCGCTTCGGCGGCGACGCCAACGCCGTGCGCAAGCACCTGCGCCAGACGTTCGCCGCGCTGCCCAAGCCGCCGGCGGCCGCCCGCCTCGTCGGTGTCGCCGGCACCGTCACCACCGTGCTCTCGGTCTCGCGCGCCATCGAGCCCTACGACGCCACGAAGGTGCACGGCGCCGTCATGTCACGCGACGAGGTGCACTCGATCTCGCAGAAGCTGCTGATGCTCGATCTCGAGAGCCGCAAGAAGTTGCCCGGCCTGCAGCCCAAGCGGGCCGACGTCATCCCCGCCGGGGCCATGATTCTCGAAGAGTCGATGGATGCCGTGAACGCCCGCGACCTCACCGTCAGCGACCGCGGCCTGCGCTGGGGCCTGCTCGCCGACCGCTTCAAGGAAGCGTGAAGTGAACCGCGCCACCTTCGGCCTCGGAGCGCTCTGCGTCATCAACCTCCTCAACTACACCGACCGCTTCATTCTCGCGGGCGTGATGAAGGAGATGCAGAAGACGTGGTCGCTCAGCGACACCGAAGGCGGCCAGCTCGCCACCATCTTCATGGTCGTCTACATGTGCGCGAGCCCGCTCGGCGGCTTCCTGGGCGACCGCATGCCGCGGCGCATTCTCATCGGCGTCTCGGTGCTCGTCTGGAGCGCCGCCACCGTCGCCTCGGGCCTCGCCGGCAGCTTTCGCCACATGCTCTTCGCCCGCGCCATGACCGGCGTCGGCGAGGCCGGCTACGGCACGGTCGCTCCGTCGGTCATCTCTGACCTCTATGCGCGCCAGCGCCGCTCGCGCATGCTCGCCTACTTCTACACGGCGATGCCGCTCGGGGCCGCGCTCGGCTTCGTCATCGGCAGCAAGATGGGCGCCGACTGGCGGCACGCGTTCTTCATCGGCGGCCTGCCCGGCTTCGTGCTCGGCGTCGTCGCTTTCTTCCTTCCCGAGCCGAAGCGCGGCGCGAAGGACGATGAGCCCCCTCCGCCTCCCGTCTCGATCGGCGAGGGCCTCAAGGCGCTGCGCTCGAACGCGCGCTACTGGCTCGTCGTCGCGGGCCTGACGCTCATGACGTTCAGCATCGGGGGTCTCTCGATCTGGATGCCGAAGTACCTCGCCACCGAGCGCGGCTTCGCGAACGGCGACGAGGGCCTCGCGCTCGGCGCCACCACCATCGTCGGCGGCCTCGTCGGCACCCTGCTCGGCGGCTTTCTCGGTGACCGCCTCGAGAAGCGAAGGGCCGGCGGCTCGATTCTCTTGAGCGGCATCGGCCTGATGTCGGCCGCCCCGTTCATGGTCGGCGCCGTGCTCATCGAGAACAAGACCGGCCTGCTCGTCTGCCTGCTGCTCGCGCAGGTCTGCATCTTCTTGAACAACGGCCCGCTCAACGCGGCCATCATCAACGTCGTCTCGCCCAACCTGCGCGCGTTCGCGTTCGGGCTGTCGATGTTGACGCTGCACCTGCTCGGCGACGCGGCGTCACCCACCATCATCGGGTTGATCAGCGACCGGTCGAGCCTGGGCACCGCCATTCTGGTGAACGCGGTGCCGGTCGCGCTGGGCGGGCTGATTCTGATGCCGGCCGTGAAGCTCTTCGCCGATCCCGTTCACGCTGAGCGGAGGCCGTAGGCCGCAGTCGAAGCGGGCCCGAACACCTACGACCGGGCGTCTTTCGCCGTCATGGTGCGCGGCTTCAGCTCGACCGCGATCTTCTCGATCTTCTCGGCCAGCCGCTCACCCTCGACCAGCAGCCGCGCCTTCAGCCGCGCGCGCGACCCCAACGTGAACCACGTGAACAAGTCACGCAGCACCGTGCGCCACCGCTCGACGAAGTAGCGCGTGAAGAACGCGAGCGGCAGCGCCCCGCACAGCGCGATCACGATGCCCGTCGTGCCCCACCACCTCGCCCCAAGCCAACACAGCAGCGTCTGCCAGATGGGCGTCAGCACCAGCGCCGCCACGAACTTGAACGTCGCGACCCGGTCTTTCGCGAGCGGCACGATGCGCGCGAGCATTCTCACCAGCATGAACGGCACGAAGAACAGCACGCCGCCCAGCGCGAACAGCGGGAAGCCGACGAGCACCGACACCAGGTTGCGCAGCACGAACCGCACGATCTCGGGCCGGCGGTACTGCAGCGACAGGTCTTTCGGGTCGGCCGCCACCATGTCGAGCCGCGACCGAAACGCCGTCACCTCTTCGCGCAGGTCGTAGAGCAGCTCGGGGTCTTCGCGCGACAGAATGTCGATGCCGCGCGCGAACCGCCGCTGCCGGTCGGGGTCGCGGTCTTTTTCGCCGATGCGCAGCGCGTAGAGCTGCTCGGCCGTCTCGATGAGCACGTAGTCGCCCCACGTCTGCAGGTTCATCGTGACGTCGCGCATGCCGTCGGCCACCTGCACCGTGAGATCTTTCACCCACTCGACCTCGGCCTCTTCGGTCGCCGCAGCCGGAGGTGGGGTCACCTCGATGGGCTTGCCGATCTCGACCCGCACCCGCGAGCGGAACCGGGCCTTCGACTGGTACGTGAGGCCGATCGGCACGATGCGCACCTTCGCGCCCGCCTTCGCCGCCCTCAGCGCGATGCGCGCCGCGCCGGTCTTGATCTCGGACATCTGCGGCTCCGAGTGCGACTTGCCCTCGGGGAAGATGGTGATCGCCCGCCCCTCTTGCAGCGCCGCCGCCGCCGCGTCGAGTGTGCCCTCGTTCTTCGCCATCAGGCCGGGGTGGTCTTGCTTCCGGTAGACCGGCAGCGCGCCGAGACCGCGCAAGATGGCACCGAACAGTGGCACCCGAAACAGCGGCTCCCGGGCGAGAAAGGTGACCTGCCGCGGGGTCGTGCCGAAGACCATCGCCGGGTCCATGATGGAGTTCGGGTGGTTGCCCACGAACATCACCGGCCCCGACAGGTCTTCGGTCGCACGAACGATCTGCAGCCGGTAGAACAGGCGCAGGGCGAAGCCGATGACCCCCTTGACGAAGCGGTAGAACAAGCCTCCCCAGTCTTTACCAGCGCCGCGTTTCTAAGCTAGGAGCGTCGTCTTTCTTCCGCTCATGCGCTGAGGGGGTTGTTCACAATGACTTCGTCCGTTCGTCTCGTTCTCGTCGTCGCAGGCCTGTCGCTGTTGGCTGGCTGTCCCAGCTGTGCTCCCGGCCGCGTCGGCCCCGGTGCCGCCCGCCTCACCATTCGCAACGTCGGCGCCATGGCCACGATGCTGAACGCCGACACCTCGTGCGGCTTCTCGTCGAACGCCGTGCTCGGCGCTCCGATGGTCAGCGGCAACGTCGGCGGCATGGGCTCGGTCACCTACACCGTCACCGATTGCGAGCTGAACGCCGGCGACAGCACGGTCATCTCGACGGGCTGTGACGGCGCGACGACGACCGCGAGCGGCAAGGTCGTGATGTCGGCCACCCGCACCATTCAGGGCCAGCTCACCGGCAACGCGATGAACCCCGTCATCCCCGCGGGGCCTGACGCGGTGACCATCACCATCACGAAGGCGACGTTCGACAACTTCAAGATCGTGTCGTCGGCGAGCGACAACAAGCTGACAATGATCAAGGGCAACATCACCGCGATCGTGATGCCGCGCCTCGCCGTGAACAACACCAACGGCGCGTGCTCGGTTGCGACGCCCAATACGTCGTTCTCGTCGGTGGTGTACAGCTCGGGCAGCGAAGTGTTCATCGACACGCCGAGCAACGCGTTCGGCGCGCCGATCGAGAGCTCGAACCTGACCGCGCAGAACGGCGTCAAGGGCGACAACACGAACACCCTGAGCGGCACGATCAACGTCTTCGGCTCGCAGGTCGACGTGGTCGTCACCGACGGCCTCGACCCCGAGTTCAACCTCGAGAAGTTCAACGCGGGCTGGCAGTGCAACCCGCAGCTCGCCATGCCGCCCAGCTTCATGTGCGCCGACCTGAAGCCCCGCCTCGCGGGCGGCGTCGCCCGTCTGACGGCCCGCACCATCGGCACGATCACCTCGCTCGTCGAGGCGAACACGATGTGCGGCTTCCAGAGCGCGGCCGTGGGCGGTACGCCGGTGCTGACCGGCACCGTGGGCAAGTCTGATGGCCAGGCGGTGTTCACGATCAGCACGGCGTGCGAGATCACGCTTCCGGCCGACACGCTGCTCTCGACCGACTGCAACATGGTCACGACGCGCGGTGGCGGCACGGTGCGCGTCACCGGCACCAAGACCGTGCGCGGCTTCCGCACCGGCAACCCGCGCCAGCCGATCGTGCCGACGACTCCCCAGCCGGCCACGTTCGACCTCTCGCTCGAGTTCACGAACTTCTCGCTCACCAAGAGCGACTCGACGTCGTCGTTGCTCATCAAGACGGGCACGCTGACCGGCAAGGTCTCGCCGCGCACGGCGATCGACAGCGCGACCGGCGCCTGCAGCATCTCGACGCCCGTCGTCACGTTCGCCGACATGTCGTGGGCCGCCAACACGGCCGTGCAGCTCACCACCGACGGCAACAAGTTCGACCTCACGGTCGGGGCCTCGATGCTGAACGCGCAGAACGGCAAGAAGAGCGACACCGAGACGAACACCATCACGGGCACCATCACCGTCGACGGCACGGCGTACCCTCTGGCAGCGATGGGCGAGCCGCTCGACACCGCTTACGTTCAGGCGACGTTCGACGCGAGCTTCGCGTGCACGCCGCGCATCGTGATTCCCCCCGTCGACGCGGCCTGCTCCTTCCGCCAGGCGCTCGGCACCGGCGCGGCGCGCCTGCTCGTGAAGAGCTTCGCGACGGCGACCAGCGCGGCGAACGGCAACGCGATGTGCGGCTTCGCGGCTCCTGCGGTGCTCGGCGCCGGGATGCTGGTGGCTCCGGGTGGTGCGAACATGCCCGGCACGCTGACGTTCACCGTGAACCCGCCGTGCGCCATCGGGCCGCTCCCGGCAGGCACTGTGCTCGCGCAGAACTGCGTCGGCACCCAGACGAAGGCCTCGGGCACCGTCACCGTCGGTGGCACCAAGGTCGTGCGCGGCATCGTGACCGGCATGGCCAGCCCGCCCCTTGTCCCGGTCTCGCCCGACGCCGGAACGTTCAACCTGACCGCCGTGAACTTCAACACGTTCGAACTCTACGACCAGCTGCTCGACGGCGGCACGCCTTCGCGCTCGACCATCACCGGCAACGGCTCGGTCGTCGTTCAGCCGATCGGTGGCCAGTCTGACGCTGGCGGTTTCTATTCGATCACCACTCCGGTAGCCGGCATCGAGAACCTGCAGCT
>JAEUJP010000906.1 GCA_016793725.1 Myxococcaceae bacterium | reverse complement strand
CGTCACCGGGCCCAAGACCGACGTCGCGGTCACCTGCCGTGGCGGTCACCTGATCGGCGGCACCCTCACCGGCCTCGTCGGGCCCGGCCTCAGCCTGCGCGAGGCGACGACGCTCCAGCTGCTCACCGTGAGCAGCGGCGCGGGCGCGTTCGAGTTTCCCTCGGTCGTGCCCGACGGTGAGCCGTTCGCCGTCACCGTCGCGACCCAGCCCGCGAGCCAGACGTGCATCGTCTCGGGCGGCACCGGCACCGCGACGGCGGCGTACCGCGGCGTCGCCGTCGAGTGCTTTCGCGCCTACCCCGACCTCATCGTCAACGAGGTCTCGTCGACGCCCTCGCTCGGCTCACCCGTCTGGCTCGAGCTCTACAACGGCACCGCGCAGCCGAAGAACCTCGCCGACTACCAGCTGCGCACCGGCACGCTGCAGCTCGACGCGGGGCCCGGCCCGGCCGCCATCTTCGCGCTGCCCGACGCGGGCCTGTTGCCGGGCCGCTACCTCGTCATCGCGAGCAAGCCGTTCGCCGATCTCCACGACAACCCGCAGAGCCGCTTCGTCGGCACGGGCACGCACACGTTCTGGTTCGGTGACGGCGGCGCCGACTTCATCGAGCTGCGCGCGCAGGGCGGCACGCCGGTCGACGCCGTCGCGCTCGGCCCGAGCGGCACGCTGTCGGCCCAGGCCTGGTCTGGCCCCCCGGTGGGCCTGCCCGGCGCCACGTCTGACCACGGCAAGAGCCTCGCGCGCCGGCCCGACTCGCCCGACACGAACACGGCGGCCGACTTCGTGCTCACCGACTGGCCGACGCCCGCGGGCCCCAACGACGCCATCGACGCGCTCGACGCCGACCGTGACGGCCTGCCCGACACGGCCGAGGCCCCGAACGGGCGCTATGCGGGCCTGCCGCTCTACGACTGGGGCGCGCGCACGGGCCGGCGAGACATCTTTCTCGAGGTCGACTGGGTGAAGGCCGACGGCGGCGCGCAGGGCCTCGACTACGGCATCTTGCCGCGGCGCGAGACGCTGCAGCGCGTGCACGACGTGTTCGCGGGGCACGGCATCGAGCTGCACTTCGACACCGGCGCGCTGCATCACCCGGCGCCGGGCATCGACCCGGCGGCGTTCGACCTCGGCGGCGGCAACGAGACGCAGTTCGCCTGCACCATCACCATGTCGAACGTCCCGGGCGCGACCTCGTTCTACGCGCTGAAGGCGGCGAACAGCGACCTGCGCCGCCGCGTCAGCTTCCACTACGTGATGTTCGGCAGCTCACTCGCCGACGTCGCGTGCGGCGCCGTGGGCAGCACGGGCCGCGCCGAGCAGGACGGCAACGACGTGCTGGTGACGCTGGGCCTCAGCAACCTGCGCCCCACACCGCAGACCGAGCTGCACCGGCTCATCAACTGGCAGTCGGCGACCCTGATGCACGAGCTCGGGCACAACCTCGGCCTCAGGCACGGCGGCTTCGAAGACAAGAACTACAAGCCGAACTACCTCTCGATCATGAGCTACCTGTACCAGCTCAACGGAGTGGCGGTGGTCGGCCCGAACGAGGGCGACCGCTACTACTACAACTACCGCACGGTCTGCGGCGCCGGTGCGCCCATCGTCACGAACCCGGCGAACCTGCAGAACGGCCGCTTCGTGGCGCCCGAGCTGTTCGGCCTCGACTACTCGAACGGCTCGAGCGCGCCGCTGAACGAGGCCTCGCTCGACGAGGCCCGCGGCCTCGGGCGCGACGGCGGCGCCGTCGACTGGAGCCTCGACAACCTGATTCAGTCGAACGTCAGCGTGAACGTCGACACGGCGAACGCGGCGCCGCTGGTGTGCCCGCGGGGGACGACGGGCGCCGACGTGCACCTCGATCACGACGACTGGTCGGCGATCACGCCGCACTTCTTGCGCACGCAGGCGGGCTCGCAGAGCTTCGCGCCGGCCCCGCAGCGGCTGAAGGGCGGCGCCGAGGCGCTCGGCGATCACCACTCGCAGGTCGAAGAGACGCTGCGCCCCGATCTTCACTCACCCTGAGCAGCCGAGCCCGACCCGAAAACTCCAGAGGGCGCAGCGCCCGCGAATGTGGCTGTCGAACAGCAGTACCGTTCGACAGCCTGATGAGCCGCGGAGCCCGACCAGAAACTCAGTGCGTCGCCGCGTAGTCGCCCGTCACGGCCGCGCGATCGAGCCGCAGGTACAGCTCCTCGATGCGCTCGAGCCGCAGGCGCACGTAGTCGAGAGCCTTGCGCTGCTTCTCGTTCGCCAGCTGCTTCAACAGCCCCGCCAGCTGCAGTCGCAGCGCCTCGCGCACGTCGCTCAACTCTTCGTCATCCAGCTCCAACATCATGACTGCCTCCAGAACTACGCTTCGCTCAGCGCGCGCCACGTCGCGCGCGGGTGTTTCACGTGGCTCCACGCGCTCTGCAGCACCGCGACGACGCCCGGCTTCCAGTCGTCGGCGTCGAGCACGGGGTCGATCAGGTGGTGCCGGTGCGCCTCGAGCCACGTCTTCCACGTGTTCGCCGTCGGCCGGTCGATGTGGCCGGTCAGCCGGCGCAGGTTGATGAACAGCTCCATCGCGATGCGGTCGCACCACGATCGGGCGCCGCCCGCCGCCAGCCGCCGCTTCGCGAGCTCGACCTCGGTCTCTAGCGCGGCCTCGTCTTTGATCGCGTGCAGGTACGCCAGCAGCGGCAGGTCTGCGCCGCGCGCGATGTCGAGCGCCATCTGCCCGTAGCACCGCGGGTTGAAGTCGATGATCAGGTGCCGCCCGGCCTGCTCGAGAAACTCGACCTCGAACATGCCGTGGTAGCCGATGCGCCGGCACAGGTCGCGCAGCCGCCCCGCCAGCGCTTCGTCGACCTTCGCGTGCTGAAAGCACAGCCCGATGCCCAGCACCTGCGGGCGCTGCAGCACCTTGCGCGACGCGCTCACCACGAACCGCTCGCCCGTCGCGTCGATGAACCCCGACAGCCCGTAGATGCCGCGCGACTCGACGAGCTCCTGCAGCATCGGGCGCGTCGCCTGCGGGTCGCTCTCGAGCAGCAACGCCCCGTGCTTCGTCTGCGTCATGAAGTCGGCGTGGAGCGCGCGCAGATCTTCGCGCGCTCGCACGACCCGCCCTTTCTGGTGGGGCAGCAGCATCGTCTGCGTCTGCGGCTTGATCAGCAGGGGAAACGGCAGGCCCTCACCGTCGAGCTGCGCCTCGCTCGGCAGCCACGTCTTCGGGGCGTCGATGCCCACGGCCGCCGCGGCCTCGCCCAGGCGCCACTTGTTGAGCACCGTGTAGACGGCGCCGAGCGACGGGGCGTCGAGCACCCAGTGCCGCCGCAGCTCGGCAGCGTGCCGCGCGAACAGCCACGCGAGATCGTCGGTCGTCGGCAGCAGCACGCGGCCGGGCTCCTTCGCGCCCGTCTCGAGCAGCCAGCCGATGAACGCGCCCGGCTCGGTCATCGGGTCGGGGCAGTCGACGCAGCGCGCGGTGTAGCGAGACCAGCGTGCCGCTACGAGCGCGCGGCCATCGGCGACGGTCACGTCGATGCCGGCGCGACCCAACGAGCGAACCGCCGCGAGGGTGCCGTGGTAGTCGGCGACCGGGAGCAGCGCGCCGGGGCGAGAAGGGGTCTTCATGCAGCCTCGAGGAGGTCGAGCGCGACGAGATCTTCGAACGTCTCGGCGCGTCTCAAGAGGGTGAGCTCGCCCCGGTCGAGCATCACGATGCCGGGGCGGGGAAACGACCAGGTGGTCGACGTCGGTACGAAGTAGGCCCCCGAGTCCATCACCGCCAGCGTGTCGCCGCTCTGCAGCTCGGGCAGCACGACCGACGGGTAGAGCAGATCGTTCGACGCGCCGGTCGGCCCGATCAGCCGGTACGTGCGCTTCTCGGCGTTGGGCCTCGGCGACACCGCGAACACCTGGTGCCGCTCGCCCACGAGCGGCTCGGCCACGTTGATGCCCCCGTCGAGCACCACGGTCGACACCCCGCTGTCGTCGGGCGGGCGCACCTGAACGACGCCCAGCATCAAGAGCTGCGCGCTCGACGTCATGCTGCGGCCCGGCTCGACGAAGACGCGCGGCATCGGCCGGCCCTCACGTTTGTAGTGCGCCTCGATCTGTGTGGTCGCGAGCCCGACGTAGTCTTCGATGCTGAGCAGCTGCCGGCGCTCGGGCGGCGCCGCCTCTCGACCCAGCGCCATCTGCACCCGCGCCTCGATCGGCGAGACCTGCGCGACAGTCGGGCAGACGAGGTTGCCGCCCAGGTCGATGACCTCGAGGTCGAGCTTCAGCCGCGTACGCAGCCTCGCCGCGAAACGCAGCACCGCTGCGACGAACGCCCGCAGCTCGTCGTGGGTGGCGAGCTCGGCGTTCGGGTGGGCGTGCAGCGCGACGACGTCGAGCTCGGGCCGCTCGAGCGCCTCGGCGAACGCCTGCAGGGCCGAGCCGTCGTCGGTGCTCTCGCCGAAGTGGCTCGTCGCGCCGGGCACCGCGACCCGAATGCCGATGCGAGGGCGCTTGCCGAGCGACCGGGCCATCGCCGAGATCGCGGGCAGCTCCTGGCGCGAGCCCACGGTGATGAGCCCGACGCCCAGCTCCATCGCCTGGCGCAGCGCGCCCGCGGGCTTGATGGGGCAGTTGAAGACGATGCGCCCGGGGGCGACGCCGAGCGTCTTCGCGAGCCACAGCTCGTAGGGGCTCGCGACCTCGGCGCCGGCGCCGATCTGGTGCAGCGCGCGCAGCACGCCGGGCACCGGGTTCGCCTTGTACGGGTAGAACGTCTCGACGCCCCCGCCGTGCGCGGTGGGGCAGTTGACGAAGCGGGCCGCGTTCTCGCGCAGGCGCACCGCGTCGACGACGTGCACCGGGGTGCCGAAGCGGGCAGCCACGTCGCCGAGCGCGACCGAGTCGATGCACAGCCGGCCGAGCGGGTCTCTCTCGAGGCGCCAGGCGCCGGGCTCGAGCTCGGCAGCCGGCGGCGCGAGCTGCTGGGCCGCGCGGCGCAGTGCGCGGCGGGCCATCGCCCGCGCAGCGCGATGAATCGGACCTCGGGTCTTCATTGTCCCTCCACTCCCTCCACTCCCACGAGTGGGGAGTTAACGGGCGGGGCAGGGCAGCGGCTACGTCAGCGCGCGACGCCACCATCGGGTGACAGGCGCTGCTCGCGCAGCTTCGCGCCAAAGGCGAGCACGCCCTGCACGTAGGCGTCTTCGTGGTTGTAGCCCCACACGGCCTTACGCTTGTCTTTCGCGAAGCCGTGCTCCGAGAGGTAACGCCCGATCGACGCGATCGAGTCGGGCATGGTGAAGAGGTCGATCTTGCCGTCGCCGTCGCCGTCTTCGGCCCAGCGCAGGCTGGCGGGCATGAACTGGGGGAAGCCGAGCGCCCCGGCCCAGCTGCCCTTCACTTCGAGCGGGTCCATGCCCTTCGCCTTGCACTGGCGAACGAGGGCGACGAGGTTCTTTCGAGCGCGCTCACGAATCGTCTCGACGCGCCTCTGCTGGCCGGCGGAGTCGATCAGCTTCTTCTCGTCTTTGCGGGCCATGGCGACGGCGTTGGCGTCGTCGATGAAGAAGAGCTGCGACGTGAACGCGTTGAAGGCGCGGTAATCGCCGGTGATGGTGCCGAGCTTCGACTCCCACATGAGAATGCCGATGATGACCTCGCGGTCGACCTGGGTCTTCTCTTCGACCGTGGCGAGCAACTTCTCGTTCTCGCGGGCGAACTTCGCGCCGGCGGCGAGCCGCTCGGGCGTGAGAAACATCTTCATCAGGTCGAGGTGATCTTTGCGCTGCCGCTGCAGCATCGACGGCGCGACGATCGAGATGGTCTTCTCGCCGTAGACGAGCTCGGTGCGCGGGTCATCGAGCAGCGTGGTCGCCTCGTCACGCGTCAGCGGCAGCTCGCCCACGCCCCCGTCGGCGGCGGTGAAGGCCGCGATCAGCGCCTCACGCTCACCGCCGTCTTTCGACAGGCGGGCACTCAAAACCCAAGACGAGGGGTCACCGGCGTCGAACGCTGCGGCCAGAATGAGACTGAAGAGCACGAGGCGACGAGGAGTAGCACGCGTCATGCCCGAAACCGACAAACGAGCCCGGCAAACGTCCCCGGCCCCGTCCCCGGCCCCGTCAGTTCCAGAAACGACCCCGCAAATGAGAAGGGCGCGGAGCCAGAACGAAGGCGCCGCGCCCCAATCTGAAACTCGACCGGCCTACTTCTTCTTCTTCGCCGGCTTGCCCTTCGCCGCGGGCTTCGCGGGCGCCGCCTCAGCCGGCGCCGCCGCCACGTCTTCTTTGTCTTTCACGCCGTCTTCGGCGCCGGCGGGCAGGCCCGGGTCGACCGCCGCGGGCTCGGCCGCTGTGGGGGCGCCGCCGCTCGCCGCACGAATCTCGAGGTCGTAGTCGAAGCCGCCCTTGTCGACCATGAAGCCGTCGGCCGGCCACACCACGACCTTGTATTTGCCCGGCTTCACGTCGACGTGAGCGATCGCCGTGCCGCCGAGGCTCGCCGAGCCCTCGCCCAACACCTTGCCGTCGCTGCCCTCGACGCGCACCCCGGGGGCCAGCGCGATCTTCTTGTTCGGCGCGATCGCCACCACCTCGAACTTGCCGCCCTTCGTCACGTTCCACTCGAAGTCGTCACCCGACTTCGAGCTCACGTTGTCGTGGCACTTCGCGCGCACGTCGCTCATCGTCGAGCCGCAGTACGAGCTCGTCTGCGGGTCGCTCTTCGGCCCGAAGATCATCAGCGGTATCGCCGCCACCGCCGACACGCCGCCGCCGATGAAGCTGAACTTCTTCTTCTTGGCCACGCTCGCGAGCAGACCGTCGCGGCCCTTGTTCGACGCCATCATCGAGCGCCAGCCCGGCTTGATGATCTTCGAGCCCTCGATCTTGCCCAGCACGAACAGGTTGCCCTCGACCGGCACGTACTTCTCGGTCGCCTTGAAGCCGATGGTGTAGCCGTCAGACGAGCCGATCGGCGGCACGTCGTACTCGAGCTCGCCGAACTTGATGTTCGAAGACCACGACCGGCCGTTCAGCTCTTTCTTGAAGCCGTCTTTCATCATGTCGAAGTCGCCGCCCTGCTTGAAGTCGACCTCGATCGCGCCCGTGCCGTCGTCGAGGTTGAACGTCGCCCCGTTCTTCAGCGTGTCGAGCGTCGTCGACCCCTTCACCGTCTTCGTGCCGTCTTGGGTGGTCTCGGTCTTCTCCCACAGGCGCTCGATCTTCACCTCGTAGTAGAGGCACGGCGTCTTCGAGCACGGAGCGAGCAGCTGCTTCGCCGGGGCCTGAACCGCGCCTTCGGTCGACATCGCTCCCTTCGGGTCTTCAGACACCGGGTTCTTGGCGAGATCGCCGGTCTTCTTGAACGGCGCCGCGAGAATCCGCTTGCCCTTCAGGTGGTTCATGAAGCCGAACCCCAGAACGGCGAGGGCAATGACGAGAACGATCACTCCAACCATTCGTGCGTACCTCCAATGAAACTTGCGTGAACGACTGACCCCCCGTGCTCCAAAGGAGTGCAGACTCAAGTTGATCGAAGCGCCCTTTTCAAGGTCGCCCCTGACCCTGTTTCAGCGTTGACCCACACCTGCACCCTTGCAACCCACCGTCGCGAGTGCGTCGCCCGAGTGCGCGCCTTCTTGCAAACGCAGCCGCCCATGCTCGCCCAAGCCACGCAGACCCAGGCCTCGCTGACCGAAGACGATCTCGCCGCCGCCGAAGCCGAAGCGCTTCGCAAGGAGCAGCTCATCGAAAACGAAGCGGCGCGCCTCAAGAACCTGCGCAAGGAGGCCGTCGAGAACATCTCTCGCGCGAAGGCCGACGCCCCGTCGGTCGCCGGGCTCGAAGTGCCGTCGGTGTCGATTCGTGCGCAGCTCGACGAGGCCCGCCTCGCCCGCTTGAAGGCGATCGGCGCGCGCAAGTCGGCCGCCGACAGCGCGCTCAAGGCGCTGCGCGTTCACGAGGTCGAGCTCGATCGCCTCTTCGACAGCGTGCGCGACGCCGTGAAGGCTGCCGACCAGCAGCGCCAAGCCCAGGCCGCCAAAGAGGCCGAAGAGTCGCTCGCCGCCACCATGATCCGCGCGATCGAGTCGCAGGCGGCCGAGGCCATGGCCGAGCTCGAAGCACCCGCGCCCGTGCCCGCGGCGGCCTCCGTCGTCGCTGCCAAGCCGACCGTCGTCGAGCGCAGGCCGGCTCCGGCGGCCGCCCCGCCGGCGCAGCGCCGCACCGCCCAGCGCGTCTCGCTGTGCGCCGAGATCTCGCTCGGCTCCGACTCGAACTTCTTCACCGGCTTCACGAACGACGTCTCTGAGGGCGGCGTCTTCGTCGCCACCATCAACGTCATGCCCATCGGCACGCAGATCGACATCTCGTTTCAGTTGCCCGGCGGCCCCAAGATCGAAGGCAAGGGCGAGGTGCGCTGGGTGCGCGAGTTCGACGACCGCAACCCCGAGGTGTTCCCCGGCATGGGCGTGCAGTTCACCGACATTCCGCTCCCGTCGGTTCAGGCGATTCACAGCTTCACGCAGCAGCGCGAGCCGATGTTCTTCCCCGAGGCGTGAACCCTTGAGCATGTAGGCGCGGTGCGGCGATAGTGCGCGCCTGTTGCGGCGGTTCGTTCAAACACACCCGGTCGGCGCCACGATGCTCACGGTGGTGGTCCTCTCCGTGTTCCCCTCGCTGCTCCCCATACCCGCCGCGTTCAAGGCGTTTCCCGAGCTGACCTCGAAGCCCGGCCGCACGTTGCTCACCGCCGTGTGGCCGAAGGCGAA
>JAEUJP010000904.1 GCA_016793725.1 Myxococcaceae bacterium | reverse complement strand
GCCCCAGGCGCCACGTCTCGCCCGCCTTCGCCCAGTCGGTCATCGAGGTGCCCGCGAACAGCGCTACCACCCCGCCCGCGACCGCCACCGCCGAGCCCAAGATCGCCCAGCCGTAGTGGCCCTGCCCCCCGCCGAGGTAGTGGCCGATCAGCGCCGTCAGCGCGAGCACCGGCACGCCCGCCAGCACCTCCGAGATCACGAGCACGGCGCCGCGGTCTCTCGGCTGAAAGCCCATCGTCACCACGAGCGGTATCGCCGCCCCGACGATCGCCCCGGCCGCCGCTCCCAGCAGGCGAAACGTGCGCCCCTCCACGTCTGCCGCGTCACGCAGCTCGGCCGTCTCTGCCGGCGCCGGCGGAGGCCACTCCCACTCGAGAATGATCTGCGCCGCCGCCGAGGCCCGCTCGGCACACGACCCCTCGACGACCGCCATCTTCGACATCGCTCCGTCGAGCCCCCTCAGCCAGAGGTGATCCTCCTCGATCTCGACCATGCCGCCGACCGGCCCGCGTTGCGCCGCCCGCTCGAGCTCGAGCAGCACGTCGGTCACCGTCGGGCACGCCGACTCGCCCTGCACCCCCAACATCGACAGCGAGATCGCGAGCACGGTCGCCAACACGGTGCGGGACGCGAGAGCAGAAACCACGCCAGCCTCAGCGGCGCAGATCTCGCGGCCTTGCGCCCGCCGGCCGAGCGTGTCACGCGCAAGCCGAGGCGCCCGCGTCAGGGCGGCGGCAACACCGGCGCGAACCGCAGCGCGAACCACCCCGGCGTGCCCGACCGGTCGTAGTACCCGTCGAACTTGAGCTTCACGTAGCCGCCGCGGTCGGTGCGCACGACGTAGGTGAGCGCGCGCGGGCTGAGCGTGTGAAAGCGCGGCTCGTACTCGTACCAGACCGCCTCTTTGTCGAGCACGGTGTCGAGGTCGGCGTTTTCGTCGTCGCCGTCGGCCAGATCGACGAGCCAGGGCCCCGGCGGCGACTGGCCGACCGGCGAGTAGCCGGCGTCGGTGAACGTGATCGCCACGCCGCCGTCGCCGCTCGCCCCGCCCCGCGCGCGCACGTGAAAGCGCTGAAACGCGAGATCCCACCCGTCGCCCTCGAACGGCACCTCGGCCGGCGCGTCGAGATCGACCGCCACCCACCGCGCCACGTCGGTCGAGTCGATCAACGCCCGAAAGCCCCCGCCGTCGGCCACGACGGTGACGTAGCCGAGGCCTGCGTCAGCGCCCCCGTCGACCCCGAGCGGCGACTTCACCGGCGGCCACCCCTCGGGCAGCGCCGGCTCGCACGCGCACAGCGCGACCATCGTCAGCCACGCCGCGCGCATCAGTCTCTCACCGTCACACCGCCGAACACCGACAGCGGGGGTATCGGCAGATCGCCGCCGCCCGCCGCGGCCAGGTTCATACCGCCGACGAACAGCTCGACGTGTCTGCCCAGGGTCTTCGCCACGCGTGCGTCGAGAATGCCAAAAGGTGCGGTGTATTGAACAGACCCGTCGGCCTGCAGAAACGGCCGCGGCCCCGTCACCGCGAAGCGCACCGTCGCCGTGAGCCCCCAGTCGCGCTTTCGAAACCGCGCCTGCCCGAACCCGCGGTGCATCGCCTGGTTGTCGACCGGCACGCCCACAATCAGCTCGCGCGCGTCGGTGAACGTGTAGCCCGCCTCGAGCGACAGGGGCTCGATGATCGTGACGCTCGCCGACGCTTCAGCGCCCCACGAGCGCACCCGGCTCAGGTTCACGTACTGAAACCGCTGCCGCTCTTGCGCGCTCGGCACCTCGGTGATCGTGATCATGTCGGTCAGCTCATTGAAAAAGACGCCGACCGAAAACAGCCACCGCGACGGCGACCACTGCACGCTCGCGTTCGTGCCCCACGACTTCTCGGGCGAGAGCTTCGGGTTCGCCACCACCTCGTACCCCACCGACGGGTTCTCGAAGTCGATGTACAGCTCCTGAAATGCCGGAGCCCGAAACCCCAGCCCCGTGCTGAACCGCGCCGACACGTTCGACGCCGGGTCGATGCGCAGCGCGACGCGCGGAGTCGCCGCCGCTCCGAACAGCGAGTCGTAGTCGGCTCGAATGCCCCCCGTGATCGACACCGGCAGCCCCACCTGCGGCGCCCACCCGTCTTGCACGAACGCCGCCCCGCGCACCCGCTGCCCGTAGCCCGTCTCGATGCGCGGCGACTCGAACAGCTCGAGCAGCGCCTGCCCGCCCGCGAGCAGCGTGTGCGTGCCGAAGACCGTCTGGCTGACCTGCGCGTCGAGCTGCGCCACCGTGTCGCGCGTGTCTTCGACCTGGTCGAGCGACGTCGAGCCGCGCTGGTCGAGAATGAAGCGCCGGTCGAACCACGACGCCGACGCCGCCACCTGCACCTCGCCGTTGCCGACCGGTATGCGCGCGCCGAGCCGCCCCTGCGCGATGTTGTCGCGCGTGGCCCGGTCTTGAATCAGCCCCTCGCCGCCCTGGTCGACGCCGTGCTGCACCCGCCGCGTGTAGTCGAGCCGCAGATCGAGCTTCGGGTCAGACCGGTCGCGCCCGCCGAACGTCGCCTTCACCGCGCCCTGCCCTTGATCGAACGAGCTGCCGCTGGTCGCTTCGGTCGTGCGATCGTAGTCGTACGCGTCGCGCCGCTCGTAGCCGCCGCTCACGACCACGCCCCACTTCTCGCCCGACGCCTCGGCCGCCCCCGTCGCCGACACCTGGTTCAGGTTGCCGTACGAGGCCGTCGCGCTGCCGCCGAGCGGCTTGTTCGCGTTGCGCGTGATGATGTTCACCGTGCCGCCCAGCGCATCGCTGCCCCACAGCACGGAAGAGGGCCCTTTGACGATCTCGATCTGCTCGATGTTCTCGACGCTGATGCGCCGCAGATCGACGCCGCCGTTCACCCGGCCCGCCACCCGCTGCCCGTCGACCATGATCAGGTTGTACTCGGGCCCCAGGCCCTGCATGCGCAGGCCTGCCTGCCCCACGTTCTGCAAGACCTCGATGCCCGGCCGCGCCTGCAAGACCTCGGCGACGTCGCGCGCCCCGCTCTCTTGAATCTGCCGCCGCGAGATCACCTCGACCGCCACCGTCGAGTCTTTCAGCTGCTGCGGCAGCCGGCCGCCCGTCACCACCGTCGTCAGCTCGCGCGCCTCGGTGCCCGCGTCGGGCTCGGCCGCCGCGAGCAGCAGCAGCAGCCACGCCGTCACGGCCGCCTCGACCGCCGCAGCAGCGCGAGGGCGAGCAGCAGCGACATCGGCCCCGCGCCCGCGTTGCAGCCACAGCCCGGCGGCGGGTCGGCCGGCCCGATGCCCGCATCGACGACGGGAGTGCCCGCATCGACCCCCGCGTCGGGCGGCGGCATGCCGGCGTCGACGCCCGCGTCGGTGCCTGCATCGACCGTCGCCATGCGGCACCCGTCGACGAACGCCGGCGACCCCACACACAGCTGCACCGGCACGCTCGGCCCACCGGTCGCCGTGTTCGTCACGAGCAGGTGCAGCGCCGTCGCCCCCGCCGCCGTCACCGTGTTCGGCGGCACCGCGACCATCACGGGCGCCCCCGCGCCGTCGGCCGCGAGTCGAACCCGCATGCCCAGGGCGCCGCCGTCGGGCCCGTCGTCGTGCATGCGCCAGAACGCCACCGCGCCGGCCGGCAGCCCGGTCGCGTGGTAGTACCGGCTCGAGCTGCGGAACATGCGGGCCCGGTTGACGCCGATGTTGCCCGTGCTCTCGGTCACCGTCGCGAGCGCCAGCTGCGCTGCTCGGGCGTGCCCGTACCCCGGGCGCGCGCGCGTGCCGGTGAACACGTTGTAGTCGGTGCAGCGCTCGAACGACTCCGCGAACGAGCCGCCGTCTTCGGCCAGCTGCCGCTCGAGCGTCTGCACCCAGCCCGCGCCGCCGTCGATTCGCGACCACAGGCCCAGCACCGTGTCGGGCCCGTGCTGCGCCGACAGGCACTCGAAGAGCAGCGCCAGCCCGTACGTGTACCCGTCGACCGGCGTGCTCGGCTCCTGGTCGATGGAGCGCTCGGGCAAGAGCTGGTACCCGCGCGAGAAGCCCTCGAGGTCGTTCAGCGTCGGGTCGAACCGTTCGGTCGCCCAGACCGCGGTGGCCTCGGTCACGTTCGCGCCCTGCAGCGCGCTGTACCCCGCCTGCACGCCGTGAAAGTACTCGTGGCTCGACACCGTGACGATCGCCGCCTGCGTCGTGGGGTACGCGTAGCCGACGAAGTCGTTCTCTTGAACCATGTAGCCCGTGCAGTGCACCGGGTCGCTCACGAAGCACTCGCGTCGAAACGCCCCGTCGGCACGGCCCGCGAAGTCGACGAGGTACACGTCGAAGCGATCGTCGCCCCCGTTGTCTTGCGGCACCAGCGCGTCGTCGGGCGCCTCAGAGAAGCCCCACACCCCGTGGTACGCCAGCCGAACGTCGCGGTACGTCTGCGCCACCTGCTCGACGAAGTCGGGCGTGCCGTTGCCGTTCGAGTCGGCCAGCGGCACCGCGTTCACGCCCGCACGCGTGAAGTGCACGAGCACCCCGGCGTCGGGCAGCCCGAACTCTTCGACCACGTCGCCGGGCGCGAAGTTCGGCGGCAGCTCGGTGGTGTTCGGCGAGTCGGGCCGCAGCGCATCGCCGCGCGTCGACCCTGGCCTGGGCAGCGCCTCGGGCGCGAGCGCGAGCGGCTCGCACGAGACGAACGCGACGAAGAGCCCGACCTCAAGGAGGCGGCGCAATGAAGCTCCACCGCATGCGAACGATCGCGGCCTCGGCGCCCATCGCCCCCGTCGTGTTGCAGGTCACCTGCGCCGCCGGCGTGTAGTACGACGTCACCTCGAGCTTCACGTAGCGCCCCTCGCGCGTGCGCACGACGTAGACGTTGCCCGTCGTCTTCACGCAGCCCGGGTACTCCCACCAGCTCGACAGCGCCGTGCTGAGGCTCAGGCCGCTCGGGTGCTCGACCGACGTGCACGTCGTCGCCGGAGGCGTCGGCGGCGTGAAGTACGCCTCGGTGCGCCACAGCAGGTTGTCGGGCACCCGGCTCAGCGTCGTGTAGTCGGTGTTCGGCGCCGTGCGTGCGCCGTCGACGCACGACGGGCCGCTGACCCCGCTGTTCAGGCGCAGCACGTAGCGCCGCCACGCGATGTCCCAGTCGAGCGACGTGAACGCGTCTTCGTCGCTCAGCATCTTCTTCTCGAGGCCCGAGTCGGTGAACCGGAAGTAGAGAAAGCTCCGCGTCGGGTTCGAGCCACCCGCACGCGCGTCGATGCGGCTGATGAAGTCTGGCGCGGCCCCCTCTGCGACCACGCCGTC
>JAEUJP010000894.1 GCA_016793725.1 Myxococcaceae bacterium | reverse complement strand
TCGGGCTTCAGCTTGCTGACGCGGCCGAGCTCGGTGGTGCAGACCGGCGTGAAGTCTTTCGGGTGCGAGAACAGCACGCCCCACTTGTCGCCGAGCCACTTGTGAAACGAGATCTCACCTTCGGTCGTCTCGGCGGTGAAGTCGGGGGCGGTATCTCCAAGTCGCAGTGCCATGTTCGTGTTCTCCGTTGAGGGGGGTTGGGCGTGATCCGCAACCTCATCCGTTATAAAAGACAACCCGTCGTTATAGTGGAATGAGCGACCTGCCGATCATCGACGTGGCATCACCCGACGCGCCGGCCCGGCTGCGCGCCGCGTGCGAGTCGCTCGGCTTCTTCTACGTCACGAACCACGGCGTCGACGCCGAGCTCGAGCGCAGGCTCGAGCAGCTCACCCCGAAGCTGTTCGCGCTGCCGAGGCCCGCGCTCGAGCGCATCGCGATGAAGCACGGGGGTCGGGCGTGGCGCGGCTGGTTCCCCGTCGGCGGTGAGCTCACGTCGGGGCAGCCCGACGCGAAAGAGGGCGTCTACTTCGGGCGCGAGCTGCCGCCGTCGCCGCTGCCGTTGCACGGCCCGAACCTGTTTCCCGCAGAGCTGCCCGAGCTCGAGCCCGTGGTCATCGAGTGGATGCGCCAGGTCGAGCGCGCCGGTCAGCGCGTGCTCGAGGGGCTCGCGCGCAGCCTCGAACTGCGGGCCGACTTCTTCGCGCGCAGCCTGACGAGAGACCCGCTGCCGCTGTTCCGCATCTTCCACTACCCGGCGAGCAGCGAGGGCTGGGGCGTCGGCGAGCACACCGACTACGGCCTGCTCACGCTGCTGAAGCAAGACGACTGCGGCGGCCTCGAGGTGAAGACGCCGAACGGCTGGGCCCACGCCGAGCCGATTCCCGGGACGTTCGTCTGCAACCTCGGCGACATGCTCGACCGCATCACCGGCGGGCGCTACCGCTCGACGCCGCACCGCGTGCGCAACCGCGCAGGCCGCAGCCGCTACTCGTGGCCCTTCTTTCTCGACCCGTCGTTCGACGCCGAGGTCGCGCCGCTGCCGGGCGCGCGTGTGCGGCCGGCCGAGGTCGACGCCGCCGAGCGGTGGGACAAGGCGAGCGTGCACTCGCTCAGTGGCACCTACGGGCAGTACCTCGTCGGCAAGGTGTCGAAGGTGTTCCCCGAGCTGGTCGGCAACCTCGCGCCGTAGCGTCGCGCGCCAGGCCGCCGAGCCGTTCGTACGCTCCCGCGGCGCCCGTCAGCCGTCTTCACGGCGCGCATTCGGCGGCGGAGGCGGGAGGGACGGACACGTCGACGTCAGGCGCCGGCCAGCGCAGAGGTCTGCGCGCCGCCGCTGAGCAGCTCCGTGAGCCGCGACAGCCCGAGCTTGCGAACGATGATGGGCGTGATGCCGCGTGCGCGGGCCGCGCGCCGGGCCACCTGCACGGCGGCGTGGCTGTTCGTCTCGGTGACGAGCACGACGACGTCGCAGTGCTGCACGAGGCTCTCGAGCGCGATGGTGCCTCGGGGCGTCATGTGCCCGCCGTGGAACAACAGCTCGTGGCCCAGCCGCTCGGCGAGCCGCTCGAGCAGGCCCTGTCTTCTTTCGACTCCTCCGACGATTCCAATTTTCATGGCGTGCTCTCGAAATGGGCACGAGGCCCGGTGAAGCGGTGCAGATGTGGGGAAGGGGGCTCAGCGGTGAAGTTGCGGTCGACCGGCGTCAGCCAGGGTCAACAACAACAACACGACGTGAGAAGCGCGCAGCGCATGAGCCGAGGCGTTGATAGCCTTGTCCGTTATAAAAGACAAGTAGTCCGTTATGACGGAATCGAACCTCGAAGCTCCATGAAGGCTGGTTGAGGGGCCCATTCGGAGCCGCGCACGGCGACTTTTACTTTCGCTCGCTGTCCCACGTTCCCGCGACGGGGTCGTTCGGGTGCGGGGGAATCAACCTCGACGTGTGACGAGACGGCGGGCTAGAACGCCGCGCCAGGAGAGGGAAAAAACTGCGCCATGGCCGACACCAATCGTTCGATCACCGAGAAGGAAGCACGGCAGCTTTCCAACACGACCAAGACGCCGCCGCAGTGGCGTGGCGCGAGCCCCCGCTGGCTCACCCAGATGTTGCCGTGGGTGCCCGTCGAGGCCGGCGTGTACCGGGTGAACCAGGCGATCGACGACGACTTCGCCGCGAAGTGCAGCCCCGAGCAGGGTGAGGCGCTGCCCATCGGCACCTCGCACTACGACACGCAACCGCGCGAGCACGTGCTGTCGAACATCGCGACCATCATCGAGGTCGACACGCGCATCTCAGACCTGTTTCGCAGCCCGATGGATCAGGTCAAAGAGCAGCTCACCCTCGCGGTCGAGAAGCTCAAAGAGAAGCAAGAGAACGAGCTGCTCAACAACAAGGGCTACGGCCTCTTGCACAACGCCGACCCCGAGATGCGCATCAAGCCGCGCAAGGGCCCGCCGACCCCCGACGACTTCGACGAGCTGATCGCGACGGTGTGGAAAGAGCCGGCCTTCTTCCTCGCGCACCCGCGCACCGTCGCCGCGTTCGGCCGCGAGTGCACGCGCCGCGGCGTGCCGCCCCCCACGGTGAACCTGTTCGGCTCGCCGTTCTTGACCTGGCGCGGGCTGCCGATCGTCCCCTCCGACAAGCTGCCCATCAAGGCGAACAAGAGCGACGTGCTGCTGATGCGTGTGGGTGAGCGCAAGCGCGGCGTCGTCGGCCTGTTCCAGCCCGGGCTGCCCGGCGAGGTCTCGCCGTCGCTCGCGGTGCGCATGATGGGCATCAACGCGCAGGGCTTCGCGCAGTACCTGCTGACGCTCTACTGCTCGACCGCGGTGCTGGTGCACGACGCGCTCGGCATTCTCGAGGGCGTGACCGTCAACAACTACCATGAGTACGCCTGAGTCCTCTCCAGACGGGCTGCCGCCTCAGACGCAGCTGCCCGTCTCACAGGCGCCCCGGCCGACCGAGACGCCGACGCAGTGGGCTCCGACGCCCGGGGTGTCGACGTCTGCAGTGAAGCACCCCGGCGCGCCGACGGTGCCCGAGTTCGACACGGCGTTCGCTGGCGTGCTCGCGCGGTTCGCGAACGAGCTGTTCCAGCCGGCCGTGCCATCGCAGCCCTCGGCCGTGGGGCCGTCGGTCACGCCGCAGGTACCGGCGCTCTCGCCGCAGCCGGCCGCGCCGGGGCTCGCACCGGGCGCGGCGTCTTCGGGCTTTCAGCCCACGCCCGATGTCACGACGGTGCGCGGCCAGGGGCTGCCGCAGACGCCCTTCTTTCAGCAGGGCTTCAGCGTGCCCCTGGTCGACGACACTGCGAAGCAGGCCCGGGCCGAACCCGCAGAGGTGGCTGCACCCGCCGGCCTCGACACCACCACCGGCTACCCGCTCGGCGCGCTCGGCGGCCCGACGCAGCCTCCGACCGGGCACACCTTCCCCGCGCACACCGGCCACCCGACGCAGCCCGAGCACAACGGCCCGCATGCACCGGGCGACGCTCGCCACCTCGACGGGTCAGACCTCGCGAAGCGCAACGCCCAAGAGAACACGCCCGCGGCCCACGGCGCGTCGCCCGCGGCAGAGAAGCACACGCACGGCGACAGCCCGTTCACGGCGCCGCTGAGCTTCGACGCGCTCGGCGACCGGCCCGACTTCGCGACCGCGCAGGTGCCGCACCTCGACACGCCGTTCGCGACGCCGACGCCGCACCAGGCGTCGGTGCCGTACTGGCTGCAGTCGGCGCACGGCGCGCCGACGGCCGTCGAGCCGAAGCGTGAGCCCGGCCGGCAGCCCGAGAAGAGCCGTGGCGTGTTCGACCCGCACGCGGTGCGCCGCCAGTTCCCCATTCTCGACCAGCGCGTGAACGGCCACCCGCTCGTGTGGCTCGACAACGCGGCCACGACGCAGAAGCCGCAGGTCGTCATCGACCGCCTCAAGCACTTCTACGAGAACGACAACTCGAACATTCACCGGGCGGCCCACACGCTCGCGGCGCGCTCGACCGACGCGTACGAGCAGGCGCGCGAGACGGTGCGGCGCTTCATCAACGCTCCGTCGAAGAACGACGTCGTCTTCGTGCGCGGCACCACCGAGGCCATCAACCTCGTGGCGCAGACGTGGGGTCGCCGCAACGTGAACGAGGGCGACGAGATCGTCATCTCGTGGCTCGAGCACCACGCGAACATCGTGCCCTGGCACCGCCTCTGCGCCGAGCGCAAGGCGACCCTGAAGGTCGCGCCGGTCGACGACCGCGGGCAGATCATCGTCGAAGAGTACGAGAAGCTGCTCGGCCCGAAGGTGAAGCTCGTCGCCTTCAGCCAGGTGAGCAACGCGCTCGGCACGGTCACGCCGGCGCGCGAGATGATCGAGCTCGCCCACCGTCACGGCGCGAAGGTGCTGCTCGACGGCGCCCAGGCCGTCTCGCACATGCGCGTCGACGTGCAGCAGCTCGACTGCGACTTCTACGTGTTCTCGGGGCACAAGGTCTTCGCGCCCACCGGCATCGGGGCCGTCTTCGGCAAGGGCCCGCTGCTCGAGGCCATGCCGCCGTGGCAGGGCGGCGGCAACATGATTCAAGACGTGACGTTCGAGCGCATCGCGTACCACGGCGCTCCGGCGAAGTTCGAAGCGGGCACCGGCAACATCGCCGACGCCGTCGGCCTCGGCACCGCGCTCGAGTGGCTGATGCAGCTCGGGGTCGAGAACGTCGGCCGCTACGAGCACGAGCTGCTCGAGTACGCGACGCCGAAGCTGCTCGCGGTGCCCGGCCTGCGCCTCATCGGCACTGCGCCCGACAAGGCCGGCGTGCTGTCGTTCACGCTCGCGGGTCAGAAGACCGAAGAGGTGGGCGGCCTGCTCGACAAAGAGGGCATCGCCGTGCGCTCGGGTCACCACTGCGCCCAGCCGATTCTTCGCCGCTTCGGCGTCGAGGCCACCGTGCGCGCCTCGCTCGCGCCATACAACACCGTCGAAGACCTCGACGCGCTGTGCAACGCGCTGCACCGCCTGCAGGCGGGCCGGCACCGCTGAGCGCTGCGCGCGTGCAACGTCACGGCGCGGTTTCAGTCGAGCAAGCCGGCTGACACTTCGCGAGAAAACCGCGGCGCGTGCGTGCACGATGTTCACGCATGCGAAACCTTTCGTGGGTAATGGGTGCGGTGCTGCTGGCCGCGTGTGAGCCGGGCCAGGCGGGCGATGCAGAGCTGTTCGACCCCGACGAGGTCGAGCTGGCCGAGAGCGACGCGGCGCTGCGCAACAACATGAAGCCCGAGCGGCTGGTCGTCTACAACGTGAACATCGAAAACATGATCTTCGATTGGAAAGATCTGGTTCACGACATGTCGCGCGATGACCTGCGCCCCGACGTCTTCACCGTTCAGCAGGTCACCGACGCCGACGAGATGCAGCGCCTCGCGGGGTACATGTCGCGTCGCCTGGGCGTGAAGTACACGGGCGTCGTCGCGAAGGCGAACCCGCCCGACCGCCGCTTCCAGAATCAGATCACGCCGAGGCCCACCGTCACCACGGGCATCATCTTTCGCGACGCACGCTTCGACGTCGTGACCAGGTCGTCGTGGATGCCGTGGGGCAAGGGCTTGGCCGACCAGCCGAAGACCTGCGACGAGCGCTCGCCGCACTCGGGCTACGAGACGCTGCGCCTCAAGCTCTTCGACAAGGTCGCGAAGAAGAACATCGTCGTCGTCTCGCTCCGGCACTGGACGTGGCACTCCTGCAACACGAAGAACCTGTTCGAGATCGACGAGGGCTTCGAGCGCGGCCCGAACGCGCATGCGGGCCTCGGCACCGCCTCGGCGCTGCACATCGTCGCCGGCGACTTCAACGAGCCTGCCTTCGAGGGCAACGGCGACTACAAGTGCTGGTACCGGCAGATGAACCGCTCGGTGCCGCAGGCGCAGTGTGCGAACGACGACAGCCTCGGCTTCACCGAGCCCGCCTACGAGCATTGCGACGGCGATCGCGCCTGCACGAACCGGCTCACCGGCATCGACTTTCTCTTCGTGCGCCGGTCAGACGGCAAGAAGGCCAAGACCGACCACTTCAACGTCGTCTCGTTCGACGAGGCGCACCAGTCGAGCGTGAAGGCCACGGGCGGCGACGGCCCGTCGAACATCAAGTCGCGCGACGGCTACAACGACCAGGGCCCCAATTACTCGCAGCACAAGGCGATGCGCGCGTACGTCTATTACGAGTGAGCGGGCCGAACGTCGCTCGAACGTCGGCGCGCTGGCTGCGGGTTCGCTGCGGCTTTGGCCCCGGGGTCAGCGCGAGTCGCGCCCGAAGAGCCACGCGCGGAGCAAGGTTCGGCCGCTCGACCACCACGCCTGTTTGATCATGGCGCGAGCCAGCGGGGCCATGAGCGAGTCGGGCGCGAGCTGCAGCACGCGGCGCGCGTGGCGGTGCATCGCGACGAGGTCGTGCATCGCCTCGAACGCGCTCGCGGCGCCCCAATGTGCATCGGCCAGGGTGTCGTCGAGCCTCACCGCCTCGAGGTAGTGCTTCACAGCCTCGGCGTAACGCTCCTGGTGCTGGTGCACGTTGCCGAGCCCGAGGTTCGCCGATGCGCTGGTCGGCGAGAGCTCGAGAGCGCGACCATAGAGCTGCAGCGCGAGGTCGAAGCGCTGCTCCTGGAGCGCGCAGCCCCCCAACCCGATGTAGGCCTGGGCGTTGCCCGGCTCTCGAGCCAGCGCCTCTTCATAGAGCGCCCGGGCGCCAGCCATGTCCCATGCGTCGAGCAGGTCTCCGGCGCGCTCGTAGAGCTCAGGCACGTTGGAGGTGCCCTCGGCCTGCACGACGGAGTACAGCGTCGGGTCGAGGAGCTTTCGCCGGTCATTCACGTGAGGGTCATCTGGAGGACCCCCGACCGGCTCGCGAGGTGAAGTGAAAGTCAGGGCGCGCCGACCCGGCGATCGCGTGCA
>JAEUJP010000891.1 GCA_016793725.1 Myxococcaceae bacterium | reverse complement strand
GAACGTGCCTGCCACGCTCACGTCTTCACCCGCCACCTGCACGGGCCCCGCGACCTTCCACTGGGTGAACCACACCGCCGGGTCGACCGTCAGCGTCGCCTTCTGCTGGCGCATGGTGATGAGCAGCGTGCCCCGCGGCACCTTCACGTCGAAGCCGACCTCGAGCTTCGTGACCTTCCTCACCTGCGTGCACTTGAGCTCGAGCGTCGTGAGCTCGACCTCGCTCGGCTCAGAGCCGTTCAGCCTCGCCACCGCGGTCTTGAGCCAGCGCTCGGTCGCTGCCTGCGTGTCGGCGGTGCATGACGACATCGCCGCGCGCTCGGGGTCGGCCACGGCCAGCCGGCCGAACACCCGCGTCAGCACGTGCGTCGTCGCGAGCGAGCCGAGCGCCTCTTTGAACGTCACCACCGGCGCACCGCTGTCTTCGCGGGCCGTGAACGGCGGGTAGTTCGTCAGCTCGCCGGTCACGACCCCGCTCGCCGGGTCGCGCTTCAGCTTCGCGCGCCCGTCGATGAGCACGTCGTCGTCGATCGCCTGGCCCTTCGCCGAGATCTTGAGCCGCTCTTCCCAGTGCAGCCTCACCGTCACGCTCGCGGGAGCCGCCGCGAGCGCGATGAGCAGGGCGAGCGTCACCAGAACTTCGCCACCATGCGCAGGCCGAACGAGAACGTGTTCGCGGCGCGCGTGTTCTTGCCGTGAAAGAGGTCTTGAGCGCGGTAGCCGATGTACATCTGCAGCGGCAGGCCGACGCGCAAGAAGCTCAGGTTCAGCTGGGCCTTGAAGGCGTGCTTGTCACCCTGCCCCCACATCTTCTCGCGGTCGTATTCCCAGAGCGGCGACTGGCTCCACCAGTTCGAGCCGGCGGTGAGAATGTAGTTGTACGTCAGGGTGATCGAGACCATCGGCGGCAACGTCTTCGCGCGCTCGACGTTTTTGCCCGAGACGATGGTCGCCTCGGCGGGCCCGAAGAACGGGTTCAAGTCGATGCTGAACGCGGTCGTGAACCAGTCGCCGGGGTCGATCCAGTACTTCTCGCCCACGTAGGGCGCCTGCGTGAGCAGCAGCGGGTTCACGGTGCCACGCGCCGCCGTGTACTCGCGTGGGCGGAAGAACGAGTAGCCGACGTCGGCGCCGAGGTTGATGCGCGGCACGCCGTACTCGTCGACGAAGAGCGGGCGGTCGACCGAGAGGTGGGCCTCGATGTCGCCATACGAGTGCAGCTCCCACGAGGTGGTGCCCGCGACGAGCAGCTCTTCGGGGTCGGGCGACTTGCCCGTCGGCAGCGCGAACGCGAGGGTGCCGGCGACCTGCAGCCCGAGCCGCTGCAGCCACGCGTACGGCTTCAGCTTGTAGCGCATGCCCACCACCATGTCGGCGAGCACGCCCTTGTTCGTCTCGGCGTAGTCGGGCGGGCGCGGCTGCCCCATGCTGCGCGCCCACGCCCAGAAGTCGTCTTGTGAGTACGGGCGGCCGAGCGACGGCTGGTAGTCGCCGGGCTGCCACGAGAGGTTCGCCGTGATGCTCGTGTTCAGCACGATCGGCACGAACACCAGCGCCGTGAGGTTGTCGGTGATGCCGTAGCCGAGCTGCAGCACCAGCATGCGAAAGACGGCCTCGGGCCGGGCGCCGATGGTGCCCTGCAGACCGCCGCCCGGCTCGTAGCGAAGAATGGGGTCGATGAGCGGGAGCTTCTGCCTGTCCTGGTCGTAGCGCGCGTCGAGCGACGACTGCAGGTAGCTGAAGTCGAGCAGGAAGGTGCTCTGCGGCAGCACGACGGTCTCGGCGGCCTGCGCCCCCGAGGCGACCAGCAACGACACGAGCAAGAGACGCTTCATGGTGCGGGCACCTCGGTCTCGATGAAGGGGCCCTTCGTCGCGGGCACCTGCCCGTGGGCCGACCAGAGCTTGCGATTCTTCAGGTCGAGCACCACCGCGTTCATCGAGTCGCTCATGTCGACGACCTCGGGGTTCGAGATGATCGCCTGCACCGACGCCCGGTCGAGCTGGCCGTACGCCGCCTTCACGTCACGCAAGAGGTGTGACGCCGCCCGCCTCGACCTGAAGAACGTGCCCGCCCACTCGCGCTGCGGCACGATCTTCTGGCCCGCCACCGTCAGCCGCACGATGTCGTTCACGTTCTTCGTGTAGTCCGACGCGATGACGAGGTCGCCGTCGCCGTTGCTCGAGAGCCGCTCGGCCGTGCCGTACTCGTAGAAGCCCATCGACCCCTCTTTGAACACGTCGGAGTCGACCTCGACCGCACGCTGCCCGCCGGCGGCGTCGCCGAGCAGGCAGCTCCAGCCGTAGGCGTGCTCGAAGCCGCGCGTGATGGTCGCCGCCTGCGCCGCGTCGGTCGCCGTCTCGAGCACGCGGCGCATCGCGAAGCCGATGGGTGTGCCCTTCGCGACCAGCTTCGCCTTCGACAGGTCGGCGACCTGATCGAAGACGGCGCCGACCACCGAGTTGTCGAGCGTGTCGGAAGAGTTGCACGCGTAGCCCACGCCCGACGCGTTCATGCCGGCGAAGCCCCACGCGACGCCGGCCCAGCCGACGTAGGCGAACGGGCGGCCCTTGTCGGGCTCGTGCACGAACACCGCGGTGTGCTTGTACGACGTGTTCGCGTCGAGCAGCGCGAAGTGCTGCGCGATGAGCGGCGCGCCGCCGGCGGTCGCAGGGCCCTGCAGGCTGAGCGCGATCGACGGCGGGCGGGTGCGACCGTCGCTCAGCACGGGCCACGAGACCTGGTCGGCGGTGAGGCCGGCCCCGCGGGTGGTGAACAACAGCTCGGTGTCACGCATGAAGCTCGCGTGGTCGGGCGGCGGGTTCGGCAGCACCTTCTTGTCGCCCGCGCCGAGCATCACGAGCAGCGTGCTGGCGGCGGGCGCGGTGACGTTCGCCGAGACCTCGAGCAGATCGGCCGCGAGCTCGGTCTTGGTCGCCTCGAGCGGCTCGGCGCCGAGCTGCAGCCGCACCAGCGCCGGGTCGACGCCGTCGGAGTCGCGCACCCGCAGCTTCAGGGTGAACGACGCGGGCAGCTCGACGAACGTCGCACCGCGGGTCGGGTTGTACGGGTCGAGCACGCCCTCACCCGCCTCGTCGGTCATGCCGTCGCCGTCGTTGTCGGCGCCGTCGCTGCCGGCCTCGACGACCTCGACGCGCTCGAGCACGGGGGCGCGCGACAGGCGAATGGCGAGCGCGATGCCGCGCACGGCGAGCGTCGAGTCGACGAAGGTGTTGAGAATGAGCACCTCGTCGTAGGTGAGGCCCGAGCCGTCGGCGATGCCGCGCATCTCTTCGCGCGCCGAGAGCGGAATCGAGCGCTCGAGGCTCTTCGCCGAGTCGAGCAGCAGCTCGTAGGCGAACCGGCCGTTCTTGTACCGGTCGTTGCCGTACTCGGTGAGCAGCGTGGCGATGTCGGGCTGCTCGCGGCCGAGGTAGGGGAAGAGTGAGGCCGTGAGCAGCGTCGTGTAGAAGCCCTTGATCTTGGCGCTCAGCTGCTGGCCGTGCTGCAGGCCGCGGCTGTACGCGTCGCCGTTCAGCGTCACGAGCTCGCGGGTCGGGGGCGCGACCGGCGGGCCGCACGACGTCAGCGTCAGGGTGACGGCAGTCGCCAGGGTTGCACTGCAAACCAGGGTCGAGGGGCGCAAGGCAGCCCCTTCTGGCACAAGTCACATGAGCACGTCGACCACACCCCGGTGTTCGGGCACGAGGGCGGGTGGGAGCTCGGTTTCGCCGAGCTGCTGGCGCAGGTTGATCTCGATGTTGCGGCACATGGCCGACAGCGCGAGGCCGTTCGGCCCCAGCGAGAACGGGTCTTCGAGCACCTGGCCGATGGTGTCGAGCACGAGAAAGATGAAGGCGAGCGCGCAGACGGTGCCGATGGTGAAGGGCCCCAGCTGCTCGACGAGGCCGAGCGGGAGCACGACGATGAACAGGCGCGTGAACCGATGCGTGAAGAAGCGATACGCGGTGGGAATCGGGGTGGTCTTGAGGCGCTCGCAGCCGCCCTGGTGGTTGATGAGCTCGGTGAGCGTGGCGTCGAGCCACATGTGGCGCTGTTCGGTGAGCAGGCCGCGCTTCACGGCATCGGCGAGGCAGAGGCCGTTCTGGTGCACGAGCCAGGCAGCGACGTTCTTCTGGGCCGAGAGCGTACCCTGCTCGTCTTTCGAGATGAGCCCGTCGGAGCCCTCGAGCGCGGGCTCACCGCGCAGCTGATGGCGCAGCGCGTTCAGCCACGCCACGTGGCGGTGAACGAGCTCGCGCTGCACGGTCTGGCCGGCCTCGGTCGAGCCGTCGATGAACGTCATCACCTGGCGGGCGAACGTGCGCGAGCTGTTGGTGATGGCGCCCCACAGCTTTCGCCCTTCCCACCAGCGGTCGTAGGAGCTGTTGTTGCGAAACGCGAGGAAGATGGCGATGGCGACGCCGGCGATCTGAAACGGCACCGGCGTGAAGGGAATTCGGCCGCCAAAGTAGATCCACACGCGCGCCCCGAACGCGACGACGAATACGGCAGCGAGCCAGCCCGCGTGCAGCTTGAGCACGAGGCGCCACGGCAACTTGTCTCCGATGACCATTCGAGCCAGAAGCCCTAGCAGATGAAGCGGCTGCCGGTGTTCGACATCGTCGCTGAAGACTGGTGGGAGTACACCCACGACGAGCAGCCCTACGTCGCGCACGTGCAGGTCGGCCGCCCGCGCCGAAGCCCCGACGGCGACTGGTTCTGCCCCCTGCGCATCGAAGGCGCCCACGAGGTGTGGAACCCGTTCTCGAAGCAGCGCCGGTGGAAGGGGTTCAAGCCGATCGCCGGCCAGGGCCCGATGGATGCGCTGATGAACGCCCTGCTCTTCTCGTTTCGCGTCTTCGCCGAGCACAAGCCGCGCTCGGTGGCGGCTCCGATTCGGGAGCTCGAGAAGGCGGCGAAGGGGCGCGCGGTCAAGTCGAAGTCGAAATCGAAGCGGCGTGGTCGAGCGCGGCGCTGAGCGCCTCGAGCTCGGTCTTGTGCGCGCCGAACTGACGGGCAACCTGCAGCGGTGTAGCGACACGTGGGACGAGCGCCATGCGGCCGGTCGCGACGAGGTGCTCCAGGTATTTTTTGACCGCCCATGACTCACCCTCCTGACGGGTGACGCCTCGGGCGGCGGCGAGCGCCTCGGCCTGTTCTCGCAGCGTTCCGCGATCGAGCGTCATGGGGCTGACACGGCGACCCTGGCACGAACCGCGCAATGACGTCACGTCACCATGAGCGCCAACTTCCAGTTTCACGAGTCCTTCGGTGTCGAAGATGCCGTCAACCTCCACAAAGACCTGAGCCGCATCGGGCCGCGCACCGCGGTGGTCATCGACCTCTCTGACGTTCGCTACGTCACCGAGGCCGCCATCGAGGCGCTCGCCGCCGCGCTGAAGTCGATCGCCGGTCGCCGCATCTTCGGCGTCGGGTTCGAAGGCGTCGGGCTCCGCGAGTTTCGCGCCCTCGGCGTCACCTGCTGAGGCGGCAGGGTTACTTCGCGTTGAGGGCGCCGGAAGCTTCGGCCGCCTTCGCCGGTGAAGCGGCCACGGGCACGTCATCGAAGTCGTAGCCCGACTTCTTCACGCGAACCTTGTACTTGCCGGTGTCGACGTTCTTGAACCGGTAGGCGCCCTGCTCGGTCGACACGACGCTCTGCACGACCTCACCCCTGTCGTTCACGAGCTCGACCTGTGCGTTGCCGGCCGCCGCGGCGCCGCGCGCCCCCCCCTTCAGCTCGAGCTGGCCGTAGACCTGACCGTACTTCTGCGCCTCGGCCTCGGCGGTGTCGTGGTTGAACAGCACCTGCTCGCGCTGCACCTCGTTGCCCGCCTCGTCGCGGTAGACGAGCTCGGCGAAGTAGCGGCCGCGCGACTGCACCTTGCCGGCCTTGTCCTTCCCGTTCCACTCGGCTTTGAGCGCGCCGCCCTCGCTCGCCGCGGGCGCCGTGAAGACGACCTTGCCCGCCACCGGCTTGCCGTCTTTCTGCTCGACGGTCGAGATGTTCATCTGCACCGAGAACTTCTTGCCCTGCGGGGTCAGGTTGCGCGCGGTGACGTTCGTCGACTCGCCGTTCGAGTCGGTGCCGACCTGCGTGAGCCACACGTTGCCCGAGAACACCTCGAGCTGCCGCTGCGACTTCTGCCCCTTGTGTGACGTCGCGATCGCGACGACCACGTGTTTGCCGGTGCCGAGCGACCGCGTGTCCCACGTGTGGCTGACCTTCGGGCCGCACGCCTCGGCCACCTTCGCGTCGTCGATGAACAGCTCGACGCGCTGCACGCCGTCGCCCTGGTTGTCGCGCGCCTCGACGTCGAGCGCCTGCTGCTCGGCGACGTGCTCGCCGTCGTTCATGCCCGAGATGGCCACCGTCATCACGTCGACGCTGACGAGCCCGAGCACCGCCCACATCGCCTCGGCCTTGCCGAAGCCGCCGCCGCCCCAGCCGCCGCCCTTCTGCTGGTGCGAGACGAGGTAGCCGGTGCCGAGCGAGACCTGCTTGTCACGATCGGTGAAGCCGACCAGCCGCAGCGCGTAGAGCACCTGGCCCGTGGTGAGCGCGTCGCCGAAGCCGCCGTCTCTCTGCTGCCTCTCGAGCAGCTGCCGGGTGAGCGACGGCATCGGCGCCTCGGTCGGGCCGACGCCCGCGGCCGTGAGGCCCATCACGACGTACGCGATGTTCGAGGTCTCGGTGGGCTTCTGCTTCTGCAGCCACCCTTCTGCGCGCTGCACCGGCGCGAGCCACTTCACGTCGGCGCTGGCGGCGTACGCCTGCTTCCACGTCACGATCGCGTGGTAGGTCGCCTGAACGTCGCCGCGCGCGACGACGCCGTTCTGGTACTGCACGTCGAGGTGGCCGTCTTTCGCCTGGTACGCGAGCAGCTGGCCGGCGACCTTGATGAGATCGTCACGCACCTTCGTGCCGACGAACGCGTCGTAGCGGGCGAACGCCGCACCGCCGAACGCGCGCGAGGGCTGCAGCAGGCTCGAGTGCTGGTACGAGAGCCCGTCGGGCGTGCGCGAGCCGCCGCTCAGCTTCGTCATGCCCTCGAGCAGGGTGTCGAGCGCGGTGCGCGAGAGGTCGTACTGGTTGTGAATGCCGACGCTCAGGGCCTCGAGCGTGACCGAGTGCACGTGGCAGCCGTAACACTTGTTCGTGTTCTGCCAGGCGGTTGCCTCGCGCACGAGGAACTCGAGGCCGCGCTGGGCCGACTCGCGCGCCTTCGGGTCACCCCGCTCGGGCGTGGCGGCGGCGACGGTCTTGTCGGTCTTCGGGCCCGGGCAGTCGCGCGGCGGTGCGGCGAGTACGGAAAAGGAGCACAGCGCCACGCAGGCAGAGAGCACACGGAAACGGGTCATGTTGGCGGCGTTGAACGCGCCACCTTCGACTTCGATCTACGGCCCTTCATGCGCATGACGCCCTGAAACAGATGTGCCTGTGTGTACAGGCGCCTGCCGCTCGAGCGCTCGCCGGGCAGCCACGCGGTCGGCCGCTCGAGCCACTGCAGCACCTTCACCTCGCCGTCGTGCTCGAACGGCTCGCGCAACAGGTCGGGCAGCGTCTGCCACAGCCGCTTCTCGAGCGGGTTGAAGCGGGCGTCGAACTTCGGGCCGAGGCGCGAGTGCCGGCGTGCGCGGTCGAGGGTGCCGTCGAACTTGCGCGAGATGTGAAACAGCTCGTGCAGCAGGGTGGCGACGCGGGTGCGGGGGGTCGAGGCGCGAAAAAACAGCGGCCGCAGCGTGATGCAGTACAGCATGCGAACGCCATGGAGCTTGATGAGCGGCTTCTTGCGGCCGAAGGCGTCGCGGCGCTTGCCCTTGGCGAAGGCGAGCGGCTTCACGGTGCCGCGCGACGCGCGGCGCGCCTCACCGGCGACCACGAGAATGTGCTCGGGCTGCAGGTGTCTGAACTCGGGCATCGTCAACGCCACATGGTGCATGAGGGCGCTGACGGCGAGGTTGAAGTCGGGTCTCTTCAACGCGCGCGTGAGCCTACTCAGACCCGCGGCTGCCTGCTATGTGCGGCTGATGCGGAGTCTCTACGTCGTGGTTCTGGGTCTCGTGGCATGCAGCGGCGGCGGCACGCCGACGGTCGATGCGGGCCCCATGGTCGACACGAGCTGCGGCTTCGACTGCGCGGCGCAACAGAAGTACGGCCTCATCGCGGGGCGGTGCTTCGAGTACAGCGACACGAACGTGGTGGTCGACCCGCCGGCGCTGGCGGCCGAGGTGCTGGCGAAGCGCGACGTCGAGGGCGTCGAGGTGATGGACGTGGCGTACACCCGCACCGGCAACCCGGTGATGCGCGACCTCTTCACCATCGTCAACGGCGAGCTGAAGCTGGTGCGGCGCGAGTTCGGGGCGAGCGGCACGTCGGTGGCCTACAAAGACTCGACGGGCAAGCTGACGGGCGTGAAGTGGCTGACGCCGACGACGGGCGCGGGCGAAAACTTCTCGACGATGACCGAGGCCGACGTGATCTTCCCGCCGGCGGCGCGCGTGACGACGACGACGACGTACCGGGTGACGACGAACGAGCCGACGGGCACCGACCTGAGGTTCCCCATCGGCACGTACGATGCGGGGGTGCGGTTGATACTCACCGAGACACCCGATCACGGCAACGACTCGCGCCGCACGTGGGTGCCGGGCGTCGGGTTCGTGATGCTGACGTCGCCGCTGGCGACGACGGGCCCGAAGCTCGAGTACTCGCTGCAGAAGGTCAAAGACACTCCTGATGGGGGGCCGTGTGGCTTCTAAACTGATGCGCTGTGTAGCGGTGTTGCTGTGTGTCGCGGGGTGTCAGGCCGAGGTGAAGCCCGATGCGAAGGCTCCGGAGCTGAAAGACCAGGAGCTCACGGTGCTGTCGCAGACCCTGACCGAGGTGAACCTGAAGCTGACGGGCAAGCTCGAGTGCGCCGAGGCGTGCAGCGCGACGCGGGCGAAGTTCGAGCTGGTGGTCGACGGCAACGTGGTGAGCGGCGGCGACGCGCAGGTCTCGCTGTCGGTGTCGGGCGGCACGTCGGCGGTGTGGACGTTCGAACAGACCTCACGCTACGTGAAAGACGGCGACGAGCTGAAGGCGATGGACGCGCGGGGCGGCTCGCTGCTCACGGCGCTGCGCGGCAAGCTGTTCGTCACGCAGGGCAACAAGACGCACGAGCTCGACTTCGCGCGGTCGCGCGAGGTGCGGGTGCCGCGGCTGCCGCACGTGAAGTTCCAGGAGCTCGAGGCGGGCCGCTTCAGTGAAGACGAGGCGGGCGTGACGTTTCACATCGGCGTGGTGAACCCGAACCCGTTCGAGATTCGCATCGCGCAGATCAAGTACGACGTGTCGGTGACGGGCAAAAAGATCGCCGATGGGGTCATCGGCAAGGCCGAGCGGGTGTCGCCGTCGTCGACCGGCGTGTTCGACCTCGAGACGCACGTCGACGCGGCGACGCACGGCGACGCCGACGTGAAGAAGCTGATCAAGTCGAAGGTGCTGCCCTACGTCATCACCGGCGAGATGACGGCCGAGCTCTTCAGTGAGACGTTCGAGTTCAAGGGTGACGTGAAGCTGAACACGTCGAAGTAGATGCCTCACATTCCGTACGCGCTGCTGAGCCGCGACCCCGAAGCGTGGCCGCCGATCGAGCAGACGCACGCCGACGGCATTCTCGCGTTCGGAGGCGACCTGTCGCCGCGCCGGCTCGAGGCGGCGTACTCGCGCGGCATCTTCCCCTGGTATTCCGAGGGGCTGCCCATTCTGTGGCACTGCCCCGACCCCCGGTTCGTGCTCGACCCGAAGGCGCTGCACGTGCCGAAGAGCCTCGAGAAGCAGCTCAAGCGCGGGGTGTACGCGGTGAAGCTCGACACGGCGTTCGAGGCGGTGATCGACGCGTGCGCGAAGACGAAGCGGCCCGGCCAGCGCGGCACGTGGATCACGCGAGAGATGCGCGCGGCGTACGTGCAGCTGCACCGGCTGGGCCTCGCGCACAGCGCCGAGGCGTGGCGCGAGGGCGAGCTGTGCGGCGGGCTCTACGGCATCTCGCTGGGTGACGTGTTCTACGGCGAGAGCATGTTCGCGAACGCGCCCGACGCGTCGAAGGTGGCGTTCGTGACGCTGGTGCGCGCGATGACGGCGTGGGGCATCGAGCTCATCGACTGCCAGCAAGAGACCGAGCACCTGGCGCGGTTCGGGGCAGAGGGCTGGCCGCGAGAGAAGTTCGTCAAGCGGGTGGCCGAGCTGGTGAAGCGACCGACGCGGCCGGGGCCGTGGAAGCTCGGTTGAAAAAGGTCGTGGGCGAGGCGCTCTCGTACGAGAGACACCCCGCCCACTACAGCCCCCGACGTTTCATCAACGTCAGTGGGTCGTTCTGTTCGAAGGCGTCTCGATGTCATTCATGAAGTCATCGACCTCACGCTCGGCCTGGTCTTTTTCGTAGCCGTAGCGCTCCTGAAGCTTGCCGACGAACTCGTCTTTTTTGCCGCTGAGGAGCTTGAGATCGTCATCGGTGAGCTTCGCCCACTTCTGCTTGATCTTCCCGCCGAGCTGCTTGAACTGCCCCTGCACCGTGTCCCAATTCATGGTGTTTTCCCTTCCTTTCGTTGAGGAGTGGGATTGCGACGCACGTGCCAGCGCGCTGGGCACCACGGCTTCGGGGGTTAGCGGTTCGCCGCAGTCGCGAAATGCCTCAGGCGAGCTCGCCCTCGAGCTTTGCGCGACACGACAGCCCACCCAGCGCGTTCAGCGTGTAGCCGGTGAGCTCGCGCGCGAGAAAGTGTACGCGCGAGAGCCCCGAGGGCAGCTCGCCGGCGAGCTGCTGCACCACGTACGCCTCGGCCCGCGGGTCGCCGCCGAGCGAGATGTAGAAGCCCTTGCCGTCGGCGCCGATGGCCGCCTCGCCGTTCATGAAGTTCATCTTCTCGCCGCCGCGCGTGCTCGGGAAC
>JAEUJP010000887.1 GCA_016793725.1 Myxococcaceae bacterium | reverse complement strand
AAGGGCGAGCGCGAGTCGTTTCATGGCGGGTAGATGCTCCTCCCCACGGGCGTGCGTCAAGGCCTATGGTCCCCGCCCTGAAACGCTCGGTGACGCTGTTCAGTTTTTTAGCCGTGGTGGGTTGCAGCGGCGGAGGTGGCTCGATCACGCTCGACGACATGCCGGCCGAGGCCTCGAAGGTGTTGTGCACGAAGGCGTACGAGTGCTGCACGCCGATGGAGGCCTCGAAGAACCCGCAGTACGGGCCCGACCAGGCGTCGTGTGAGACCAAGGTGCGGTCGGGCCTCGATCTCATCAAGAACTTCACCGCCCAGGGTGAGACCAAAGGCCGCGTCACCTACAACGGCGCGCAGATGAAGACGTGCCTCGACGTGTACGCCAAGAAGACGTGCACCGAGCTCAAGCGCAGCGCGAACGACATGCTGGCGGAGTGCACCGGCGCGTTCGAGCCGAAGGTCGCGGTCGGCGGGGTTTGCAACCTCGACACCGAGTGCATCTCGAGCGCGTGCCAGGGCGGGTCGATCAACGTCGAGGGCGTGTGCAAGGCCAGGGTCGCGGCCGGCGCCGACTGCGAAGAGGCGAGCTGCATCGAGAGCGCCTACTGCCGCAGCGGCAGCCTGCCCGACGGCGGCTTCGGCTCGCTGTGCAACGCGAAGCGGGCCGACGGCGAGGCCTGCCAGACGAACGAAGAGTGCACGACGGGCGGCTGCAACGGCCGAAACCCCGACGGCGGCATGCCGAACATGGGCACCTGCGGCGAGCGGGGCGGGCCGGGCACCACCTGCTACGTGACCGACGGCTGCTCGTCGACGGGCGGGTTTTCGCTGCTGGCGGCGCTGGTGGCGGCGGCCGCGATCCTCCTGAGGCGGCGTCTCGTTTGAGCAGGGCCACAGTTTACATAACCGCTCTTATCGGACTCAGCGCCTGTCCCTCGAAGGACGGGGTCGCCGAGGCAGATTCGGGGTTGGCGGCGGTCGATTCGGGCTCGGCGGTCGTGGCGCCGGCGGTCGATGCCGGGCCTCCGCCCGGGCCCAGGGAGCTCGAGCTGACGATTACGGCGCAGCTCGCCGATGGTGGCATCGAGGTCGTGACGGGCGCCGTCGACCCGGTGAAGTCGCTGTCGGTCTGGGTGCCGGTGCCGCTGGCCGACTACCGGCTGCGGGTGTTCGACGAGGGCGACAAGGTCGTGCCGTCGGACGATCAGGCGCACGAGACCGACGGCGGCATCGACTATCTGATCTCGTTCGTCGAGCCGCTGAAGACCGGCCGCACCTACCGGCTGACGGTCGAGGCGCAGCTCGAGGCCCAGCTCGAGGGCTTCAAAGACGTCGAGATCGCCCTGAAGGTTCGAGGCCAGATCGAGGCCGACAAGAAGCCGGGCCAGAAGAAAAAGAAGCGCTGATCGATCCATCCTGCTGAGTCGCTCGTTCTGGGGGGCGAACATGGCGAACCCGCTGCGCATCGCCGCAACCCCCGACGGCTCCGCCACCGACGAAGAGCTGTTCGCGCGCTTCCGCGACCGCCGCGACGTCGAGGCCCTCGGCCAGCTCTACGACCTCTACGAAAAGCCCCTGGTGAGCTTCGCAGCGCGCATGTTGGGCAGCCCGCGGGCACTCGCCGACGACGTTCTTCAAGAGACGGGGATTCGTGCGATGCAGAGCGCGCGCGACTGGTCGCCGCACGCGCCGCTGCGCGCCTGGCTGTTTCGCATCGCCCGGAACCTCTGCCTCGACACCTTGAGGGCGCGCGGCGTGGCCCTCGACGACGGCGCCGACCCGAGCACTGCCCCGGCCGACGTGCCCGCGTCGCTCGCGGGCTACCCGGTCAGCGACCCCCCTGTTCATCGAGATCATGGAGACGTGCGTGCTGCAGCTCCCGCCCGCGCAGCGTGAGGTCGTGCTGCTCAGGGTCGAGGGCCTCACGTTCGCCGAGATCTCTCGCGTCACCCTGGTCGGCACCAACCCTCCCCGAGTGCTACAGGTCGAGACGTACGAGCACAGGTGATGGAGGCCGCCCGCCTGGCTGCCTCCGGCGTCGCCCCCGAGTCGCTGCCGCGCTTCCGCCGGGCGACCGAAACCGCAGCGCCGCGCCCGGCTCGCCGAAGCCTCTTTCGGGCCGTACTGCCGTTCGCCGCCCTGCTCGTCGCCGCGCTCACTGCGTGGGGCGTGTGGAGCGCGCTGCCGCAGGAACCTCTGGCCGACGAGCTGGTCACCCCGCCCGTACCGCCCGTCTCCCTGAAGGTCGAGCCTCAGCCGGTCGAGGCTCCCCGCGTGGCTGAGCGGTTCGCGGTCGTTCTGTGCGAGTGCCGACGGCCCGAAGAGGTGCGCATGCGCGACGCGTTTCTCGCGGCCCGGCTCGACGCGCGGGCGCTGCGGCTCGATGACCCGGCAGTGGAGCAGGCATCTGCAGTGTTCGCCATCGGAGGGCCCGCGCTCGACGTCGCGCTCGCCCTCCCCGGCTCGGTGCCGATCGTCTTCACGGCGGTGCCCGGCGGCTACGCTCGGCCCCGGGATCGCCGGGCCGTCGAGCTCGGCGCGCCGACGCGCGAGCAGCTCGAAGAGATCGACCGCCGGCTGCCGCGCCGGCGCAGGGTCGGCATCGTCGTCGGCCCCGAGGTGCCGCTCGATGCCGTGGTGCGGGCGTCTCAAGATCGGGCGTCGCCGCTGGTGCGCATGGCTCCGCCGACGTCGGTGCGCGATCTGCACGGCGTGGTGAAAGAGCTGACCAGCATCGACGTGCTGTGGGTCGTCGGCGTCGAAGGGCCCGTGCTCGAGGCCATCGCGAAGGCGGCGCAGCACGACGCGGTGCCGGTGGTGGTCAGCGGCGTCGACGGCTCGGGCTACGGCGCGGTGCTGTCGTTCGTCTCAGACCCGATTCAGCTTGGGCAGGCCGCTGCTGTCGCGGCGACCGGGTCGCCGGCGCCGCGCGTGTACGTGACGCACACGGCAGAGCCGCTGCCTCAGCCCGCGCCCGTCGCGAGCGCGGCACGACCGACCCCGTCGCAGGCGCAGTCGAACCGGCGCGCGTACGCGATGATTGGCGCGAGCGGTCGTGCGAAGTCGGTTCCGTCGCTCTGCCTGGGGCTGAGACAGCCTGAGCCCGAGGTGCGCATCGCCGCTGCGCATGGCCTGGCCTCACTCGGGCAGCCGACCGCGCTGAGCTGTCTTCGCAAGGAGGCTGAGGCCGACCCCGCGGTCGAGCAGCACATCGCTGCGGCGATCGTGTGGCTCGAAAGGCTGCCGGGCTGGCGACTGCGGGTTCGGGTCGAAGGCGAAGACGGAGTCACGCCGACGCAGGTCTCGTCGGCCAGAGGGCTGCTCGATGCCTACCTGTCTGCTCGCGGCGTCACGCCGACCGACGACGAGAGCGCGCCAGTGCCGCTGCTCGAGGTGCAGTTGACGAGCGAGGCGCCCGCGATGATCAAGGCGAGCGTGATGCTGCGCGCTCGCGACGGGCTCTTGCTCGACAACTGGAACCCGAAGGTGAACGGCGGGCTCGTCGGCACGATCGACGCCGTGATTCCCAAGGTCGTCGAGATCGTCGCCAAAGACCTGGGCTGGGGCCGCTGACCTCAGAGCTCGAGCAGCAGCTTCGAGACGTCGTACAGCACATCACCGCGCTCGAACGGCGCCCGAAACGGCTCGTCCCATGCGAGCTGCTCGGCCGCGCGCGCGATGCACAGGTCGACGAGCGCCCGCAGGTTGATCGCGTCGTACAGGTTGTACTCGACGAGAATGCGCAGCGACTCGGGGTTCCTGGTCGACAGCCACTCGCGCCACAGCCGAATCGCGTCGAAGCCCCGAATGCCCTTGAGGTGCGGAGGCCGGTGCAGCCCGAGGTTCTCTTCGACCTCTTTGAGGCCCCCTTTCAGCCGCACGCGACGCACCAGAAACCGCAGGTCGAGGTGCACGAGCGGCGGCTGCAGGGCGGGAAAATGCCGGCGCAGCACGGGAATGTCGAACGTGCCGCCGTTGAAGGTCACCCAGATGGGGCTCTGCTGCAGTCGCGTGGGCAGCTCCGACAGCGCGCGCGGGCCCTCGAAGTCGCGAATGAACGTGGCGACGCCCTTCGAGTCCATCACGCCGCCGACGGTGATCTGCTCGTCACCGTCGGCCTCGAGATCCATGAACGCGGCCTGCTCGACGAAGTGTGGGTAGAGCCGCCAGTGCTCGCGCTCGGGGATCATGGCGGCCAGCTCGGCCAGCGACGCGCCGCGGGCCCGCACGATGGCGGCCTTCAGCTCGGCGTCGATGCCCTCGCTCGCGACCACCTCGGTCGCCTTCTCGAACGCCGCCCAGTCGGGAAAACCGCGGGCCCAGATGTCTTTCTCGCGCCAGGGCCCGACGCCCTTCACCAGCTGAAACGTGCGCTCGATCACCTGAATCGAAGAATCAAGACGGCGAAATTTCACCCGAGGCCAGCGCCTCGAGCAACGGCACGTCGGCCTCGCAGAACGGCAACTTCTTCATCTCGTCGAACGTGCAGAACTTGAGGGCCTGGGCCCCGAGCGTCTTCGGCTCGCCGCTCACGATGACCGCGGCGAAGAGCTCGAGGTTCACGGTGAGATCGTCGTAGTCGTGCGTCGTGCCCCACAGCCGCCGGCCGACCTTCAGCTCGACGTCGAGCTCTTCCTTACACTCGCGGGCCAGCGCCTGGGCGTCACCCTCACCTGCTTCGACCTTGCCGCCCGGGAACTCCCAGAGGTTCGCGCGGGCCTTGTCGGGCAGCCGCTGCTGAACGAGGAACCGAGCCGCGTCACCCGCTGCCGGGATCAGCGCGGCCACCACCCGTATCTTGCGGCGAGCCCCAGACACACCGGCATTCGCCTCTACGCGGGGCGCTTCGCGCCCCACGACGGTGTCTGTGTC
>JAEUJP010000875.1 GCA_016793725.1 Myxococcaceae bacterium | reverse complement strand
CATGGCGACTGCGGGCGGCGGCATGGCGACTGCGGGCGGCGGCATGGCGACGGCGGGTGGCGGCATGGCGACGGCGGGTGGCGGCATGGCGACGGCGGGTGGCTCAGGTACGGTGACGCCGTTCGCAGACCTGCGCGCCGACAGCAACCGCGACGGCGTGATCGACCTGACGGGCACGACCGACGACGCAGTCGAGACGGTGTGGAACACGACGAGCGGCGCGATCGTGCTGGCGAACATGGACGACGACGCCCAGACCTGCTCGACGTCGAGCGCGCAGAGCGACGCGACGCTCGCGGCGTGCCACGACGCGGCTGACACCATCGTCAACGGTGCGAACGACCTGCTCGACATGGCGTCGCTGCGCATCATGCCGTGGCCGAACGCACCGCCGAACTCGATGGGTATCATCACGGTGACGAGCGGCCCGGTGGCTGCGGCGGCTGGCTCTCCTCGCGTTCGGTTCTTCTCCGAGACCGCGACGGCCGGCACGTACACGTACCTCGACACGGCGATGTTCGGCTTCGGTACCAACTCGCTCCAGCAGGGCATCAACCTGAAGATGGAAGCGACGAACATCGTGCGCGACCGCAACACGTGGGACGGCTACGTCGACGTCACGCTGACGGTCATCTCGCCCTACCCCGGCGGCACGCAGACGACCGACACCGTTCGCTTCCGCGTCGCGCCGCTGATGACGTTCAGCCACGCGACGCCGGTCGTTCAGGGCTACGCGACCCGCGTTCGGCAGGGCAACGGCACCGACGACCCCGACTCGGTCGACTTCCGCACCGACGTTCAGGCGGGCCTGACGGGGGCCGGCATCGCGGCGCCGTTGATCAGCATGATCACGCCGGGCGGCGATGATCAGTGGACACAAGACTTCTTCGAGACCGGCTACATGAACATGCCGATCGCGAACGGCGCTTTTCACACCATTCGCGTCGCGATTCGTTCGGCGAACAAGGAGGGCGGCGGCTCGAACCCGCTGCGCACGGCCGGCAAGGTCGTGTTCACGCAGATGCGAGGCCCCGACGTGGCCGGCCTTCAGCAGTTTCAGGCCAGCAGCTCCACCCAGTCGACGCTCGACTCGTTCGGCAACCTCGAGACGATTCCGCCCTACACCCACAACGGTACGAGCTACCCGCAGGGCCGAATCATTCGCGGCAACATCCCCTCGTACCACCCCGACAACAGCTTCCTCCGCATGATGGAGGGTCAGGCCGTTCAGCCGCCGGTCTACGTCGACACCTCGTGGCTGCTGGTCGGTCACATCGACGAGACCATCAGCTTCTTGCCGGCCGCGACGCCCCGCGGGTGGATCATGCTGGTCAACGACGCCGCGCTCGCGCGGCAGATGCTGCAAGACCAGGTCACGGCCGGCAACGGCAGCGCGACCATCTTCCCCGGCATGCAGACGCTGAACTCTACGGGTACCGCGTGGGTCTCGGCGGCGCGCAGCATCAATAACCTGCTCGCCGACACCGTCATCATGAGCGATAGCGCCGCCGCTGCAGCCGAGGTCAATGCGCAGGTGGCCATCATCAAAGCGGCGACGGGCCTGCAAGACTCCGAAATCGTCAAGATTCCCTTCCTGCACGAAGACGTCGGTGGCGGCTCCCTCGCGTACCAGCCGGGCACGGTGAACCTGTTCCTGCTGAACAGCGGCCACCTCGTCAGCGCCGACCCGCACGGCCCCATCATCAACGGCGTCGACATCTTCAAGGCGCAGATGCAGGGCGCGCTCGCCCCGTTCGGCTACACCGTGCACTGGGCCGAGGAGTGGTACCTGTACCACCTGCTCGCGGGTGAAACGCACTGCGGCACGAACGCGACCCGCGTGATTCCGACCTCGAAGTGGTGGGAGAGCGGCCGATGAAAGCGCGCATCATGATTCTGTCTCTCGTGGTTTCTCTGCAGGCGTCAGCGGCCGGTCTCGTCGTCGAGGCCTCGAACGTGGTCGGCGCCCGCGAGCTGCAGGCGAAGATCGCAGCCGCCCGCGTCAGCGACGCACAGACGTTCGCGACCGTGGCGCAGCTCAGCCGCGACGCCGACACGCTCTTCGCAAAGCGGCGCGGTGGCGTGGTCGCTCCGATGGGCCGCACGTTCAAGCAGCTCGGGCCGCAGGCGCTGCTGCCGATGCTCGAGCTGCTCGCGTTCGACGCGGCCAACGTGCCGGCGACCGAAGGCGGCCGGCTGACGCTCACCGTCGGCCTGCTCGAGGCCGTCGGTGCGCTGCAGTCTGACGTCGCAGCCCCCGTGCTCGAGGCCGTGCTGGCGAACCTGACCGTGAGCCCGCTGGTCACGCGCGCCGCCGCCGATGCGTACGGCTTCTTGCAGACCGACGATGCGGCGTCTCGCCTGCTCGTGCTGTCGCTGCCTCGCACCGCTCACGGCCGCGCCGTGCGCGAGGGCATGGGCAGCTGCCGCCGCGCCGTCATCGCGAAGCGCCTCGGCGACGCCGTGATGGAGGCGACCGAAGTGCGCGAACAGGTCGAAGCCGCGCGCGCGCTCGGCGACGTCGGCAACGCGTGGGCGTGGCAGACGCCGGGCGTCACCGCGAAGCGCGAAGAGGCCGAGGTGCGCCGCACCGCAGCGGCCGCGCTGGTGAGGGCGTTCGTCGCGCGCACGGGTGACGCCCGTCAGGCCGCGAGCAACGCGCTGCTCGTCGTGAACGCGAACGAGACCCACTCGCTCATTCTCGCAGCGCTGGTGAACGCGAACGCCGAGCAGAAGGCCGCGCTGACCGAGCTGCAGGCCCGGCTCGAGCAGAACCCGGTTCGCTGAGCAGGCGCTGGCCTCTCGAGCGCCCGGTACCCGGCGCCGCGTTGCGCAGAAATGTAGCCTGTCCCCTTTTTTCAGCGGCCGCGCGCGTTCGGGTCCCACAGGTACTTGTGCTGCTGGAGCTGGAACCGCACGGGCAGCCGGTCCTCCACGATCCACTCCGCCAGCTTCGCGGGCTCGAGCTTGCCGAACACGGTCGAGAACAGCACCGAGAACGGCTTGCCGGCCGTGCGCGGCAGCATGGCGCGGCTCCACTCGTAGTCTTCGCGAGAGCCGATCACGAGCTTCAGCTCGTCGTTCGCGTTCATCGTGTCGAGCACCCGGTAGTCGTTGCGCTCGCTCTCGCCCGAGCTCGGCGTCTTCAGGTCGACGATCTTGTGCACCTGAGGCGGCACCAGGCGCACGTCGATCGCCCCGCTCGTCTCGAGCATCACGATGAGACCCTCCTCGAGCAGCGACTCCATCAGCGGGTAGACGCCCGGCTGCAAGAGCGGCTCACCGCCCGTCACCTCGACGCGCGGCGTCTTGAGCGCCAGCACCGCCTCGACCACCTCGGCGTTCTTCATGCGCTTGCCGCCGTGAAACGCGAACTCGCTGTCACAGTAGCTGCAGCGCAGGTGACAGCCCGTCAGCCGCACGAACGCGCAGAGCAGCCCCTGGTGCGACGACTCGCCCTGCAGCGACAGGTAGATTTCTTTGACGACGACCGAGTCGGCGCCGGCGACCCGCTTCGGTTCTACGTGCGTCTTCAGCATCACTCGACCTTCAGCGGCGGCAGCGTGTCGGGGTCGAGCTCTCGCGGCTTCTCGACCGTCGCCTCGATGAGGGGCTCGGGCTCGGGCGGCAGCTCGATCGGCGCGCGTGAACGCTTCTGCTCGGCCGGCGCCTCAGGCGCCACGCCGCGCGGCGGCACGCCCGGCAGCAGCGCCACCTGGTAGTCGCGCTCGAGCCCGTATTCGACCCGGTCGCCGTGCGTGTAGAGGAGCAGCCCCATGATTCTCGATGCCACGAACGGCACGTAACACGCCACCGCGTGGTCGAGGAGCCGGGGGAGGAACGGCACCGGCAGCAGGTTCAACATCGTGCCGAGCGCCAGCACCACCAGCCAGGGGAAGAACAGCACCCCCAGCACCACGACCAGGAGCCCGTACGCCTGACCCAGCTTCAGCGCGTTTCGCACCACGTGCAGCGGGCTCAGCATCGCGAACAGCGAGCTGCCCGCCGCGCCCGAGAGAACCGCCATCGGCGCGTAGAGCACCCCGCCGACGAGCAGCAGCCAGACGACCGGGTCGGTGACCGCCGCGAGCGGGTTCTGCGCAGCGCCCGGGTGGCGCGTGCCGAGCCAGAGCGCCGCCGGCAGCCAGACCAGCACCGTACCCACCAGCGCTTTGATGCCCGGGACGAGCACGTCGGTGAAGACGTCTGACAGGTCGCTCGTCTCGAAGTCGTCGCTGCCGCGCGCCGTGCTGCGCACCAGGCCGAAGCAGACGGCCGCGAAGAGGCACGCGCTGAGGCCCCACCCCAGGCCCGGGAGGTAGCTGAGCACCGTGCGCACGAGCGCGACGCCCGCGATGGCGACGAGGCCCTGCTTGCTCAGCGGCCAGCCGAGCGCGCCGGGAATTCTGGCGGCGAACGACCTCTGGTCGGCCCGGTGCTGGGTGAGCGGGGTGACGAGCTCGCCGCACTGCGTGCAGACCTCCATGGTGGTCGAGTACGTGACGTGCTTCGTCGCGACACAGTCGGGGCAGCGGGGCGCGTTGCAGCTCGCGCAGTGCCAGCCTGCTCGCTGCTGGTGTGGTTTGCACTTGGGAGGAAGCAACTCCCCACCCCTCAGCGGCCCGTCTTGATCTCCAGCGCCTTGCCGCTCTTCTTCTTCTTCACCAGCTGCAGCGACACCACCGGGCCCGACTCGGCCGTCAGCGTCGTCTGCTGCGACTCGAAGCCGTCTCGCGAGACCTTCAGCAGCACCGGCAGCTGTGTCTTCTCGAACGACAGGTCGAGCGGCGTCATGCCGCGCGGCACCCCGCCGATCTCGACCGCCGCTCCCGCGGGCTCGCTCTCGACCTTCAGCGCCACCAGCGCCGGCGCCGGCGGCTTGTCGGGCACCTGCGGCGGCGTGTCGGGCTGCGGGTCGTTCTTCACCACCGGCTTCACCACCGGGTCTACTTGAGGCCCGGGCCTCGTCACGATCCACGCGGCCGCTCCGCCGCTGCCCACCGCCAGCAACGCGATCGCCGCGAAGATGGGCACCCGCGAAGGCGCCGGTGCCGGTGCCTGCCGGTCGACCTGCTCGGTGTGGCTCGTTCGCGTCGCCCCAATCGTCGCGCCGCCGCCCACCGTCACCGTGCCGCGCCGCGTGCCCCCGCTCGGCGCCGGAGTCGCCATCGCCCCGCGCGGCCCGAACCCCTCGAGGTCGGTGTCGGCCGAGAGCTGGTCGAGCTTCGTCGGGTCATTCAGCTCGGCGATCTTGTCGGCGTACAGCCGCTGCATGAACGCGCCGAGGTGCGACGCCGACGCCGGCAGCTGCGCCTCGAGAATGTACTGCTCGATCGCCTCGCGCAGCTCTTGCGCCGACTGAAAGCGCTCGTCGCGGTTCCGCGCCAGCGACTTGAGCACGATGGCGTCGAGCTTCGGAGGCAGCTGCGTGTTCAGCTCAGATGGGCGCGGCACCTGACAGGCCTTCACCAGCCGCTGGCTCATCACGTCGCTGTCGCCCTTGAAGAGGCGCTTGTCGCAGAGCAGCTCCCACAAGACGATGCCGAGCGCAAACACGTCGCTGCGCGCGTCGAGCTCTTCGCCCTCGGCCTGCTCGGGGCTCATGTACGGGAACTTGCCCTTGAGCACCCCGGTCGCCGTGTGCTGCGCGCGGCCGGCTGCCTTCGCCACGCCGAAGTCGATCAGCTTCACGCCGCCGTCGAAGCCCACCAGAATGTTCTGCGGCGAGATGTCGCGGTGCACGATGCCGAGCGGCTGGCCCTGGTCGTCGCGCGCCTTGTGCGCGTAGTCGAGGCCCGCGGCGGCGTCGGCGATGGTGCGCAAGATGACGCCGACCGGCAGCTTCTCGTTCGCGAGCCGCGCCTTCTTCTCGACGCGGCGCACGTCGTCGCCCTGCACGTATTCCATGACGACGAGGTGCTGGCCGGCCTCGGCCTCGACGTCGAAAATCTGCGCGATGTTCGGGTGATTCAGCCGCGCCGTGAGGCGGGCTTCGTCGAGGAACATGGTGAAGAACTCTTCGTCTTCGACCAGGTGCGGGAGAATTCGCTTCAGCACCACCAGCTTCTCGAACCCCACGCCCTTCTTACGGGCGAGAAAGACCTGGCCCATACCGCCAGCGGCGAGCTTGCGAAGCAGCTCATATCGGCCGAACTGAATGGACATCGAGGGGTAGCCAGGGACCTTACACTTGGAGCCTCAGCCTGTACTAGGAGGCCGTGCGTGCTCCTTCAGGCCACCCGCGCCTCGGTCTCACTGGGCCTCATCTGCGCCGCGTTCACCCTGGCCCTGGTCGGGGAGCTGCTGCCGGTCGACCTCACGTTCTTCAGCGAGAACCTGGTGCGGCCCGAGCAGCGCAAGCTGATGTTCCTGTTCATGGCGGCGGGCTTCGTGGCCGTGAGCGGGTCGGCGATGTTCGTGTCGCGGCGCGACGGCAACTCCATCGGAGCCGAGTGGCTCGCCCGCCTGCTCTGCCCGCTGCTCGTCGCGCCGGTCGCGGTCGCGCTGGTGCGCCGCGGCTGGGCCGACGACGCGGTGCTCGCCATCACCCTCGCGCTGTTCGTGCTCTCGCTCGAGCGGCTCTTGCGCGAGTCGGCCGCCGCGTGGGCCGAGCGCCCCGCCGGTCTCGGCGACACGCTGCTCGGGTGGCCGCGCGCGTTCTTCGCGAAGCCGAACCGGGTGCTCGGCGCCCTGCTCGTGCTCGCGACCGCCCACACGGTCTTCATGTCGACGTGGGCCATCTACGCGCACCAGCGCTTCTTCACGTATTCGGCCGACCTCGGGCAGTACGACCAGGTCTTCCAGAGCTGGCTGCACGGCACGCCGCTGCGGCTGCCGACGCTGATGTGGGGCGAGACGTGGGGCGGGCTGAACGGGCACGCCGACTTCGCGTCGCTCTACATGTTGCCCATCTACCTCTTGCACCCGCGCGCCGAGACACTGCTGGTGATGCAGGCGGCGGCGCTCGCGTATTCGTCGGTGGCGGTGTTTCTGTTCGCGCGCAGCCGGCTGCCGCTTGCCGCGGCGTTCGCGCTCGGGCTCGCGTGGCTGTTGTACGCGCCCTTCCACGGCGCGCAGCTGTACGACGTGCACATGCAGCCGTTCGGCGCGAGCTGGGCCATGTGGGCCATCGCGATGGTCGAGCTCAAGCGCTTCAAGACGTACTGGCTGTTCTTCGTGTTCGCGATTCTGTGCCGCGAAGACGTGTCGATCGGGTTGTTCGGGCTCGGCGCGTTCATGTTCCTGTCGGGGTGGCGGCCGCGCACCGGCATCGCGACGGCGCTGCTCGCGGCGGGCTACTTCCTGCTGCTGCGGTTCGTGCTGATGCCGAACCAGCAGTTCGCCGACACGTTCAAGCAGCTCTACCCGCCGGGTGAGAGCGGCTTCATCGCGATCATCAAGACCATCGTCTCGAACCCGGGCTTCACGCTGCGCACGCTGACGCAGCTCGAGAAGATTGCGTACGTGTGCCAGGTGTTTGCGCCGCTCGCCTTCCTCTCGTGGAGGCGCCCGCTGCACTGGGTGATGATGATCAACGGCTTTCTGCTGACGTTGGTCTCGACACAGTACCTGCCGACCATCTCGATCAGCTTTCAGTACGTGTGCAACTGGGCGCCGTACGCGTTCGCAGGCACGGTGATGACGTTGGGCGCGCTCGACGCTCCGCGGCGAAACGCTGGCGTGTGGGCGGTCGTGATCGCCGTCTCGGTCGCGTGCCTGCAGTGGGGCGCGTACTCGCCGCAGCTGACGGTGAAGGGCGGCTTTTCACCGGTTCCGCTGCAGGCGC
>JAEUJP010000820.1 GCA_016793725.1 Myxococcaceae bacterium | reverse complement strand
GCGACGTCGCCGAGCAGTGCACCGGCCTCGCGCCGTGCTGCCCGGCCGACGTGAAGCGGCCGGACGGCTCCGTCTGCCTGCCCTCGAGCGGAGCCGCCTGCGACGCCGGCGACACCTGCGACGGCGTGAACGATGCCTGCCTCGCGCGCTTCGCCCCCGCTTCGACGCCGTGCCGCGCCTCGGCGGGCGCGTGCGACGTCGCCGAGACCTGCACGGGCGCCGGGCCCTCGTGCCCCGCCGATGGCTTTGCGAGCGCGACCACCTCGTGCCGCGCTTCCGCGGGCGCGTGTGACGTCGCCGAGAGCTGCACGGGCTTCGGGCCTGCGTGCCCCGCCGACGGCTTCGCGCCCTCGACGTCGCGGTGCCGCGCGTCGGTCGGCCCGTGCGACGTGGCCGAGCAGTGCACGGGGTTCGGCTCCGAGTGCCCGCCCGACGCGGTGGCGGGCAGCGGGTCGAGCTGCCGCGCGAGCGCCGGCGTCTGCGACGTCGCCGAGGTGTGTGACGGCGTCACCACCGTGTGCCCGGCCGATGGCTTCGCGGCCGCGAGCGTGACGTGCCGGGCCGCCGCCGACGCGTGCGACGCGGCCGAGACCTGCCCGGGCAACGCAGCGAGCTGTCCGGCCGATGCGCTGGTGCCTGCGGGCGTCACCTGCCGCGACGCGACGGGCCTGTGCGACAGCGCCGAGACGTGCAGCGGCAGCGCCGCGGCCTGCCCGGTGGACTCGAACGCGTGCGCCGCCGGCGAGTACTGCGACGCCACGTCGGGCTGCCAGCCGAAGCTCGTCAACGGCACGACGTGCGCCGCGAACAGCGAGTGTGCGTCGGGCAGCTGCGCCGACGGCGTGTGCTGCGACGTGGCGTGCGACGGCGCGTGCGACGCGTGCAACCTGACGGGCACGGTCGGCACGTGCACGAACCTGCCGGCCGCGACCGTGTGCCGCGCCTCGGGCGGGCTGTGCGACGTCGCCGAGAGCTGCACCGGTGCGTCGCCCGCGTGCCCGCCCGACGTGCTGCAGCCGGCCGGCTTCGGGTGCCGCGGCGCGGCGGGCCTGTGTGACGTCGCCGAGGTGTGTGACGGCATGTCGGCCGCGTGCCCCGTCGACGCGCTCGCCGGCGGTGATGTCGTGTGTCGCGCGTCAACCGGCACCTGCGACATCGCAGAGCGCTGCACGGCGAGCTCGGCGCAGTGCCCGGCCGACGGGCTGGTCGGCGCCGGCGTCGAGTGCCGCGCCTCGGCCGGAGCGTGCGACGTCGCTGAAGTCTGCAGCGGCACCGGCGGCGCGTGCCCGGCCGACACGCTCGCGTCCTCCTCGACCGTGTGCCGCACGTCGGCGGGCGCATGCGACGTCGCCGAGACGTGCAGCGGCGCGTCGGCCGCCTGCCCTGCCGATGTTTTTTCGACGCCGAGCACGGTGTGCCGGGTGTCGGCCGGCGCGTGCGACCCGGCCGAGTCGTGCACCGGCGTCAGCGCCGCGTGCCCGACCGACGTGCTGTCTGGCGCGTCGGTCACCTGCCGGCCTTCGAGCGGCGCCTGCGACGTGGCCGAGGTCTGCAGCGGCTCGAGCGCCACGTGCCCGGGCGACGGGTTTCAGCCCGGCAGCGTGGTGTGCCGCGCGCCGGTGGGGCCGTGCGACGTGGCGGAGCGCTGCACCGGCTCGGCCTCCGCGTGCCCCCCCGACGGGTTCGAGGTGGCCGGCACCGTCTGTCTCGCGGCCTCAGGCGCGTGCGATGTGAACGACACGTGCGATGGCCTGAGCGCCGGCTGCGCCGCGCAGTACGCGAGCGCGTCGACGCCGTGCCGCGCGTCGGCGGGCGTCTGCGACGTGGCCGAGACCTGCACCGGCTTCAGCGGCATGTGCCCCGCCGACGGCAAGCGGCCGAGCGGCTTCGTGTGTGGCCCGGCGTCGGGCGCCGCGTGCGACGCCGACGACGTGTGCGACGGCACGTCGAACGGGTGCACGGCGCGCTTCGCGTCGGCGGCGACGGTGTGCCGGGCTCCGGCGGGCGCGTGCGACGTGCCCGAGCACTGCACCGGCACGTCGATGGGCTGCCCGAGCGACGGTTTCGCGCCTTCGACGCTCACCTGTCGCACGTCGGCGGGCGGGTGTGACGTCGCCGAGAGCTGCACGGGCACCTCGGCCGCGTGCCCCGCGAACGGCTTCGCGACCTCGGGCACCCCGTGCCGCGCGAGCGCCGGGCCGTGTGACGTGGCCGAGGTCTGCACGGGCGCCTCGGCGAGCTGCCCGAACGACGGCTACCAGGGGGCAGGCACGGTGTGCCGCGCTCCCGCGGGGCCGTGCGACGTGGCCGAGACGTGCAGCGGCTCTTCGGCGGCGTGCCCGAACAACGCGTTCGCTCCGGCGTCGGCGGTGTGCCGTGCGCCGGTCGACGCGTGCGACGCGCCAGAGACGTGCACCGGGGGCGCGTCGAGCTGCCCGAACGACGGCTTCAGGCCTGCCGCGACCGTGTGCCGCGCGGCCGTGGGCGCGTGTGACGTCGCCGAGGCGTGCAGCGGCTCTTCGGTGTCGTGCCCGCCAGACCTGGCGAGCTGCGGCGCGACGCAGTGGTGCAACGCGGGCACGTGCCAGGCGCAGTCGCCGAACGGCATCGCGTGCAGCACGGGCGCGCAGTGCACGTCGGGCAACTGCATCGACGGCGTGTGCTGCACGTCGGCGTGCACCGGCGCGTGCGACGCGTGCAACGTGAACGGCTCGGTCGGCACGTGCACGCTGCGGCCGAGCGGCACGGTGTGTCGCCCGGCGGCGGGCCCGTGCGACGCGGTCGAGACGTGCACCGGCGCTTCGGCGAGCTGCCCGGCCGACGGGTTTCGCCCGGCGACGTTCGTGTGCCGCGGTGATGCGGGCGTGTGCGACGTGGCCGAGCAGTGCAGCGGCACCGCGGCGGCGTGCCCGAGCGACGTGAAGGTGTCGGGCAGCGCCACGTGCCGCGCGGCGAGCGGGCTGTGCGACGTCGCCGAGCAGTGCAGCGGCACGGGCAACGACTGCGCCGTCGACGCGGTCGCGGCCGCCGGCTCGAGCTGCCGGGCAGCGGCGGGCCCATGCGACGTCGAAGAGGTGTGCTCGGGCTCGGCGGCGGGCTGCCCGGCCGACGCGAAGCGGGCGAGCGGGTTCGTGTGCCTCGCGTCGGGCGCAGGGCCGTGCGACCTGCCCGACGTCTGCGACGGCACGACGAACGGCTGCGCTGCGGCGTACCGCTCTTCGAGCGCGGTCTGCCGGCCGGCCGCGGGCGCGTGCGACGTCGCCGAGAGCTGCCCGGGCAACGGGCCGAGCTGCCCCGGCGACGCGCTCGTCGCGAACGGCACGGTGTGCGCGGCGGCGACGTGCTCGGGCGGCTTCGTCTCGGCGCCGTCGACGTGCAGCCCGAGCCCCGCGTGTGTGGCGCCGGCGCCGACGGGCTGCGGCGGCCATGCGTGCGCGAGCGCGACCGCGTGCGGCACGACGTGCAGCGGCGACGCGCAGTGTGTGAGCACCCACTTCTGCAGCGGCAGCGCGTGTGTGCCGAAGCGCGCTGCGGGCGCGGGGTGCACGTCGGCGAGCCAGTGTGTGAGCGGCGCGTGCACCGATGGCGTGTGCTGTGAGACCGGCTGTGGTGGCGGTTGCCAGACGTGTGCGGCGCCGGGCACGGCGGGCGCGTGCACGAATCACCCGGCGGGCACCGACCCCGAGGGCGCGTGCGGCGTGTCGCGCTGCAACGGCGCGGGAGCCTGCCAGTGATGGTGGCGTTCGCCCTGATGGTGTCGCTGGCGGCCGTCGACGACGCGGGGCCGTCGGCGAAGCGGTACTTTCAAGAGGGGCAGAACCGCTACCAGCAGGGCCGCTACGCCGAGGCGATCGGAAAGTTCGAAGAGGCGTACCGGCTGAAGCCGCTGCCCGCCATCTTCTTCAACATCGGCCGCTGCTGGGAACAGCTCGGCGACACGAGCAAGGCGCTGAAGAGCTACCGCGAGTACCTGAAGCTCGCGCCCGACGCTGAAGACCGCGACGTGGTCGTCGAGGCGGTGACGAGGCTCGAGCGAAAGCTGCAGGACAAGGGCGTTCAGCAGGTGAACGTCGTGTCGTCGCCGACCAGCGCGCGCGCGAGCATCGACGGCAGGTACCGGGGGCTGACGCCGCTGGCGGTCGAGGTGCCTCCGGGTGACCACCGGCTCGTGCTCGAGAAGGAAGGGTACGAGACGAGCGACACGGGTTTTCTGCTCGCGCCGAACAAGGCGCTCGACCTCGAGGTGACGCTGAAGGTGCAGTCTACCGGCTCGGTCGTCGCGCCTTCGGTGAGCGACGCGCCGTCGACGCCTCGCCGCAGCTTTCTCTCGCAGCGGAAGCTCACGCTCGTGGCGGGTGGGGTCGCGGTGGTGGCGGGCGTGACGGGGCTGGTGCTGGGGCTGGTGTCGAACGGCGCGCGCGCGACGCTGCTCGGCGCGGTGCACGAAGGGGCCGAGGCGCAGCGGCTGCACGACCAGGCGAGGTCGTCGGCCATCGGCGCGAACGTCATGTGGTCGGTGGCCGCGGTCGCGCTCGTGGTTGCGGTGGTGCTGCTCTTCGTCGAGCCGCGGCTGTGATATGACGCGGCATATGCCGCCGCGCACCATCAGGCTCTTCAAGAACGGTCGCAGCCAGGCCGTGCGAATTCCGAAGGAGCTCGAGCTGCCGGGCTCCGAGGTCACGATTCGCCGGGTCGGCAACACGCTGGTGCTGGCCCCCGTCGAGCGCGACTGGGCGCCCGAGTTTCTGGCGTTGCTCGATGCCGAGCCGTCGCCGCTCGCGGCCGGCGACCGCCGGCAGCCGAAGCGTCAGCAGCGGCGGCCGTGGTCGTGAAGTTCCTGCTCGATACGAACACCTGCATCTTTCTGGGCCGACGAACGTACCCGCAGCTGGCGCACGAGCTGCGCGCGCGCTCGCCAGAGGACTTCGGCATCAGCGCCGTCACGGTGGCCGAGCTCGTCTATGGCCGGGCGAGCGGGGCGTCGACGAAGGCCGTCGACCTCGTGATGTCGAACCTGCGCGTGCTGCCGTTCGACGAGGCCGCGGCGCATGCGACCGGTGAGGTGCGTGCGAACCTCGAGCGCCGCAACCTGCTGATTGGTCCGTACGACCTGCAGATTGCCGGGCACGCGCTGAGCCTCGGCTTCACGCTGGTGACGAACAACCTGCGTGAGTTTTCGCGCGTGCGCGGGTTGAAGGTCGTCGACTGGACGGCGTAGTCACTATTTCGGTTCGCGCCCCGGCCACAACGGCTCTCGCGTCCAGGCGGGACGTTGCGCGTCTCACTTCGGTGGCCGGGTCGCTCACGGCTTCTCGACGAACAGCGAGAGCACCTTCTGAAACGTGCCGCTGTCTTCCGCGGGCGCCGCGCCCTCAGCCGGCGCGTGCTTCTCGACGAACACCGAGAGGAACTTGTCGAGCGCCGAGCGCTGGTCGAACCGCTGCATCGGCGGCTTCGGCTGCTGTGCCTCTTTCTCGACGAACAGCTCGAGAAACCTGCGCGAGACCTGCGTCGACTCGACCCGTGCCACCTGCGGCGCCGGAGCGAACCGCGCCTGCACCAGCGCCCTCGCTCGCAACGGCAACGTCGACAGCCGCGGCGCGTTCGCGATGAGGTGCCAGCGCGCCTCGGGCAGCCCCTGCCGCACCGCCTTCGCCGGCGGCGACACCTTCTTCGTTTCGAGCTCGGTCTGACAGTTGAAGCACGCGCTGACGTACGGCGAGTTCTGGGCGCCGCACATTGCGCACACCTTCACCTTGGCTTCGAGGTCGGGCTCGGCGAGGTCGAGCGAGAGGCCGCTGCGCTTCGCCTCGGCGCTGAAGCGCGCCGCGAAGGCCGCCGAGGTGTGCACGTGCATTGCCGCGCCGGGCTTCGGCGCCGACAGAATCGCGGTGATGCGGCGCTCGAGGCTCATTGCGCAATAAAGGGGACAGGCTACTTTTTTGCGCAACGGCGCAAGCGGCGTGCCGCGTTGCGCAGAAATGTAGCCTGTCCCCTTTTTTGCGCAGTCATGCGCTCGCCTTTCGCGTGCGCAGCTTCGCCCAGTCACGCAGGCGGGCAATCTCTTCGACCATCGTGCGCGACAGCGGCACCGTCTCGGCGAGCGACTTCTCGATGCCCGCCTGCGACAGCTGCGCCCCGTCGGCGAACGCGTCGTACAGCGCGCTCACGATCGCCTGCTCGATTTCGGCGCCGCTGAAGCCCTCGGCCGCCGCCGCCAGCTTCGCCACGTCGAATGACTCGGGCGCCCGCCGCCGCTTCGCCAGGTGAATGCGGAAGATGTCGGCCCGCTCGTTCGCCGTCGGCAGGTCGATGAAAAAAATTTCGTCGAAGCGGCCCTTGCGCAAGAGCTCGGGCGGCAGCGCATCGATGCGGTTCGCCGTCGCCACCACGAACACCGGAGCCGTCTTCTCTTGCAGCCACGTCAGCAGCGTGCCGAAGACGCGCGCGGCGACGCCGGTGTCGTTCGCTCCGCCGCCGCTGCCCGCGAGGCCCTTCTCGATTTCGTCGACCCACAGCACGACCGGCGCCAGCCCCTCGGCGCTCTTGATGGCCTTGCGCACGTTCTCTTCCGACGAGCCGATGAGCCCCGAAAAGATGCGCCCCATGTCGAGGCGCAACAGCGGCAGCCGCCACTGCGCCGAGATGGCCTTCGCCGTCAGCGACTTGCCGCAGCCCTGCACGCCGAGCAAGAGCAGCCCCTTCGGCTCGGGCAGCCCGAAGTCGCGCGCCGCCGCGCCGAACGCGTTCTTGCGCCGGTCGAGCCACACCTTCAGCTGCTCGAGCCCGCCGACCGCGCTCAGCGACTCGTCGCTGGGGAAGTACTCGAGCAGGCCGCTCTTGCGCACCACCTGCCGCTTCTCTTCGAGAATGACGCGCACGTCGGCGACGTCGAGCCGGTTGTCGAGCGCGATGGCCTTCGCGAACGCGTTTTCGGCCTCGCTCAGCGTGAGCCCGTGCGCCGCCTTCACCAGGGCCTCGGCGTCGTCGCGCGTGAGGTGCACCTCAGACCGATTGCTCTTCTTCAAGATGCCGAAGATGTCTTTGAGCAGCTGCAAGAGCTCGCCGACGGTCGGCAGCGGCACGTCGATGACCGAGACGTCTTTCTCGAGCTCGGGGGGAATCGTGAGCGTCGGCGACACGAGCAGCACGGTGGTGAGCCCGACCTTGAGCGAGTGGCCGAGCTCGCGCAGCGCGCGCACCACGCTCGCGTCGTCGAGGTAGCGGTGAAAGTCTTTCAGCACGACGAGGTTCGCGTCTTTCAAGCTGGCGATGCTCTGCAGCGCCGTGACCGGGTTGCTGGTGTCTTCGGCCGACGGGGCGCGCGTCTTCGCCATGCGCAGGCCCTGCGTGATGCTCCACTCCCACAGCTGCTTGCCGTGGCGCTCGGCGACCTCGGCGACGACGGCGTCGATGCGCTGCTCTTCGTGCGTGACCAGGTACACGAGCGGGTAGCGCGCGCGCACCATCGTCTCGAGGTCGCGAATGAAACGGGGCGTCGTGTCGGAGGCAGCGGGGGCGGGGTCGCTCATCTCGGCCCGACTTCTTTGCAGGCGCGCCGAGCGGTGTCGACTCCGGGGCTACGGGCCCAGCTCGAGTGTGCTCTCGATTCGTCGAGGCTCACGCTTGGGGCAGATGTCAGCGAGGCCTCGTCGTCGAATGACGCGCGCCACCAAAGCGTCGAGCACGGGGTTCGACGGCTCCGTCGTGGCCACCAGACTTTCGATGGAGCCGTCGCCCGCGACCGAGAGGGTGACGCGCACCCGATAGCGGAGACCTCCACCGACGAGGCGATGCGCGGCCTCGAGGCCGGGCTTCGAGAACTGCAGGGCGCGCTGAAGGGTCGCGTACGCGGTCATGCACGCAGCCGGAGGTCGCGCTTCGCGAATGGCGCAGAGCGCTTCGACGTCGTCCTTCGATTGCCTCGTCGACTCGAAGTGAGCTGTCGCGGACGCGAGCAGCTCTCGGACGCGGTCACATCGAAACAGAGCCGCGGCCGCCTTGGCAGCGATGCCGGCCGCCGGCCCCGAGAGGTTCGTGAGCAGATCGAGCTGCTGTGCGGCGGCCCCCTCGTTGCTGCCGGTCAGCTCGAGGGCGCGCAACGCGAGCAGGGCCTGGTCGTCAGGAGAAGCCGCGAGGGCCGTTTCGAGCAGCGGGCCACCGGGCGGCGCCGCGTCAGTGCGCGCGAGCGCCACGGCTTTGAGTACGTCGGGTCGCTTGCCTGCTTTCGCGAGGAGCCGCGCCTCGTCGAGTATGCCGAGCGAAGCGAGGGTGCGCAGCGTCTCGAGGGAGTCGTCGGCAGCAGCTCCGCGTGCCAGCTCGAGCTCGTTCTTCATCGCCGCGAGGCGTTGGTCACGGGGCAGCCTGTTGGCGTAGCTCCAGAGTGTGCGGCGCG
>JAEUJP010000807.1 GCA_016793725.1 Myxococcaceae bacterium | reverse complement strand
CATGGCGATGTCGATCAAAACGAACGTTTCTTCACTCAACGCGCAGCGCAACCTCTTCAGCAGCGAGATGTCGCTGAACAGCTCGATGGCGAAGTTGTCGAGCGGCTACCGCATCACGAAGGCCGGCGACGACGCGGCCGGGCTCGGCATCTCGAGCAACCTCAGCGCGCAGATTCGCTCGTACAACCAGGCGAGCCGCAACGCGCAAGACGCGGTCAGCGTGATTCAGACGGCAGAAGGCGCGCTGAACGAGACCACGAGCATTCTGACCCGCATGCGCGAGCTCGCCATGCAGTCAGCGTCTGACGGCGTCGGCAACACCGAGCGCGGCTACATTCAGTCGGAAGCCGCCGCGCTCTCGACCGAAATCGACCGCATCGCGAACGCGACCGAGTTCAACGGCACCGCGCTGCTGAACACCACCGCGACCGCGCTGACCTTCCAGGTCGGCATTCGCAACGTCGCCGCGAACGACCGCATCAGCGTCAGCACGGTCAACACCTCGGCCTCGAGCCTCGGCCTGTCGGGTCTCTCGCTGTCGAGCGCGGCCGGTGCGCAGTCGGCCCTCGGCCTCCTCGACTCGGCGCTCCAGACGGTCTCGTCGGCTCGCGCGACGTTCGGCGCCGCCGGCAACCGCCTCGAGTCGGTCGTCAGCACGATTCAGACCGCGTCTGAGAACATCTCGGCCGCGAACAGCCGCATTCGCGACGTCGACGTGGCCGAAGAGACCAGCAAGATGGCCCGCTCGCAGGTGCTGATGCAGGCTGGTGTCTCGGTGCTGTCGCAGGCCAACCAGTCGCCCCAGCTCGCCCTGAAGCTCCTGGGCTGATTCAGGTGACGCGGCAGTAGCCAGCGTCAAAACCCTGGCGCCCCTCGTGATGAGCGGGGGGCGCCTGCTTTTTGCAACACGCAGCGCCGAGGAAACGAATGGCGACCTTCAACGCGAGCGGTCTGGCATCTGGGATGGACACGAACACCCTGGTCGACGCCCTGGTGAGGGTGCGCGAGCTCGCAGTGACGCGGCTCAAGGCGAAGCAAGGCGCCTACACGACTCAAATTTCGGTGATGGGCGACGTGGTGAACCGGCTGGGCGGCCTGAAGACCGCGGCCGAGGGTCTGAAGACCGGCGGCGCCCTCGGCATCACGTCATCTTCGACCCTCGACGGCGTCACGGTAAACCCCACCTCGGCCGGGCAGGCCGGGCGCTACACGCTCGATGTCACGAGCCTGGCGGCGGCCGCCAAGCAGCGCTCGACCGGCTTCACGCAGGCCTCGCCCGCGATCACGGCCGGCACCCTGACCTTCAGCATCAACGGCACGAACACCGACGTGAACGTGGGCGCAGGTGCGTCGCTCGCCGACGTCGCGACGGCCATCAATGCGGGCGTGCCCGACGTCTCGGCGGTCGTGCTGTCTGACGGCACCTCGAGCTACCTCTCGGTCACGAACCGGGCGACGGGCTTCGCGGTCGGCGGGCAGCCGTCTGACGCGCTCGGCATCTCGGGCAGCGCGGCGGGCCAGTTCGGCTTCGCGAGTGTCGTGACGGCGAAGAACGCCGAGGTGTTCGTCGACGGGCTGCGCTTCGAGCGCCGGTCGAACACGTTCGACGACGTGATTCCCGGGGTCGGCATCACGGTGTCGAAAGAGGGCGGCGGGCCGCAAGAGCTCGTGCTCTCGAACGACACCGCGGGCACGACGAAAAACCTGCAGGGCTTCATCGATGCCTACAACCTGGTGCTCAAGTCGGTGCAGAAGCAGCTGTCGGTGTCGTCGGGCAGCGACCGCACGGCTTCGCTCGCCGGCGACGGCGCGCTGCGAAGCCTGCAGTCGGCGCTCGGCAGCCTGACCTCGAGGCAGGTGAGCGCGAGCGGCAACGTGCGCACGCTGGCCGACATCGGCGTGAAGACGGCGCGCGACGGCAGCCTGTCGATCGACACGGTGGCGCTGGGCAAGGCGATCGCGAAAGACCCCGCGGGCGTGAACACGCTGTTCTCGACGGCGACGACGGGTATTTCGGCCCTCACGGTCGACCTCGCCGACGACTACACGAACTCGAACGACGGCGTGCTCACCGTGCGCACCAAGGGCATGCAGGGCCAGGTGACGCGGCTGGGCAAAGACGTCGAGCGCGCGCAGGCGGCGGTCGACCGTTACCGCGACCTGCTCATCAAGCAGTTCACCGCGATGGAGACCGTCGTCGGCACGCTCAAGTCGACGGGCAACTACCTCACGTCACTCGAGAACGTGAACAACAAGTCATGACGTGCCGATGTCAGAACCAGGAGGCAGTCGATGGTTTCTGGCATTCGCAGCTATCGGAAGGTGCAGTCGGAGACGGCGAGCAGAGAGCGAACGCTCGTGCTGCTGTTCGAGGCGGCGCAGCGGTTCATTCAGGGCGGAGCGACGTCGCTCGAGCAGAACGCCCAACCGCAGGCCAGCCAGCAGCTCGGCAAGGCGTCGGACATCGTCATCGAGCTGATGAACACGCTCGACAAGTCGAAGGCTCCGGAGCTGTGCGCGACGCTCGAGCAGGTCTACGAGTTCGTGGCGATCGAGCTGACGAGGGCGATGGCGACGCGCAAGCCGGAACATGCGCGCAATGCCGAGCGCGCGTTCGCGCCGCTGGTCGAGGCGTTTCAGCAGGCCGTGGCGCAGGTGCTGGCGGCGTGATCGTGAACGACCGCAAGGCCAGGCTCGAGGCGCTGCTCGCGGCGTCGACCGACCCCGAGCGCAAGAAGTGGCTCGAGCAGCTCGTCGCAGCGGCGGCGAGCGCGCAGAACGCAGCGGCGGCGAGCGCGCAGAACGCAGCGGGGGCGCCGCTGCAGGTGGCGGCATGAACGTCGAAGAGCAGCTCGAGCGAGCGCTGGCGGCGCTGAAGGCGTGCGACCCGATCGAAGCGGCGCGCATTCTCGACGAGCCGCCGTCGGGCCCGGCGACGGTGCGGGCGCGCGTGCTGTGGCAGCAGTGCATCGACGCGATGCCGGCGGTGTTGGCCGAGTGGCAGAAGCGGTCGCAGGCGCTGAACGCGGTGCGCGCGTATACGGTGATCGGGCCGTGAAGCTGTCGGTGACGATGATCGTTCGAGACGAGGCGGCGATGCTGCCGGGCTGTCTCGAGCGGCTGGGCGAGTGTGAGCTCGTCGTCGTCGACACGGGCTCGACCGATGCCACACGCGAGCTCGCCAAGGCGGCCGGCGCGCGGGTGTTCGACTTCACGTGGCGCGACGACTTCGCGGCGGCGCGCAACTTCGCGCTCGAGCAGTGCACGGGTGATGTCGTGCTGGTGCTCGACGCCGACGAGCGCGTCTCGAAAGAGCTGTGGGCGCAGCTGATGGCGCTGCCTGCCTCGGTCGGCGCAGCGACGGTGTTGATGCGCAACGTGCAGGCGGGCGGCTCGGTGCGCGACGCGCGGCTGTTGCGCGTGTTTCGCCGGCACCCGTCGATTCGCTACCGCTACGCGATTCACGAAGACGTGAGCGAGAGCGTGCGCGCGTACGTGTCGGAGCACCGGCTCGAGGTCGCGCAGCTGGGTGGCGTCATCGAGCACCTCGGCTACACGCGCGACGTGATGGCGTCGAAGGGCAAGCGCGAGCGTGACCAGCGGCTGCTCGAGAAGCACCTCGAGGTCGAGCCCACGAACCTCTACAGCCACTTCAAGCTGCTCGAGCTCGCGCGCTTCTGGGCCGACGACGTGCTGTCGCGCCGCGCGGCGGAGGCTGCGCACCACGTGCTCGAGCACAGCGGCCCCATCAGGCATGCGCCGTGGGCGGGCGAGCTGGTGGTGCTGGTGGGCAGCGCGCTGTGGCCGAAACACCCGCGCGAGCAGCTGGCGTGGCTCGAAGCGTTCTCGACACGCATCACCCCGTCGGCGGCGTGGCAGTTGAGGCGCGCCGAGCTGTACGAGCTGCTCGGGCACTTCGAGGCGTCGCGCTCGGCGTTCGCGGCGTGTGCGGGTCTGAAAGACCAGCTCGGCGACCTGCAGCTGTCGACGGTGCGCCCGCGCATGGGCCTCGCGCGGCTCGCGTGGGCCGAGGGCAAGCTGCACGAAGCGTTCGGGTGGACCCGGGCCGCCCTCGCGCTCGCGCCGGAAGACCAGGAGGCGCTGTTCGCGTTCGGCGTGCTGCGCGAGAAGCTCGGCGCGACGTGAGCCCGCCCCCATTCTCTCGTAGGCCAGAGGGTCAGGGTGAGGGGCGAGTGTTCTAGACTCGGCACGTGCGACTCCAGACGTTCGCGACGGTTCTGCTCATCGGCTGTTCCCCCACCCCAGAGACCGGCGCCCCGGGTGGAGCTTCAGGCACCGCAGGAGGCACCGCGACTGCAGGAGGCGCTGCGACTGCAGGAGGCGCTGCGACCGCGGGTGGCACCGGCACCGCAGGCGGCTCGGGCACCGCCTGCGCGATGACCGCGACGCCGGGCGTACCCGGTCTGCCCGACGGCGGCTGCGGCGGCCCGTTCGAGCGCTGCCACCCGTGGACGATGGACGTCTCGTCGGTGCTGCCGAGCTGTCAGTCAGACGCCATCATCGGCGCGCTGACTGCTGCGGGCGGCTGGGGCACCACCACCTTCCGCACCGAGCGCAGCCTCTTCGTGCTGCCCGGCCCGGCGACGCCGCTGCGCGACTTCACCCCCACGAGCGACTTCTACAGCCCCGACTGCGACCACGTGCCCTACCCGGTGCCGGCCGGCGGCGCGCTCGAGGGCGAGACCGGCTACGCGTGCGCGTCAGACGGCGACTGCCACCTGCTCGTCTACGACTTCCCCAACCGCAAGCTCTTCGAGATGTGGCGCGCGAACATCACCGGCCCGTCGACCGCCCAGTTTCGCGGCGGGTGCGCTGCCGTGTGGGACCTCTCGAAGCAGTACGGCTCGACGTTGCGCGGCAAGGGCTGCAGCTCGGCCGACGGCGCCGGCTTCCCCATCGCCGCGATGCTCGCGACGGCCGACGAGGTGTTCGCCGGCAGCATCGAGCACGCGCTGCGCTTCACGCTGCCGAACGAGCGCATTCGCAACGGCATCTACGTGCCGCCCGGCACCCACTCGACCTTCCCCACCTCGGGCGGAGCCAACACGCCGCCCTACTCGGTGCGCCTGCGCCTCAAGGCCTCGTTCGACGAGAGCACGCTCAGCGCGCCGGGCGCGCGCGTCATCGCCCGGGCGCTGAAGAAGTACGGCATGTACCTCGCCGACGGCGGCAACGTGCCGCTCACCATCTCTTCCGACCGCTTCACCACCCACAAGTGGAGCGAGTTCGGCATCACCAACGACAACGCGCTCGCAGCGCTGCGCCCGTCAGACTTCGAGGTCGTCGACTACGGCGCGCCGGTGAACTGGAAGGCCGACACCGACTGCACGCGCAACCCGTGAGGGCTCATCTGACGGGTTCGAGCTCGAGCGGGCAGTTGCCGAGGCACTCGAAGTAGATCGGGTAACACGCCGCGTAGAACCACGGCGCGAACACGAGCGAAAAGTTGTAGCAGAACGTGAACTCGGCGGTGCACCTGCTGCGGCACTGCGAGATGGCCTGCCGTGCTTGGCCGTCCGGCTGCGGGTCGGCCCTGAACATCTCAGCGGGCGGCACGAGGTCGATGAGGTGCTGCTCGACCCCAGCCGCGGCGAGCTCGCGGCGAAGCGCGTCGAGCTGGGCCACTTCGGGCCGTGCGCGCAGCGACGGCATCAGGTTCACGTCGGCCTCGACGATGATGCCCGCCCCACTCTGCTGCACGCGGTGCCCGTTGATCTCGAAGCGCTGCTCGCTGAGCACCGAGTGCAGCGTGAGCACCTCGACGCCCTCGGCGTTGCGCAGGCGAAAGTCGAGCGTGTCTGCCGTGCGCTCGGCGGCGAAGGCGAGCGACGTCTCGTCCGAACTCCAGGTGCCGTTGAGGCGGCCCTGCTCGCGCTCCGAGAGCTGCAGCTTCGGCGCTTCAGCGGTGACACCACACGCGGCGGTTGCGAGAACGACCAACGACAACACCAACGTCTTCATCTTGGGCTCTCCAGTGTGACGGGTTGAACTGCCGCCACGCCGTCAGCAGCTCACGTGCCGCGCCCAGCGCCCAATGACTCACACCACTTGCAGCCGGCGCGTGAGCAAGGGCTGCGCACGTTGAGCGCGGCTTGCGCTCAGGCGCACGAGCCGTTCGAGCTGCACCGCCCCGAGCAGCACGACCCGTCAGCCTGACCCGACCGCACGCAGCCATCGCCGGCCGGCTTGCAGCGCACCTCACACGTCGAGAAGTCGTTGCCGCCTTTGCGCTCGCAGTAGCCCGACCTGCACTGCGTGCTGCCGGTGCAGCGCTCACCATCGGCGAGAGAACCCTCGGGCACGCCGCCGCACGACGTGACGGCGACGAGCAACAGCACGACACGAACGAAGCCCTTCATCGGCCGATGCTCGCGGCGACGCCCCACCGAGTCCATGGTCATTCGAGCAGCGCAGCCCGCAGGTACGGCGCCGTGCGGCTCTGCTTGCCTCGCGCCACCACGTCGGGTGGCCCTTCTGCGACGATGCGCCCGCCTTGCGCTCCCGCGCCGGGCCCCAGGTCGATGACCCAGTCGGCCGCCGCCACCATGCGCAGCTCGTGCTCGACGACCACGACCGTATTCCCTGCGTCGACCAGCTCCTGCAGATGAGACATCAGCTTGTCGACGTCGGCCGCGTGCAGACCGGTGCTCGGCTCGTCGAGCACGTACAGCGCATCGCCGCGCTGCGAGCGCTGCAGCTCGGTCGCCAGCTTGATGCGCTGCGCCTCACCGCCGCTCAGCTCGGTCGCCGGCTGACCGAGCCGCAGGTAGCCGAGGCCGATCGCCTGCAAGAGCCGCAGCGGCCGGTGCACAGCGTCGTCGCCCTCGAAGAACGCGCTCGCCTCGTCGACGGTCAGCCCGAGCACCTCGGCGACGTTCTTGCCGCGGTACTTCACCTCGAGCGTGGCCGGCGAGAAGCGTGCGCCGTGGCACGCCGGGCACGGCGCGAACACGCTCGCCATGAACAACATCTCGACGCTGACGAAGCCCTCGCCCTCACACGTCTCGCAGCGCCCCTGCTTGACGTTGAACGAGAACCGCCCGGCGCCCCATCGCCGCTGCTTCGCGAGCGGAACCGACGCGAACCGCTGCCGCACCGCATCGAACAGCCCGGTGTACGTCGCGAGGTTCGAGCGCGGCGTGCGCCCGATCGGCTTCTGGTCGACGCGCACCAGCCGCTCGATGCCCTCAGCGCCCGCCGCGATGCGCCCGCCCGTCTGCTCGCGCACCTGCGGCCCCTCTGCTTCCTCGTCTGCGTCTTCGGCGTGGCCCACCTTCTCGGCCACCAGCTCGAGCAGCGCCTGGCTCACCAGGCTCGACTTGCCCGAGCCCGAGATGCCGGTGACCGCCGTCAGCACGCCCAGCGGGAAGCGCGCGTCGAGCCCCCGCAGGTTGTTGCGCGTGATGCCCTCGAGCTCGAGCCAGCCCCTGGGCTCTCGCGCGCGCCTCACCAGCGGCGGCGCCTCGTCGAACAGGTACCGCGCCGTGTGCGAGCCCTTCACCGTGCGCAGGCCGTCGGGCGGCCCGCTGTAGAGCACGCGCCCACCGCGCTCGCCCGCGTCGGGGCCGACGTCGACCAGCCACTGCGCGCGCCGCATCACGGCGAGGTCGTGCTCCACCACGAACACCGAGTTGCCGGCGGCGACGAGCTGGTCGAGCGCGAGGTGCAGCGCCTCGCCGTCGGCGGGGTGCAGGCCGGCCGACGGCTCGTCCATCACGTAGACGACTCCGAAGAGGTTCGAGCGAATCTGGGTCGCGAGCCGCAGCCGCTGCAGCTCGCCCGCCGAGAGCGTCGGCGTCGTGCGGTCGAGCGACAGGTAGCCCAGGCCCAGCGCCGTCAGCGTCTGCGTGCGCTCGAGCACGTCGCGCGCGATGCGCTGCGCTGCGATGCGCTTCTCTGCCGACAGGTTGCCGGTGCGGCGAACGTCATCGGCACCGACGTGCGTGCCGTCTTCGCGACGCGCTGGCCCGCGGGTGCGGTCGCCCTTCCCCAGCTCGCCGCGCGCAGCCGCCTCGAGCACCTTCGCGAGCTCTGAGAACGGCAGCGCCGTGAGCTCGGCGATGTCGAGGCCCATGAACTTCACCGACAGCGCCTCGCGCTTGAGCCGCTTGCCGTGGCACGTCGAGCAGCGCGCCCCGCGCATGTACCTCGACACCCGCTTCTTCATCAGCGCGCTCGGCGAATTCGAGAACGTCTGCAGCACGTACTGCTTCGCGCCGGTGAAGGTGCCGACGTAGTTCGGCGGCTCGTTTCGCGCGATGGCCGCGCGGGTCTCGGTCGGCGTGTAGCCCGGGTAGACCGGCGCGGTCGGGTGCTCGTCGGTGAAGAGAATGAAGTCGCGCGTCTTCTTCGGCAGCTCGCGCCACGGCACGTCGACGTCGACGCCCATCGACACGAGAATGTCGCGCAGGTTCTGGCCGTACCAGGCCATCGGCCACGAGGCGACGGCGCGCTGGCGAATCGTCAGCGACGGGTCGGGCACCATCGTCTCTTCGTTCACCTCGTAGACGCTGCCGAGGCCGTGGCACGTGGGGCACGCGCCCTGCGCGGTGTTGGGCGAGAAGTCTTCGGCGAAGAGCATCGGCTGCTTCGGCGGGTACACCCCCGCGCGCGAGTACAACATGCGCAGCAGGCTCGAGAGCGTGGTGACGGTGCCGACGGTCGACCGCGCGCTCGGAGTGCCCCGCTGCTGCTGCAGCGCGATGGCCGGCGGCAGGCCGTCGATGGCGTCGACGTCGGGCGGGCCGACCTGCTCGATGAGCCGCCGCGCGTACGGCGCGACCGACTCGAGGTAGCGGCGCTGGGCCTCGGCGAACAGGGTGCCGAACGCGAGTGACGACTTGCCCGAGCCCGAGACGCCGCTGAACACGACGAGGGCGTCGCGCGGCACGTCGACGTCGACGTTCTTCAGGTTGTGCTGCCGGGCGCCCCGCACGCGCACGAAGGCCGAGGGCGCACTCATCTGCTTCGTCGTCGGGGGCATGCCGGCCCTACATAACGAGTCACCGTGAAACGATCTGGCGCGTACGGCGTACGCCCCCTGTCGCGCGAATTCAAGCGCGTTGCAGTTCACCCAACCGAAGGGAATTTCACATGACTCGCATCGCCCTGACCGCCCTGTTCGCGCTGTGCCTCTCGACCTCGGCGCTCGCCGCCGACTCGAAAAAAGAAGCCGCAAAACCCGCCGCTGCCCCCGCCGCTGCCCCCGCGGCTGGCGCGACGAAAGACATCGTCGACACGGCCGTCGCCGCCGGCTCGTTCAAGACGCTCGCCACGGCGCTGACGGCGGCCGGGCTCATCGATACGCTGAAGGGCGCCGGCCCGTTCACCGTGTTCGCGCCGACCGACGAGGCGTTCGCGAAGATTCCGAAGAAGGACCTCGACGCGCTGCTGAAAGACAAGAAGAAGCTGACCGCGGTGCTGACGTACCACGTGGTGCCGGGCAAGGTGATGGCGGCCGACGTGACGAAGCTCGCCGACGGCAGCAAGGTGAAGACGGTCGAGGGCCGTGAAGTGACCATCGGCACCAAGAGCGGCGTCACCGTCGACGCCGCCAAGGTCACCAAGACCGACATCGAGGCGTCGAACGGCGTGATTCACGTCATCGACACCGTCATCATGCCCAAGTGATGGCTCGGGCTGGCGCACCGAGGGCGACTACTGGCTACTTGTCCCACTCGGTGCAGCCGGCTCCGAAGTCTTCGAGCCAGCTGACGGTCTCGGCCGAGATGGCCCTCGCAGCCGCCGTCGCGCGAGTGAACCTCGGGCAGTCACCGAAGATGGCGGCCGCCTGAGCGATGTTGATGTACCCCGAGGCCGGAAGGCCCGGGTACGGCACCTTGCCGGCCTTGCACCACCTCTCGAGCTGCGCGGCCCGCGCGAAGAGCCCCTCGGCGTCGTACGCGAGCAGCTGCATGGGAGCGCCGCCCCACGCCGACTCGACGGTGCGGTCACAGCCCTTCAGCGCGTCGAGCGCCTTCCACCTCGGGTGAACGCCGAGGGCGAGCTCGACGCGCTCTTCGAGCTCTTTGTACTTCGGTGAGGTCGGCATCTCGTCGAGCGCCTGCTGCCACCGGGCCATCGCCTCTTCTTTGCGCCCGAGGGCGAGCAGCGCAGCGCCGTGGGCGAGCGCGACGTCGGAGCGCGCCTCGAGGCTCTGGTATTTTTCCTTCTCGGCGAGCGCGGCGGCCTCTTCGTAGAGCTTCAGGGCGGGCTCGACGAGCGAGGGCTCGAGCACGGCGGGGCTCGGAGACAGCCGACGCAGCACATCGGAGCTGCGGTGGCTCTCACCCTGAAGCACCCAGTCGGCGAGGTGCACACGGCCGAACCAGCCCGCGTAGCCGACCTCGCTGTAGTCGCCGAGGCCGAGCTCTTTCGCTCGCTGGTGGTCGGGCGTCGACTCGACGCGCTCGTGGTAGCGGTCGACGTCGTCGATGAGCGTTCGATAGCGCTCGAAGAAGTCTCTCACCAGCGGTCGCGCAGCCTCGCGCTGCGAGCGGCGAACGAGGGTGACCTGCTTCGTGTTCGGCACCGTCGGGGGCCCGAGCAGCTTCGAGAGCTGGGCGAGCACGAACGTGGCGCGCATCGCGCGGTAGCCGAGCCAGACACCGACCTCTTTGCGCTTCGGGCCGGGGGGCTCGGCGAGCACGCCGTCGATGCGCGCGAGCAGCTCGGCCTCGCCGGCGCCCATCACCTGCTCGCGGCGTGCGCCGGCCTCGCGCAGGCGCTTCAGGAGCTCGGCGTAGCGCTCTTTGGCGAGGCGAAAGCCCGAGTCGGTCTTCATCACGGCGGCGAGGCGGGTCGACGCGGTCTTCAGGTCGCCGTCGTCTGCGTGAGCGAGGGCCTGCGAGTAGGCGAGCAGGGTCTCGAGCTTCGCGGGCCCCGAGCGCGTCGGGAGCACCCCCTTGCGCCCGAGCCCGTCGAGGAAGCGGGTGACGAGCTCCTGTTCGAGCTCGAAGAGGCGGTCGGGCTTGCCGGCGACGTTGGCGCCGTAGAGCACCTTGCCGGTGGCGATCTCGACGAGGCGCACGTCGACGCGCAGCTCGGGGGCGACCTTCAGCAGCTGCCCGGTGACGACGTGGCTGGCGCCGCAGAGCTTGCCGACCTTCTGCACGGTGCTGGCGTCGAACAGCGCCGACCGCTGCAGCTTCAGCTCGCCGATGATCTCGTTCAGCCGCGAGCGCTCGACGACGACGAGCCCCTCGGTGGCCGCGAGGTCGGTGAGCAGCATGTCGGCGAAGCCCTTCTCCATCACGTCGTAGACGGCGTCGCCGGTGCGGTTGTCGAACGGCATGACCGTGAGCGTCGGCGACGCACCGGCCGCGAGCACCGCGACGACGAGGAGCACGTTCATCGGAGCGGCAGCGTAGTGACTACGGCACGGCCAGGCGATCGATGATGCGCTGCGCCTGCCCCGGCAGCGAAGAGCCGTTCGCCGTGTTGCCCGACACGCTCACCTCGTACACGCCGGGGAAGACGTCACCGCTGAACGTCGCGGGCGCGCCCATGCACGGTATCGGCAGCGAGAAGTTGTAGCCGCGCTGCACCTCGCGGAACCCGACGTAGCCGCGCGGCGACGACGTGCACGTGCCGCCCGTCGGCACCATGCCGTTCTGCGTGACGGTGCCGCTCACCGTGCGCGTGATGACGTCGTACGCGAGGCCGCTCGCGTCGGCGGCCACCGTCAGCGCGGCCTGAACCTCTTGCGCCTGCGCCGGCAGCGACGAGCCGTTCGCCGAGTTGCCGCTCACCGTCACCTTGTACGTGCCGGGGTACACCGCGCCGCTGAACGTCGCGGGCGAGCCCATGCACGGTATCGGCAGCGAGAACGAGTAGCCCTGCGCCGCGTCGGTGAGCGCGACGTACCCGCGCGGCGACGACGTGCACGTGCCGCCGGTCGGCACCGTGCCGTTCTGCGTCACCGTGCCGCTCACGGTGAACGTGCGCACGTCGTACGCGAGGCCTGCCGTGTCGGCGCTCACCACCAGCATCGGCTGCACCGTCTGGGCCTGGGGCGGCAGCGACGAGCCGTTCGCCGAGTTGCCGCCCACCGTGACCTTGTACGTACCGGGGAACACCGCGCCGCTGAACGTCGCGGGGGCGCCCATGCACGGAATGTCGAGCGTGAAGCGGTAGCCCTGCGCCGCGTCGGTGAGCACGACGTAGCCGCGCGGCGACGACGAGCAGGTGCCGCCGGTCGGCACCATGCCATTCTGCGTGACGGTGCCGCTCACGGTGTGCGTGCGCACGTCGAACGCGAGGCCGGTGACGTCGGCGCTGACCGCGAGCATCTGCTGCACTGCCTGCGCCTGGGCGGGCAGCGACGAGCCGTTCGCCGAGTTGCCGGCCACGGTGACCTTGTACGTGCCGGGGTAGACCGCGCCCGCGAACGTGGCCGGTGAACCCATGCAGGGAATGTCGAACGTGAAGCTGTAGCCCTGTGCGGCATCGGCGAGCGTGACGTAGCCGCGCGGCGACGACGAGCAGGTGCCGCCGGTCGGCACCATGCCGTTCTGCGTCACCGTGCCGCTCACGGTGTGCGTGCGCACGTCGTACGTGAGCCCGGTCGTGTTCGCGCTGACCACGAGCGCCGCCTGCACCGTCTGCGGCTGCGGCGGCAGTGACGAGCCGTTCGCCGAGTTGCCGCCCACCGTCACCTTGTAGGTGCCGGGGAAGACCGCTCCGCTGAAGGTCGCAGGGGAGCCCATGCAGGGAA
>JAEUJP010000797.1 GCA_016793725.1 Myxococcaceae bacterium | reverse complement strand
GCGACTCGCGCTACGATCGTGAGGCCGCGCGTGCCGCCGGCGCACGGTTCATCGGCCTCGGCATCGACGGTGACGAGCGGCTCGAGCGGCTGGGCGACCTCGTCTGCTGAGTCGTTGCCTGACGGGCCGCGTTTGTGCAGTGTGTGCCGCCATGTCTCTTCTGGGTCTCGTCACCTGCCTGGTCGCCGCCGCCGATGCGCCGCCTGCCGCAGCCGCCGCCTCGGAGCCCGTCACGGTCAAGGTCGGCATCTACGTGCTGAACGTGGGCAAGTTCGACCTGCTCACGGGCTCGTACACGGTCGACTTCTACCTCGACATGACGACGGTGCCCGCCGGGCAAGACATGGGCGACGCGAAGTTCGAGTTCATCAACGGCCGCGCCACGAGCACCGACAAGCTCATCGACACGCCGGGCGAGAAGTTCTACCGGGTGCAGGCGAACCTCCAGACGAACGTCGACATGCGCCTCTTCCCGTGGGACTCGCACGACCTGCCGATCATCATCGAGCCGGCGAACCGGGGGAAGAAGAGCCTCGTCTACGTGCTCGACGAGGCCCAGAGCGGCGTCGACCCCGACGTGACCTTCGTGGGGTGGAACCTGCTCGGCCAGAGCGCCAGGCTTCGCGACCACGAATACAAGGTCTACGGCGAGACCTACAGCCAGTACGTCTACACGCTCAGCATCGGCCGCCTGAAGTTCATGTCGACGCTCAAGACGTTCGTGCCGGTGCTCGTCTTCTTGCTCATCTCGATGGTCTCGCTGCTCGTCGCGCTCGAGAAGCTCGACAGCCGCGTCGGCCTCAACACTGCGATGCTGATCGCCTCGGTCATGTTCCACATGAGCATCTCGGCGCAGATGCCTCCGGCCGGGTACCTCACCATCGCCGACAAGGTCATGATCGCGACCTACGGCAGCATCGGCATCAACCTGCTGTTCACCGTGCAGCTCATGCGCATGATGCAGCAGAAGCGCGACGACGCCGCGAAGGCGTTTCGCGAGCTGTGCTTCAAGCTGATGCCGGGCATCGCCGGCTTCGCGTACCTCATCGTCGTCGCGAGCAGCCTCTTCTGAGCCGCGTTCTCTTGCTGCTGTTGGCGCTGTCGTGCGCGACGGCTCCTCCGCCGAAGCCGGCGGCGCTCGACCCGGCGAGCCCCGATGCGCCCGAGGCGCCGCTGCCGGCGCGCAGCACCGCGCTCGACGATCGCTCGAGCGAGCCCGCGGCGGCGTCGGGCTACACCTGCCCGATGCACCCCGAAGTTCATCAGTCGGCGCCGGGCCGCTGCCCGAAGTGCGGCATGAGCCTGGAGCCCCACCGGTGAAGCGCTCGGTGCTCGCGCTGTCGGTGCTCGCGGCCTGCACGAGCATCACGAAAGAGCGTGGCCACGACGAGGTGGGCGCGCTCGTGAAGCAGCGCACCGGCTTCTCGACGGGGTGGAACCAGGGCACCCCCGAAGACGCCGAAGTGGCGCGCACCGTCGACGCGCTCTTGAAGGCCGGCCTCACGCGCGACGGCGCCGTGCAGATCGCGCTCGTGAACAACCCCGAGCTGCAGGCGACCTACGAAGAGCTCGGGGTCGCGCAGGCCGAGCTGGTGCAGGCGGGCCTCTTGTCGAACCCGCGCATCTCGGCGTCGCTCGACGCGCCGATTCGCAGCCCGCTGTCGCTCATCGAGGTGGGCATCGTTCAGAACTTCCTCGACCTGTTCATGCTGCCGCTGCGCAAGCAGGTGGCGGCCGAGCAGTTCGCCGTCGAGGTGTCGCGCGTCGCGCACGCCGCGCTGGGCACGACGGCCGAGGTCTCGCGCACGTTCTACGAGGTGCAGGCGGCGACGCAGAAGGTCGAGCTGCAGGCGCTCATCGCCGAGGCCGCGCGCGCGGGCGCCGAGACCGCCGAGCGCCAGAAGAAAGCGGGCAACATCAACGCGCTCGAGCACGCAAGCCAGGCCGCGAACGATGCGCAGGCGCGCGTCGAGCTGTTGCGTGAGCAGGCAGCGCTCGTGGTGCACCGCGAGCACCTGAACCGGCTGCTGGGGCTGTACGGCGCGCAGACGCAGTGGAGCCTGGCCGCACCGCTCGCCGAGGTGCCGGCCGACGAGCCTCAGCTCGAGAAGCTCGAGACGCGGGCGGTGCGCGACCGCCTCGATCTGCGCGCCGCGCGCGGTGCCGTCGCGCTGCTGACCACCGCCTCGAACCTGGTGCGCACGTCGGCGGCGACTGGCTTCATCGACATCGGCGCCGAAATTCATCAAGACCCGAACGGCCCGCTCGTGCTCGGCCCGACCCTGAGCCTCGAGCTGCCCATCTTCGACCGGCGGCAGGCGCAGATCGCGAAGGTCGAAGCGCAGGCCCGGCAGGCCGAGCGGCGCCTGAGGCAGCTCGCCATCGACGCCCGGTCAGAGGTGCGGGCCGCGTTCGCGCTGCTGCAGGCGTCACGGCAAGAGGCGGTGTTCTACAAAGAGCGCCTCTTGCCGCTGCGTGAGCAGGTGCTCGAGCAGACGCAGCTGCAATACAACGCGATGCAGCTCGGCGTGTTTCAGCTGCTCGACGCGAAGAACACGCAGAGCCACGCGTACCGCGACTACCTCGATGCGGTCGCGCGCTACTGGTCTGCGCGCGCCGAGCTCGAGCGCGCGCTCGGCGGCACGCTTAATGGAGGTAGCGATGAAGCCGCTCAAGGTCAGCCTCGATGACGTGACGCGCCGCGCGGTGCTGAAGGGCGCGGGCCTGCTCGCGGCGGCTCCGGCTGCGGTCGCGGGCTCGGTGGCCGCTGCGGCGCCGGCCAGCACGTCGCGGGTGGTGGTGCCGAACGGCACGCGCGCCCCGTGGAGGCTCGTGAACGGGTGGAAGGTGTTTCACCTCGTGGTCGAAGAGGTCGAGCACGAGTTCGCGCCGGGGCTGAAGGCGTTCACGTGGGGCTACAACGGGTCGACGCACGGGCCGATGCTCGAGTGGGTCGAGGGCGACAAGGTGCGCGTCTACGTGACGAACCGGCTCGAAGCGCCGACGACGGTGCACTGGCACGGCATCTTGCTGCCGAACGGCATGGACGGGGTGGGCGGCCTGACGCAGGCGTCGATCAAGAAGGGCGAGACGTTCAAGTACGAGATCGAGGTGAAGCAGAGCGGCACGTTCATGTACCACTCGCACCACGACGAGATGACGCAGATGGGCATGGGGCTCACCGGCATGATCGTGGTGCACCCGCGCGTGCCCCGCGGGCCGAAGGTCGATCGCGACTTCGTGTTGATGTTGCACGAGTGGCGGCTCGACGTCGGGGCGAGCCGGCCGAACCCGAACGAGATGACCGAGTTCAACCTGCTCACCATCAACGGCCGCGCGTTTCCCGGCACCGAGCCCCTGGTGGTGAAGACGGGGCAGCGCGTGCGCATTCGGCTCGGCAACCTGTCTGCGATGGACCATCACCCCATTCACCTGCACGGCTACAACTTTCACATCGTCGAGACCGACGGCGGCGCCATCGCGGCGTCGGCGCAGTGGCCCGAGACGACCGTGCTCGTGCCGACGGGCTCGACGCGCACCATCGAGCTCGTGGCGAACGCGCCGGGTGACTGGGCGATGCACTGCCACATGACCCACCACGTGATGAACCAGATGGGCCACGGCTTCCCCAACATGATCGGGGTGCAGCCCGGCGCGCTCGACGAGCGCGTGCGCAAGCTGCTGCCCGGCTACATGACGATGGGCCAAGACGGCATGGGCGACATGGCCGTGCCCCACATGCCGATGCCGCCCAACAGCATCCCCATGGTGGGGGCGCAGGGCAAACACGACGTCATCACCATGGGCGGCATGTTCACGGTGCTGAAGGTGCGCGACCGGCTCGAGAGCTACAAAGACCCGGGCTGGTACGAAAACCCGCGCGGCACGCTGGCGACGGTGGCCGAGGCGGCTGAGCTCACGCGCGACGGCATCGACGTCGAGAAGCCGCCGAAGGCCGAGCGCGGCGGCGACGCCTGACCGCTCACCCGCACATGCCGGGCGCGAGCCCGACCAGCTCGCGCGCCTCACCGCAGCCGAGCGGCGTCTTCCAGTACAGCGCCTTCGCCGCCGCCTCGAGCAGCAGCTCGCGGTCGCCGGCCGACGCGTCGCGCGCCGCCATCAGCGCCACCTTCGCCTGAGGGGGTACGTCGTCGCTGTGAATCAACAGGGGTGAGATGTCGAATGACACGTATCGTTTCCTTTCAGTGATGCAGCTCTGACGGCTTCTGAAATCGGCCCGCGCGAAAGTCGCGGAACATGCCGCTCAGCACCGCCTCGTCGTCGGCGATGAACGGCCCGTAGTGAATGAGCGGCTCGCCCTGCGGCTGCCCGGCGTACAGCACGCCGCCCAGCACCAGCGTCACCGTCTCGAGCCCCGCGTGCGGGTGTGCGCCGCCGATGACGCGCCGGTTCACGATGTCGAGGCGATCGTCCATCAACAGCACGAACGGGTCGCTCGCCATCAGGTTGTTCGAGCGCACCACCTCGACGGCGGTGTGACCTTCACCGATGAACCCCGGCTCGGGCGGGGGAGTCTGCACCACGCGGTCGAACTTTCGCTCCAGCATGACGAAGAGGTAACCAGCGCACATTCTGTGGTCAAGCAGCTTTCAAAAAGATAGTTAAACGCCATGCGCAAGTGTGTCGACTCGCAGTGTCGTGGCTTCAAGGAGGCCGTCTCGCTGCTCGGCCGCCCGTGGACGGCCCTGATCCTCAACGTGCTGCAAGAGGGCGCGCTGCGCTTCAACGAGCTGAAGGCCGCCGCGAAGGGGCCCACCGACAAGGTGCTCTCGACGCGCCTCAAAGAGCTCGAGGCGCGCGGCCTGCTCGAGCGCAAGGTCGACGTGGGGCCTCCGGTGCGCGTCGCCTACGAGCTCACGCAGCAGGGCATGGCGTTCAACGACGTCGCGCGAGCCATCGAGCGCTGGGGTCGCACCCTGTAGCGTGGTATCGCTCGGCGCGCTGTGCGACACGTTCTTCTCGCCGCCCTGCTCGCTGCCTGCGTCTCGCCCGAGCCCGTGGTCGGCCCCAACGCGCCGACCGGTCACTCGGTCGTGCTCGTCACGCTCGACGGCGTGCGCTGGCAAGAGCTCTTCTTGGGCGAAGACCCGCTGCTCGTGCGTGAGCCGAAGCCCATCTTCGAGCGGTTCTGGGCCGAGCTCGCCCCGCGCGGGCAGGTGTACGGCGACCCGACGAACGGTGAAGACGTGCGCGCCGCGACCGCCACGAACGCGAGCCTGCCCGCGTACATGTCGCTGTACGCCGAGGTCGCGCAGGGCTGCTTCACCAACGAGTGTGGCCGCATCGGCGTGCGCACGCTCGCCGACCGGCTGCACGACGAGCTCGGCTTCGCGCGCGAGCAGGTGCAGGTGATCGCGGCGTGGCGAAAGCTCGAGCTCGCGGTCTCGTCGCGCGACGAGGTCGCCGAGGTCGAGGCCGGCGCCGTGAACGCCCCGGGTGAGGGCCACGCGCCCGAGCGCGCGCTCATCGCCGAGGGCTACGAGTCAGACCGCCTGCCCGTGCTCGCGCTGCGCGAGAAGCTCCCCGAGCGGCCGCGGTTCCTCCACCTCGCGCTGTGGGACTCCGACCGCTACGGGCACCAGGGCGACTACGCGCGGTACGTGAACGTGCTGCGCGCGTACGACCGGCTGCTCATCGAGATCTCCGAGGGCCTCGACGACCAGACCGCGCTCGTCGTCACCACCGACCACGGCCGCGGCATCGCCGACCAGTGGAGCGAGCACGGCCCGCAGCTCCCCGCCTCGTCGCGCGTCTGGGCGTTCGTGCTGCCCCCGCGCGCCGGCGACTTCACGCTCGAGGCGCCACGCGCGCGGCGGTTCGACCACCACGACGTTCGCTACACCATCGAGGCGCTGTTCGGGCTCGGCACCCCCGGCTCGAAGGGCTTCGTCGCCTCTCAGTGACCGCTCTTCTGCTGGTGCTGCTCGCCTCGGCCGAGGCCCGCGCCGCCGACTTTTCGGCCGCCGTCGTGACGTCACACCCCGAGCGGTTTTCGCTGTGCGTCTCGGCCCACCCGGCGCGGCCGCTCGAGCTCGACCTCTGCTCGGGGCTCGATCGCGGCGTCTTCGCGCTCACCAGCCACCTCTTTGCGCGCAAGACCTGGCGTTGGCGCTCGCTCGACGTCGGCTTCGGCGTCGGGGCCGGCGGCCGCATCAGCCGCTACTGCCCCGTCGAGGCCTGCGCGCTCTCGGCCGGCCCCGAAGGCCTCGTCTCGCTCGAGGGCGTGCTGTGGCTGACGCCCGCGTTCGGGCTCACGCTGCAGCTCGACGGCGGCGTCGCCGTGCTCTGGGCCCAGGCGGCTCCCGGCCTGTGGGAGCCGGGGCTGCGCTTCCCCGCGCGGCTGCTCTTCGGCGTCGCGCTGTGAGCTACGGCTCGATTTCCACCACGTAGAACGTGATGACGCCGCGGTTCGACGAGCGCGAGCGCTGCACGCGCACCGTCGTCGGGCCCACCAGCTCGAGCCGCGCGGCGCCCTCGCCGAACAGGTGGCCGCCGCCCGCATAGTTCGTCTCGCCGCTCGACTGCCCCGCCGCGGCCTGGCTGCTCGCGAAGACCAGCGTGCGCGTCACATCGACGGGCGAGATGGTGACGTTCTGGGTGCTGTCGCCCGACTCCATCGTCACCGTGCGCGTCTGCACGCTGCCGCGCGAGCCGAAGTCGAGGCGCTGCCAGGCGAGCTGAAGAATCGGCCCCGCGACGCAGCCCGCGTCGTTGCCCGCACCGCGCGACGCCGCGATAGACGACGGTGACGGCATCGACGTGCGCACCATCGTGCGGCACACCGCGTCGTTCAGGTTGATGGTGCGCAGCTGCGTGAGCAACGCCGTGTTCGGCCCGACCGGCGAGAGCCCCATGCGCAGGTACTGCGCCTCGCCCACGGGCAGCGGGTCGGGCTCGTAGCCCGTGCTGACCGTGAGGCCGCTGAGCTCGGCCACCTGCCACTCGAGCTGGCCGAAGTTGCAGCTGCTGTTGCCGGCGTCGAGCCCGTACGCGAGCTCGAGCCGCGTCGGGCTCGTGAGCGACGCGACGTACAGGTTGTCGTCGTCGAGGTCGCCCACGCCGCGCATGCTCAGCAGCACGAAGCTGTTCTGCTGCACGACCGGCGTCGGCAGCGTCAGCACGATGGGCCCCGGTGACTCGCACGTGCGAATGCCGCGCTGAACGTTCAGCCCCGTCGGGAGCTCCAGCGTCTGCCAGTGAATCGGAGCGCTCGGGCCGCCGCCGTTGCGGTCACACGCGATGGTCGTCGTGTTCGTCATGCGGCAACGAATCTCGAAGCCCTCGACGCCACCGCCCGACGTGGTCGCCTGAAAGAAGACGACGGTGTGCGCCGTGTCGAGCTGTGCCGGAGCGATGGTGCAGCTCGAGAACGTGTCGGGCACCGAGCCGCCGTCGTCGGTCGTCATCGCGGTCTGAAACCCGCAGTTGCTGCCGCGGCGCACTGCGGGCAGCACGGTCAGGTTCTGGGTCGCCTGGCCGAAGCTCGTGTCTGCCGCGACGGTGACGGCGCCGCCGGTGATGGGCTTCACCCAGAACGCGGCGGTCGACTGGTTCGCCGAGAGCGTGACGGCAGAGACCGAGGTCGCACAGTTCGAAGAGGCGTAGAAGCGCGCGCCGACGCCGGCGTCAGACGCCGCGGTGAGGCCGATGGGCGAGTCGACGGTGACGGCCTGAGGGCTCGCTCCGAGGCGGGCCTCGACGATGGCGGGGAAGCAGGTGCCCGCGGGCAGCGGTGAAGGTGGCGTCGTCGTGAAGACGAGCGAGGTCGGGGGCACGCCTCCGCCGGTGCCCATGCCGCCTCCGGCAGTCGCTGCGCCGCCGCCGGCGCTGGCGCCGCCACCCGCGGTCGTGTTTCCTCCGGCCGTGCCGCCGCCCGCGGGCGCGCCGCCGCCGGCCGTGGCCTCACCCCCGCCCGCGGTGCCGCCGTGCAGGGTGCAGACGAGCGCCACACACGTGAAGCCCTCGGCGCAGTCGGCATCACCGACGCACGCGTACGTGTGCTCGCTCGCGCGTGTGGTGCACTGGCAGGCCGCGAACGACAGCGCTGCTGCGACGACCGTCAGACGCAACATCGGCGCCATTCTGGGCCGAATCAGGCGGTCGGGGAAGTGAGCTGGCGCATGAGGCCGGCCATGTCGAGCTGCGACCAGGTCTCGGCGATCTGCCCGTCTTTGAGCTTGTAGAACGAGATGCGCCCGACCGAGACCTTGCGGCCGGTGGCGGCGATGCCGTTGAAGGTGCCCTGGTGTGTGCCGATGATCTCGTCGCGCACGGCGACGCGGTCGCCTTCGCTGATGAGGTCGTCGATGCGCACCGCGAGGTCGGGGAAGGCGGCGCGCAGCGTGCTCACCGCCTTCTTCAGCCCCTCGCGGCCCGACGACTGGCCCGGCAGCGCGGTGTGCGCGATGAGCCCCTCGGCGACGAGCGCATCGGCCAGCGCGACGTTGCCCTTCGAGAAGCCCTCATCGATCCACCGGCGAACGATCTCTTCGTGACGTGAGGCCATTGAGGCCCCCAGTTATACAGCTTCGAACCATGAGCCACTCCGTCCGCATCGAAAAAGATACCTTCGGCCCCATCGAGGTACCCGCCGAGCGGCTGTGGGGCGCTCAGACGCAGCGCTCGCTCCACCACTTCGACATCTCGACCGAAAAGATGCCCCCGGCGCTCGTGCGCGCCCTCGTCACCGTGAAGAAGGCCGCCGCCCGCGTGAACGCCGAGCTCGGCTCGTTGAAGACCGACAAGGCGCGCGCCATCGAGGCCGCCGCCGACGAGGTGCTGGGCGGCCAGCACGACGCCGAGTTCCCCCTCTCGGTCTGGCAGACCGGCAGCGGCACGCAGACGAACATGAACGTCAACGAGGTGCTCGCGAACCGCGCGAGCGAGCTGCTCGGCGGCGAGCGCGGCGAGAAGCGCCAGGTGCACCCGAACGACGACGTGAACCAGGGCCAGAGCAGCAACGACGTCTTCCCCACCGCGATGAGCCTCGCGGCGTGCGAGGCCGTCGTGCGCGACGTGCTGCCGGCGCTCGAGCAGCTCCGCGCGGCGCTGCAGAAGAAGGTCGAGCGCTTCGCCGGCGTCGTGAAGATCGGCCGCACACACCTGCAAGACGCGACGCCGCTGACGCTCGGGCAAGAGGTGTCGGGCTGGGTGGCACAGCTGGGCCACGCCGAACACCACCTGCACCTCGCGCTGCCCCACCTGCACGAGCTCGCGCTCGGCGGCACCGCGGTCGGCACGGGGCTGAACGCGCCGAAGGGCTACGCCGAGCGCGTGGCGAAAGAGCTCGCGCAGCTCACGGGGCTGCCGTTCGTGACGGCGCCGAACAAGTTCGAAGCGCTCGCGGCGAACGACGCGCTGGTGCACGCGCACGGCGCGCTGAAAGGGCTCGCGGCGTCGCTGTTCAAGATCGCGAACGACGTGCGCTGGCTCGCGTCGGGCCCGCGCTCGGGGCTCGGCGAGCTCAACATTCCCGAAAACGAGCCGGGCAGCTCGATCATGCCGGGCAAGGTGAACCCGACGCAGTGCGAGGCGCTGACGATGGCGTGCGCGCAGGTGATGGGCAACGACGTGGCCATCTCGCTCGGCGGCGCGAGCGGCAACTTCGAGCTCAACGTGTTCAAGCCGCTGATGGTGCACAACTTCTTGCAGACGTGCCGGCTGCTCGCCGACGGCATGAGCAGCTTTCGAGAGCACTGCATCGAGGGGCTCGAGGCGAACCGCGAGCGCATTCGCGAGAACCTCGAGCGCTCGCTGATGCTGGTGACCGCGCTGAACCCGCACATCGGCTACGACAACGCGGCGAAGATCGCGAAGACGGCGCATCGAGAGGGGTCGACGTTGAAAGAGGCGGCTGCGAAGCTCGGCCTCGTCAGGCCCGACGACTTCGACCGTTGGGTGAGGCCGGAAGACATGGTGGGGGAGTGATGAAGCGGTTGTTGCTGTTGGGGGTGTTGGTCGGCTGTGACACGCGAGACGCGTTCAAGATCTGCCAGGCCATCGAGATCGGAACCGAGGTCAGCACGCTCCCAGAGCGCGGCGGCACGTGCAGCAGCCGTGCGACCACAGACCCCCTGCTCCTGAGCGCTGACTGCTGTGTGAGGTCGAGAGACGCCGGCGCAGACTGCGGTATTCGCTGTGAGCCCCGCATCACCACCG